>DATKWE010000111.1:0-36655 GCA_035529735.1 Desulfobacterales bacterium | reverse complement strand
TTTTTACCCTAAATCGAAACTTTTATGCAACCATTTTTCTTAACCCGGATCGGCCGGAAAAGAAATGGAATTTATCACCACAGCAAGAAAAAATATACATGTTCGTTCTTTGGCTATTTTGCCATTCCTGTAGGCAGGTTGTGTCGTGCTGAAGTATTTTTGTGATCGATTTTACTTTTTTCGCTGAAGGGGTTACATTTATAGTGTAAGTTTGATACGAATATGGAAATTAAGAGAATTTTTGCCGGAGCTTCTATATGATACTCAACATAGCCCTTTTTGCATTAGGGTTTTTACTGCTCTATTATGGCGCCAACTGGCTGGTAAAAGGATCTTCAAGCCTTGCACGGAATCTCGGTTTGAAACCTTTGGTTATCGGTTTGACGGTCGTTGCATTCGGGACTTCAGCACCTGAGCTGGTTGTCAGCGTCGTCTCTTCCATTAAAGGTAAAAGCATGATCGCTGTGGGCAATGTCGTCGGAAGTAATATTTGCAACATAGCGCTTGTTCTCGGCCTGGCAGCCTTAATACACCCGATAAAAAGTCATCGGTCGGTATTCCATCGAGACATACCGATAATGTTCGGGGTATCCTTATATCTTTTGCTGATTTCTCTTAATTCGGAAATCAGTAGACTCGAAGGTGCGTCGCTTTTCTGTGGAATCATCTTATACACATGCTTCAATTATTACATTGCCGTTAAAGAATCCAGGCGGACGTTAAATGGAGAGAGTGTCGCTTTCGCCCATGCCGTTGAAGAAATTGAATTTGTGCCGTCCAGAACCCGGCAGATGGTATGGATCTCCGCGGGAATTGTCGGGGTGGTGGTCGGTGCTGAGATTTTTATTGAAGCCGCCGTAGCCATCATGAAAATATTCGGCGTCAGCGAAAAGTTCATCGGTCTGACCATCGTGGCTCTGGGGACCTCCCTTCCTGAGCTGGCCACTTCCGTTGTTGCCGCATTTAGGAAAGAGATGGATATCAGCATCGGCAACCTTGTGGGGAGCAATGTTTTTAACATTCTCAGTGTGCTCGGTGCAGCCGCTCTGGTGAGGCCCATTACGCTTCCCGGGGGTTTCGTTCAAAGCGGTCTGCTTTTCGATTACATGGTAATGATTTTTGTCAGCATTCTGCCGTGGCTGATGATGAGAAAGACTTACGTTGTGAATCGCAAGGACGGTGTTGTTCTTTTGGCCTGTTATGTGGGATACGTCGCCTATTTAATACTTAAATCTTAGCCCGAAATTTTTATGAGAAATACGAATTACCGCCAGCCGATGGTTTCATAGCCCTTCTCTTGGAGGCATTTTTCAACATAACGGCGAAAGAGCGGATCAGCTTCCCCTGAACGGATCGCACGATGCGTCAACACGCCGGCGCCGGCCCCTGCTGCACCCGCACCTGCAGCGCGTCCCACATTTTTGCCGAGCACGGCGCCTATTGCAGCGCCTGTGGCTGCACCGACGGCAGCACCGGTGGCCGTATCTTTGGCGATCTTTCCGCCGACGTCCTCCTTGGCACCATACTCGGTGGCCAAACGCATACATTCATCGATATCGGCCCGGGCCTTTTCATTCCCGACGTTCTGCAGGTAGGGATTTGGGTAAAGGACCGGACGCTGCTGGGCACAGCCCCAAAAGAATATTATCCAAACAATAACGATAAGCTTCGATATATGTGCTCTTTCCGCCACTTTTCATCCTCCAGGGTTAAAACCGACGCTTCAAAAGCGAATCATTTGATAGTTTAACTGTACGCGTTACCGGTCGGTGCAAAACTTGAGTTATTGTTTTGTTTCGGCAAGAAGTTCTGCAATATGTTTGACCTGAATCTTTCCGCCGCGTTTATCCATCCCGCCGCGTAGCTGAAGAACGCAACCCGGACAGTCCGTGACCAGAAGCTCGGCCGCGGTATCTTCCACATTGTCCAGCTTCTTTTTAAGGATCTCGGCAGATATTTCAGGAAAATCGATTGAATAAGATCCGCCAAACCCGCAGCAGACATCTTCGTCCTTAGACCTTACATACGTGTAACCCGCCAATTGGATAAGCTTTCGGGGTTCCGTGGTGACATGCAGGCCCCGGCAAAGATGGCACGGGGCGTGATAGGCAACTTTTTTATGGGTTGCCTTAAATTCTTCTGAAGACACATCGAGCACATTGACCATAAAAGAACTGAAATCGATGATTTTATCCGAAAATTCTTTTAGCTTTCCAAGCCAATTAGAATCTCTTTTGAATATCTTGAAACCATTGTGCTTGAGATGAGACGCGCAGGAAGCGCACAGGGTAAGGATGTAATCATAATTTTCAGGCGGCACTGCTCGAATATTCTGAAGCGCTACGTCTTGGGCGGTTTCCTCCTCAGCAGCCATCAATGCGGGTAATCCGCAGCAGGTTTGATCCTTGGGAAACTCTACCTGAACACGGTGTCTTTCAAGTAGTGTAAGGAGGGCTCTGGCGTGTTCAGGGTAGATGAAATCAACGGCACATCCGGCAAAGAGCGCGACGGTATATTTCGGACGGACAACGTGTTTGCGCAGGTGTTTCCATTGATCTCTAAATGGCGTTTCGGCGATTACCGGAAGGCTTCGAAATCCGTGTCTTTTTTCAAAAAAATTCGGTAAATGGCGGATCATGGGCCCTTTTTGGGCCAGCGGCTTCTGGGCAAGATAGGCTTGGCGGAGGATAAAATGAAAAAGGCGGCGGTTTTTCATAACCCTGGAAAGAATGAAATTTTTCACGGGTGTTTTCCCTTCTTGATCCAACACCGCACGATAGGTCTTTTTAATCAGATGGGGAAGATCGATGTCCACGGGACACACTTCTCTGCACGCTTGACAGTTGATGCAGTTTTGTACGATCACCCGGTCATTTTCTATACCATGGTAAAAAAGGGTTAGAATCAAACCGATTGCACCGATGTAGACATGGCCATATTTATGGCCGCCCACCTTGCTGTAGACGGGGCAGACATTGGCACAGGCCCCGCATCGAATGCACCTGAGAGCCGGTGAAAAGACCGGGTCTTTGGCAAGGGCAAGCCGTCCGTTGTCCAGAAACACGATATGCATGACTTTCCGGTTCGATGGAGAAGCGCCGCATTCCACAGCGCCCTTTATCCACGTGACATAAGAGGTGATCGCCTGACCGGTGGCGTTTCTGGGAAGGACTTTAAGGATTCGAAGCATCGTCTTTAAATCCGGAATCAACTTGTCATAACCGACCAGCGCCACATGGACCCTCGGCATTGTCGTCACCAGACGCATATTCCCTTCATTGGTGACCAGACCCAAAGATCCGGATTCCGCAATGGCGAAATTGGCCCCGCTGATCCCCATATCCGCCTCCAGATAGGCGGGTCTGAGTTCTTGTCTGGCAACTTTGACCAGTTTGTCGATATCTTCAGAGTTTTGCTTTTTTCCGGTTACATCTGCAAACAGATCGCCCACCTGATGGCGGGAAAGGTGGATGGCGGGAAGCACCATATGGGACGGTCCTTCTTTGCGAAGCTGGATAATCCATTCACCCAGATCGGTCTCTGTTACCGTAAAGCCCCCCTTTTCTAAATGATCGTTGAGGAACGTCTCTTCGGCGGTCATCGATTTGGATTTGACGATTTTTTTTACATGATTTTCCTTTGCAATGGCAGCAATAATTTCATTGGCCTGCTGCGCATTTCTAGCCATATGAACTTTGGCACCGGCGGTTTCTGCATGGACCTTGAATTCTTCATACAGTTCTTTAAGATACGGCAGTGCGCCGTCTTTTTCAGTTGCGATCTTTTTTTTTATACCTTCAAAATCTATACCGTCATAAACTGCGGAGCGGTTTTCCCGATACGCTGTATAAAAGTTGTCCAATGCAGTTCGAAGAAATTGATCGGAAAGGGCCTCTTTGAGCTGCTTTTTATACGATTTCATATCCTGGGCGGTTTTGATCATTCGGAATCTTCCTCCACGATAAGAATATGTAGCTCCTGGGGACCGTGGACCCCTATAGTCAGAACCCTTTCGATATCTGCCGTTCTGCTGGCACCGGTAATGAACGCATAATAAGACGGGGTTTCGGCCTTCAGGACGGCATTCAATTCCGTTTCCAAAGCTGCGCTGTCGGGTTTGATTTTTGAGGCCGGCAAAACAGCGACATGGGTTTCGGCCAGCATGGTGGCAATACGAACATCTTCGGAGGAAGAATCGATCACCAATGTTCCGGTTTCGGCAATCCCCCAGTCAACAGGCGTAAGAGATGTGTGAATCTCATGGGTATGAAGCCTTAAGGGAAATTCGAGCAACTCGAGTTCGGACGCTTCACACGCTTTTTTCAGAAGGCGCGCTTCGTTTGGTTTTAATCCTGTAGCAGCAACGGTTTTGCCGCCCTGTTTTTGGGTCAAATCGATCGTGTACCGGAATGCTTGCTCCATATGATTAATTTTCGAAACAATAGCCTGTACGGTTTCTGCTTTTTCTTTCATAAGTTGGATGAAATCTGAATTGGGCATGGCTTTTTCTGAACGGTAATTGTTATTTTTTACCATTTATCGTTATTTTGTTTGCGCTCATTTTGGGTATTATTTTTTTTATGGCTGAATATCTATCCTTGGATAAATGCCCTGTTGCGGGCCCTTCCGATAGGGATGAATGATATTGAATGAAATGTCCTGCGAATTCTGGGCATGCCCCATGTTTTGCCGGCCGTCAAAAAAAGCACCGTTGGCCTCTAAAATATGCTCGATTCGAAGTTTAAAGGCCTGAACAAATTTAGCACCGCTGCCCTTAAATTTCATGGCACCCAGGTTGAATTTGCCGTCAACCTCAGAGAGCGCTTTGATGGAAACGCTGTGTCGTGCAAGGTCCTCGGCGTTTCTGATGTAACCCCAAGCGATATGCCCTGCCGGAATCTTTAAGGGTGCATTCAGATCAATGATGGTGTGCGGCATAACAATACTTCTTTCCCCGATCTCCAAGGGAAAATCCTGGGTTCCCCGGAGAAAAGAATTAAAGCCGACAAAAACATTTTCCCCCAGACGGGCGTGGATGACTTTACCGCCATGGGCCGTAATGTTGTTGCCTTCAAGACGGGAATTGATGATGTAACAGTTCTCCTGGGCATTGGCACCCTTTCCCATCCATGCATTTCTCAGATATGCCCGCTGTGCCACCAGGACGTTTTCACTGATGTGGCTTTGTCCCCTGACCACAGCATAGCGATTCAAGGACGCACTGGGTGGAATGGCAATGGGCGCTTTAAGGTTCACGACATCAAAAATATTTTGAAAATCTGTTTTTCGGGCCTTCACAAAGTCGATAAATATTCCCCTGGGCTTTTCTCCGGGCTCTATGGCAATATAATCGTCGAGAACGTTTTTAGGAAACGCGTAACAAAACTCAAATAGTTCACCGGCTTTGATCCAGATCTTTCCGGGCTGCACCCGTCGGTGAGAAAGTTCACCGACTTGTACATAAGCGAAGGCTCCGATTATTGAGTCGTGGACCGTTGTCAGGTCCACAGTACTGAAGGGTCCGATAAAACATCCTTCCACCGAAGATCCGTGAATATTGGCATAGTGCATGGATACCGTGTTTTGGACCAAAAACTCTTCCAGTGATTCCGGATCGTGGGAAAAACAGTGGACCAGGGTTTTGATCAGACAGGCGTCTTTGATCCGGATGACTTCGTCATCATAAACTGGAAGTTCAGACCCCTGAAAATGAAACCGATCCCCTTTGGCTTTGAGTTCATCGCCCCGGACATCACTTTTATAAAGTACGGCGTTATCAACCATGCATTTGCCATAAAAATAGCTTCCGGCCAAATTTGAATGGCTGAAATGGAAGTGAATCGGATGCTGGGGTGTAATTCCGCAAAAGGCATAGAATTTAACCAGTTGACTCATTGGAATCGTCTCGCGAACATAAGGATCTGCATCGAACCCGAAATCCCGGAGGTTGATATTAATGCGTTCGACGATTCGTTCAATCAGATCACCAAGCTGTTTCATATTAACACCTTAAAATAGATTGTTTAAAGATGACAAACTCGTAAAAAGTCTTTTGTGAGCGATATCTGATCATTTGGGGATTCAGTGTTTCAAGCGGTGATGCGTTAAAAATTTCAAGCTGTTTGAGGCGCTTGCGACGAGTTCTTGAAATTTAGCAGCACCGCTTGAAACGCCCCCAAATGGTCACTGAGCGAGCAAAACGGACTTTTTACGAGACCATCAATGATCCACCGTAATGCTTCAATCAATCGTTCACAATCGGGTCACAAGCACAAAAAAAGGTTACGGTAAGAACCGTAACCTCTTGATTTCATTGGTAGGCGGTACTGGGATTGAACCAGTGACTTCTACCGTGTGAAGGTAGCACTCTCCCGCTGAGTTAACCGCCCGTTATTATGGTTTGTCCACCATCTCCTTTAACTCTTTACCGACCTTGAAGAAGGGTAATTTCTTAGAAGTCACATTAATCTTTTCGCCGGTTTTCGGGTTTCGTCCGACATACGGCTTGTAACTTTTTACGGAAAAACTGCCAAAACCCCTAATTTCAACCCGATCGCTTTTGGACAACGTTTCTTTTAATGCGTCGAAAAACGTGTCAACAACTTTACCAGCGTCTTTTCTGCTGAGCGCCACTTTATCCTTGAGTGAATTAATCAAATCGGACCTGTTCATAAAAACTCCTTATCGAAAGATAAAACATCCAATCATATCATTTTCAATGACTTCAGGCTTCTGAAGGCAATTTATTATTTATATAAAGCATTGTTAACTTTTAAGTCAAGTACTTTTTTCCATATTCAAAACAGCATGTTATTCCATGTTTTCCAATGACGCATCACCGAGTGTTGCGATTTCTTCGGGTGTTGGAAGGTCTTTTAAATCTTTAAGATCGAATGTCTCTAAAAATTGTTTCGTGGTGGCATAAATAATCGGTCTGCCGGGGATTTCCTTTCTCCCCAAGATCCGTATCAGTTTCCGTTCAAACAGCATTCGGAGGATACCGCCACAGTTGACGCCACGGATGTGTTCTATATCGCTGCGTATAATCGGTTGTTTGTAGGCGATGATCGCCAGTGTTTCAAGGGCGGCCTTGCTCAAGCGCAGCGGTTTGGGCTGGATTAAACGTTTAATCCATTCCCTATATTCGGGACGGGTACGGATCTGGTATCCGCCGGCGACTTCCCGTAAAAGGAAACCGCCCTTTCGAGCTTCATATTCAGCCGAAAGCTCAGTGAGGGCGTTTTGTACCTCTTTTCTTCCTGGCTCAATGAGAATGTTCTTAATACGGTCGATTGTTAAGGGTTCCTCTGTCACCAGGAGGAGGCTTTCGATGATGTTCTTTATATCTTCCATCACAAATAAAAAAGTCTGATAATGCCGGTCCGTGTATTCTGGATAATACGGACCAAGGAGAGTCTCACCATTTCAAGAATCGCAAGAAATGTCACTATAACTTCGCTTTGTTCAGCGTCTTTGGGAAAAAGTTCGTTAAAAGTTGTCGATCCCCGGGTTTCAAAAAATTCTACGATCTGAACGATTTTGTCCCTGACGGAAATCGTATCGGCGGTGATATTCACCCGTTCGTGGGGGGATATATTTTCAAGTATTTTTTGAAACGCATCGATAAGTTCAAATAATCCGACCGGTATGATTTCACCTTCATGATCCATCAGATGATTTTCCAGTCCCGGATTTCTGACAAAGGTGTCTTCTCCCAGAAGGCTCCTGGCGGCCAGTTTCTCGGCTGCTGATTTCATCCGCAAATACTCTTCAATGGGTTTGACGAGTTCCAAGCGGGGATCTTCTTCATCTTCTTCTTCATGGGAAGGGAGAAGCATCCTGGATTTAATCTTCGTCAGAGTGGATGCCATCACAATAAAATCTCCGGCAATATCGATGTTCATTATCTTCATCCATTCGATGTAATCAAGATATTGTTTGGTTATCAAGGCAATGGGAATATCATAGATGTCCACCTCATGCTTTTTGATAAGGTGAAGCAAAAGGTCCATGGGACCTTCGAAGATATCATCGATTTGTACGTTATAGATGTCCTCTTGCATTGGGTAAATCGTTTCCAACAGGATCTCCGGGATGTAAAATTTCGATGTTCTGAACGGTTTATACCTAAAATCTGCAATTGCCGGTTTCACCGTATCCGCAAGGCGCAGGGCGTGAACCTGTAGTCAACCACCGCGAACGGCCTGTAACATGCCAGGTGTGGTGAAAGCGGTGATTCCAAAGGATGAAAATTTTTAATGCCGTTTTTAGGTTATATTTTTACGGCCTCTCTAACCTCCGCCATGGTCTGATGGGCGACTCGCCGGGCTTTTTCGCATCCGTCCGCGATGATGTCGTCTACGAGGTCCGGATGTGCTTCGTAATATTCTCTTTTTTCGCGCAAGGGCTCAAGGGATTTGACGAGATTTTGAGCCATTATCTGCTTGCATTCCACACACCCGATTTCAGCGCTTCGGCATTCTCGGTTTATTCTTTCGATGGTTTGGCCGTCGCTATAAAGCTTATGAAATTCAAAAACATTGCATACATCGGGATTTCCGGGGTCGCTTCTCCTTGCCCGCTGGATATCCGTCAACATTTTGGCGACTTTGGCGGTTATTTCATCGGGGCTGTCCGATAGAAAAATCGCATTGTTATAACTTTTGCTCATTTTACGCCGGTCTATACCGAGAATTTTAGGGGTGTCTGTTAAAATCGACTCCGGTTCCGGGAAAATATCACCGTAGAAATAATTGAATCTTCTTGCTATTTCGCGCGTAATTTCAACATGCGGGACCTGGTCGACACCTACTGGGACACCATAGGCCTTATACATAATAATATCCGCTGCCTGGAGCACCGGATAGCCAAGGAAGCCAAATGTGGAAAGGTCCTTGTTGCTGAGCTGGGTAATCTGATCTTTATAGGTGGGATTGCGCTCCAGCCACGGAACCGGTGTTATCATGGAAAGGATTAGAAACAGTTCGGCATGTTCTTTGATGTGTGATTGGACAAAAAGCGTGCTTTTTTCAGGCGATAGGCCCGCACTCAGCCAGTCAACAATCATATTCCGAACATATTCCGCAATCCTGCCGGTATCTTCATAATCACTGGTGAGTGCATGCCAGTCGGCAATAAAGAAAAAACAATCGTACGTTTCTTGCATTTCGACCCAGTTTGCAAGTGCGCCGTGCAAATTGCCAAGGTGAAGTGGTCCGGTAGGGCGCATTCCGCTTAATATCCGTTTCTTTTTCGTCATATGGATTTTCCTGTACTGTATTGAAATAATACGGTTATTTTAATTTCAAAAGCCTATTTCCCAAGTCCGTTTCTTTAAAGTCCGGATCATTGTTCGATAGCTGTTTCTGTTTTATTGCTATTTTCCAAGTAGAATATTGAACATCGGGGTTAAAAAAAACGATATTAACCTATCCAGAAGATTTGTTAGAAGCAAGAAAATAATAATGATCATGCCGAATCGTTCAATACGAACAAATTGCACCCTTAAAGCTGGCGGCAGGCACATGGCAAGTATTTTGCTTCCGTCAAGGGGGGGGATTGGGATCAGATTGAATATGCCAAGGACCAAATTAATAACCACACTATAAAAAAGCATATGATAAAGATCCATGATCAAGGGTTTGAAGATGGAAGGATACCATACCCATTGAAAATGGACCAATGTTTGAAAGAGAGCTCCCGATAAAATCGCAAGGATGAAATTGGCCAGAACACCGGCCGATGCAACATAAATGGTACCCTTTCGAATGTCACGGAAATTGGAAAAATTCACCGGCACCGGTTTGGCATAACCAAAAATTACCGGAGAACCGGTTAATTTCAAAATGAGCGGCAGGATCAGCGATCCGAAAAAATCAAGATGTTTTATAGGGTTGAGCGTCAGCCTGCCGGCCAGTCGGGCAGTATTGTCTCCCATTCGAAGCGCCACATAGCCGTGAGCCACTTCGTGAATAGTTACGGAGAATAGGAGTGGAACGATCATTACAACGATTTGATTCAGATTTAAATTATCGAACATAATTTCTCACAAAAGACAGTTCGTCACTGCGGGTTTTAAGACGACCGTTTAATTTGGCATTAAGGACAGCCTGTAGGATTTCACGGTAAATCGGTCCGGGTTCAAGACCCATTTTTTTCAGGTCTTTGCCTTTAATAGACGTATCGATATGCCTCAACTGAGTAAAATAATTGGAGATGGATCGCTTTGCCAGTTTATTTTTCGTGGCGGCCATCATGTAAAGGATCAACTCGACCTTATAAACGGAAAGCCGATGGTAAATTGTACTGTTTTTTGCAGAGAGATTTCGTTCCAACCAAGAGATGCACTTGTCAGCCTCAAAGCGTTCTTTGCAGAAGATGGGCCTGTAACGAGGGGCTATTCCAATTCTCTGGCAAATTTCGCTGGCCGTTTTTTTGTCGCAGGATCTGACAAGTGCCAGAAAATATACCGCCCATTTCATATAGGGTTCTTCCAGAAATAGCAAATCATGCCAAGATAACACCTTTTTGACCGAATTAAACAGTGAAATCATTTCGTTGTTCAGGACTATGGAGGGGTGGATCACACTCAGAAGATTATATTCATTCAGCCGTTTTATGGCGGCAAAAGGATTTTCTTCTTCAAGAATCTGACGGAGCTCGGCAAATACTCTCCTCCCGCTGAGGTTTTTAAAAAAGTCCAATTTTACGGCGTTTTCAATCAGACCTGAAGTCAGTTTGCCGATGGAAAAACCGAAACGCTGTTCGAATCTGATGGCACGAAAA
This sequence comes from Desulfobacterales bacterium, assembly GCA_035529735.1. GTDB lineage: Bacteria > Desulfobacterota > Desulfobacteria > Desulfobacterales > UBA11574 > JAAXQD01. The sequence goes on along the minus strand of DATKWE010000111.1, from coordinate 25,870 downwards.
ACCCGGGTTGGATCCTCAACAAAACTCAGATTGTGCAATACTCTAATGACTTTCTCTTTGAGATCCTTCCGGGCTGAAAAAAAATCTATCAATACCCCGAACCGGCCGGGGTTGAGCTGGATGGATAAGGTATTTACAGTGAAGTCTCGACGAAAAAGATCGAGTTTAATGGAACTCATTTCCACCGTAGGAAGGGCCGCCGGAAACTTGTAGTATTCCATTCTGGCCGAGGCCACATCGATTTTGAAACCGTCTGGGAAAATAATTACAGCGGTGCCGAACTTTTCATAGGAATGAATACGAGCATCGACCGTTTGTACATATTTTTTCGCAAATGCGATGCCGTCGCCTTCAATAACAATATCTATGTCTTCATTGTTCCGATACAGAAACAGATCACGTACGAATCCACCAACGACATAAGCACCACAACCAAGCTCCTCAGCCTTCGCCCCAATGGTATTGAGGATATCAATAATGCGAGGAGATAGGCGTTCTTTCATGAATTTAACGATGTTTCTGGTTCTTGCGTGGCTGTATTCCTTCAGCAAATCGGGTGAACCTGGATCGGTACGTTCGGATTGCCGCACCATGATATTGAGTAGATCGGTACGGGTAATCACTCCGATAATCGTATCATTATCGATGACAGGCAGGAGGCGCTGTTTATTTTCGATAATTTTTTCTCGTATTTCCTGAAGCTCGGAATCGCGTTCCACGGATGCAAGTTCGGTAGTCATATACTCTTTCACCGGGATCTGATCAAGTCCGTGAAACATAGCCTTTTCAATAATCTGGCGTGTTATAAAACCCACGAGGTTTTTCTTGGCGTCATATTTCTGGGTAACCAGAAGCGCGTTGATATTATACCGTGTAAGAAGATCGCCTGCATCTTTACAGGGTACATCCGCATCGACTGTGATGGCCGGTGATGACATAAGGTCTTTGGCCCGGCTTCGAGATCTTACTTTTTTATAAAGAATTTCCAGCAGCTCGCACTCAATCTGAGCCAGGGTTTTACCCCGGATCGTAGCGGCAGCCGCAAATGTATGCCCTCCGCCGCCAAGGGGAGTGACCACCGCTCCCACATCGACTTCCGGTATTCTGCTTCTTGCGACGATATAGATTTTGTCCCCCATGAGAGCAATGGCAAAAATCGCATCAAGGTTTTCCATTTTAACCATTTTGTGAACCAGAAAAGCGAAATCAGACACATAATTGTCAGTGGTTACAGTGGTAATTACAATTTCGATGCCGTTAATGTTATATCGGGTGGTGGCCTGAATCATGTCATTCAAAAGCCCGATCTGTTCCGGACTGATCTCTCTGGAGATTAAATTCGAAACGACATTTAAATTAGCGCCTTTTGATAGTAAAAACGCTGCAGCAGTAAAATCTTTTTCGGTGGTGGAGGGAAATGTAAAGGAGCCGGTATCTTCATATATGCCCAGACACATGATGGTCGCCTCATCCGGTGAAATATCGATCTCTTTTTTTTTAATGAGTTCAGTAAGTATGGTGACGGTGGCGCCGGTTAAATAATGAACCTCGTGATGCCCTTTGATATCATTGCCCATGGGGGGGTGGTGGTCGTAGATATGAATATCAACATCGGGCCTGTCCAATACCGCAGAAAGGTTTCCGATACGGTTTGCCTGCCGGGTATCCACCAGAACCAGTCGTTTAATGTTTTCGATGTCGATATCTTTAACGTCGGCGATGTTAAAGAGGTAAACCATCGATTTGATGAAGAAATTTCTCAAGTTTTTTTCCTGAGAACCGGGGAAAACCGCTATGGAATCGGGATATAATTTCTGAGCTGCCAGCATGGAAGCCAAAGCATCAAAGTCGGCATTGATGTGGGTTGTAATGACGGTAAGATCGTTTTTTTGATGTGCTTTGGTTTTCACTACCCTATCGCGCTTTCGGATTTTATTCCCTAAAAATTATAACGAGTTCATCAAAATGTTACGTTTCTTTGAACACTCAACATATGCATATATGGGTGAGTTTATCAAGCTGTATAATATCTGGTTTTGCAATAAACTCCGCAAATCTGTTGTTGTTTTGCTTCGTTTATGATACGAACTGATCGACGAATCCCCTAGTTATCAACCCGTATTGTTGATGACATTTTTTTGGCAGGAATTCTCTGTAACCTTAGTAGTTTCAGTTTCGATATAAGCTCTGTATTGTCTCCAGCTAAAGGAGGAACGATCATGCCGGTTTTTTTGTGGAGAGGAAAGGACAGACATAATAAGAAAAAAAAGGGTGAGATGGAAGCGCCCACCGAAGAAGCTGTGAATTCGGAGCTGATCCGGCGTAAGATTACACCCACCAAGATCAAATTGCAACCCAAGGACATTTTTGAAAATGTTGCTTTTATGCAGCCGAAAGTCACACAGGCCGATATCATAATTTTCTGCCGACAGTTTTCTACCATGATCGATGCCGGACTTCCCATCATTCAATGTCTTGATATTCTGTATAGCCAGAATGAAAACAAAACATTTAAAAATATCCTCAAAGAAATAAAAGGGAATGTAGAGAGCGGACAAACCTTTGCAGAAGCTTTAAAAAAGTATCCCAAGCAATTTGATGATCTTTTTGTAAATATGATTGCAGCCGGTGAAGCCGGGGGTATCCTTGATACGATTTTAAGAAGGTTGTCGGCGTATATGGAGAAAGCTGCAAAACTTAAAGCTAAAATAAAAGGGGGCATGACGTATCCCATTGTAACCATAGTTATTGCAATTATTGTTATTGCCATCATCATGGTCTTTGTTATTCCCGTATTTGAAGAGATGTTCGAGGGCATGGGCAGTGCGCTTCCGGCGCCCACTCAAATTGTTGTCAAAATGAGCCGGTTTGTTAAATCCAACATCCTATATCTTATCGGTTTCATTGGCGTATTGATCTTTGCAATACGGCGTTTTTATAAAACCGCAAAAGGACAGGTCGTGATGGATGATCTTTTTCTTAGGTTGCCGTTGTTCGGACCACTCATCCGCAAAGCCGCTGTTTCAAAATTTACGCGCACCATGGGAACCATGCTTAACAGTGGCGTTGCGATTTTAGATGCACTTGAAATCGTTGCTAAAACAGCAGGAAACAAAACCATTGAAAAAGCGGTGTACGAGACCCGATCCGCCATTGCGGAAGGCCGCACAATGTCCGATCCACTGTCTGAAAGCGGGGTTTTTCCGTCGATGGTATGCCAAATGATCGCAGTGGGTGAATCCACCGGGGCCCTCGATTCAATGTTAACAAAAATTGCCGACTTCTACGACGAAGAAGTCGATCAGGCGGTGGAGAACATGACCGCGTTAATAGAGCCGTTTATGCTTGTATTTTTGGGTGTGGTCATCGGCGGCCTTGTGGTCTCCATGTACCTGCCGATCTTCAAAATGGCATCAGCGCTGGGTTGATAACGCGTTTAAAATATTCTGATAATTATGTATAATTTTAACATAAAACCCGAAGATGATTTGTCTCATAAGCTTAAATGGCTAATCTTCTTTCGAATCCTATTTGCTTCGCTAATGCTGGGCTCCACCGTTATTGTTCAAGTCAGTGAAAACGCTTTCCCTTTGACCAAATCGTTCATCGTTCTTTACGGCATCATCGTCGGAATATTTTTGCTTTCGGTTTACTATGCCTTAATTGTTCGACATGAAAAACTTCATCTACTTTTCCCTTATATACAGATCGGAATCGATACATTTATTGTCACGATAATCATTTTTATTACCGGTAGTTTCACAAGCATTTTTTCTTTTCTATATCTGGTCGTTATTATCTATTCGAGTATGATCATTTTTAGAAGAGGGAGCATGGTCATGGCGGTGGTTTGCAGTATTCAGTACGGTATTCTGATCGATCTCGAATATTATGGTATTATCAACCCTTTTTTTATAAAAGGGAGCAGCACCATTGGCAATTATGCCTGGAATATCGTTCTTTTCAAGGTCGTGATTACCATGTCAGCGTGTTTTGCAGTGGCTTTTTTGAGCGGGCTGCTGTCGGAGCAGTTGAGAAGGACCAAGAAAGAGCTTTCGGTCATGGAGGATCGTGTAAAACGCGTCGAAAAGATGGCCTATATGGGTGAAATGGCTGCCGGTATCACCCATGAAATCAAGAACCCACTGGCCTCTCTGGCGGGATCGATTCAGATTTTAAGAAAAGAAATTCCCTATAATCCTGAACATGACAAGTTGATGCAGATTGTACTGCGTGAAACAGACCGATTAAATACGCTGGTCAGTAATTTTCTTTTGTTCGCAAGACCACCGGTGGGTAAAATCGAGAAAATTGAGCTTGAAAACGCCTTAAAAGAGACGCTCAAGCTTTTTGAAAAAAACCAAGCGACCAGCAATAGGATTTCGATTACCATCGATCTGTCCCCCAATATCTGGGTTGAAATGGATCCGGTGCATCTGCGTCAGGTGATGTGGAATCTACTTTTAAATGCGGCCGAGGCGATCGAGGGTGAAGGTTTAGTCAAGGTTAAAACTTATCCGCTGAAGCCCAATTATGCATGTGTTGAGGTTAGCGACAATGGCATCGGCATGACAGAAAAGCGAATACAATCGATTTTTGACCCCTTTTTTACCACAAAACCACAAGGGACAGGACTTGGGCTCTCCATCGTTCACAGTATACTCGAGTCCTACAATACCTGGCTTGATGTGGTGAGTAAGGTCGGTAAGGGGACAAAATTTACGTGGAAATTAAATCGGATAGATACGACAACTTAATCTTGACACTTATTTGTAAATGGGTTAGCCAATCAAGTTTAACTTTTCAAAAGGGAATCGGGAATGGATTATGAACAAAAAAGCCATAAACCCAATGCCCAACAACCTATAATCCACAACCTATTTTTATTATGTCTTTTGAGTATTTCATTGGCGGCCGCTATCTCAGAGCCAAACAAAAAGAAACGTTTATTTCACTCATAACCATACTCTCCATTGCCGGGGTGACGGTGGGGGTTATGGCGTTGATCGTTGTTATTGCTGTAATGGCCGGCTTTGAGTCTGATCTCAAGCAGCGTATACTCGGAGTAGAATCCCATATTGTTCTGATGCGATACGGCGGTTCCTTCTCCGACTATCGCAAAATATCTAAACAGATCGACACGCTCGACGGCGTAACGGCTGCCACACCGTTTATATACACTCAAATCATGCTGCGATCCACATCCGGGGTGTCGGGAGCCGTTTTAAGAGGGATAGACCCGGAATCCGCCGGAGAGGTCATAAAAATTCTGAAGGATTCCGGTTTGCAGAGTTTGAAGCAGGCCCAGGGACCGGAGAACTCCAAGTCCTGGGTGCCGGGAATTATCCTGGGTAAAGAGCTATCCAAAAATCTGGGGGTCGGTAAGGGCGATGCGGTCTATCTGATATCATCCCAGGGTATGATTTCACCCATAGGATACCTGCCGGCAATGAAGCGCTTCAAGGTTGCGGGACTCTTTGAATCCGGTATGTACGAATATGATGGGTCTCTCGCTTATATCAATCTGAAAGATGCACAGAAAATTTTACATATGGAAGGCGCTGTGACCGGCATCGAAGTGCGTGTTAAAGATGTTTACGATGCAAGGAATATTGCGGAAAAGATCGTTTCAAATCTTGGATTTCCTTATTGGGCCAAAGACTGGATGCAAATGAACCACAATCTCTTTTCTGCACTTAAGCTGGAGAAAACGGTTATGTTTATAATCTTGGCCCTTATCGTGCTGGTGGCGGCGTTCAATATTGCAAGTACACTGATTATGATGGTGATGGGGAAAACCAAGGACATCGCCATATTAAAGGCCATGGGAGCCATGGACAGCAGCATCAGAAAGATTTTTATTTTTAATGGGATGATCATCGGTTCTGTGGGCACTACGCTGGGTGTATGTCTGGGTTTTATTATGTGTGAGTTGCTGGAAAAGTACAAGTTTATCGAACTCCCGGGAGATGTGTACTATATTTCGACGCTTCCGGTTCGACTTAATCCTATGGATGTTTTAATAATCGCTGCCGCTGCATTGATCATCTGTTTTGTGGCAACCCTCTATCCGGCGCGGCAGGCGTCAAAACTCAACCCTGTGGAGGCCATACGGTATGGTTAACGGTATGGGCGATGAAAAAAGGCCTCTTCCGGATCGGTTTTTGGCGGTCAGAGATTTATGCAAGAGTTTTGACAACAGTGAGACCCGTATTGATATCTTAAAGGGCGTTAATCTTGATATGGATGCTGGCGAGACCTTGGCGATTGTTGGCGCATCCGGCATCGGCAAGTCTACCCTGCTTCATATCCTTGGCGCGCTGGATCGGCCCGATAGCGGGGCCTATTTTTTCAACGGTGATGATATCTTTGTTTTTGATCAAATCAGACTGGCCCAATTTCGAAACGAAACTGTGGGTTTTGTGTTCCAGTTTCATTACCTGCTTCCCGAATTTTCAGCCCTTGAAAATACGATGATGCCGGTACTGATTAAAGGGATGAGGAAGAAAGAAGCCAGAGAGATTGCAGCGGCGATGCTTGTCAGAGTAGATCTTAAGGACAGATTGAATTTCAGAGCCGGCAAGCTTTCAGGCGGTGAACAGCAACGGGTTGCCTTGGCAAGGGCTTTGGTTCTCAAACCCACGATGCTTTTGGCTGATGAACCTACCGGCAATCTTGACAAGCGAAACAGCGAGCATATTCATGATTTGCTTTTGGAGTTGAATGACGAGTTTGGCATGACGTTAATCGTGGTAACTCACAATATGGAACTTGCATCTTACATGTCACGCAGCACGACGATTGTGGATGGTCAACTGGTTGAATTGTAAGGTTTAACTTTAAAATAACAAAGCAAAAGGTGGCATTTGAGAGGGGTAAAACCAGATCCCCTGAAACCGAATGAGACAAATTTTACCTTAGACCAAATTAATACAAAAAGAACAAACTGCTCGAGGGATGGGAATTTAGGTGTTGAAAAAATCGATGTTTAGAAAATTGAGTTTGTTTATTATCGCAGTATTGTGCTTTTGCCCGAAAACTGCACGTCCCATGGACAGTGTCAGGGTCATGGTATTACCATTTGAAATCCATGCGGTTGGGGATCTTTCCTACTTGAAAGAAGAAATACTGGCGGTAATAACGAGTCATCTCAAGCAGGAAGGTGCTGCTATTTTAGCCCCAGGAATTATTCCTGATTTTACATCCGGAGAAACGACCGAGAGCTTTGGTCAAATTCGGAATCTCGGCATCAAGAACGGAGCTGATTATGTTGTCTGGGGCAGCTTTACCCTGATCGGACAACAGTTCAGCCTTGATGCAAAGATGATAGAATCTTTTGAAGAAGGCCCTCCCCGTGTCTTTATTAAAGAGGGGCAAGGCATAGAAAATCTACCCGGCACCGTGAAACAACTCGCCCGTGATATCGGAATGAAACTCTTTAAACGGGAAAAGGTGGCCAGTGTTGTCATTGCCGATAACAAGCGAATAGAGGCTGACGCCATTAAACGGGTTATTAAAACAAAAACCGGCGATATCTATCTTTCAAAAAGCCTTTCCGAGGACCTTAAAGCAGTATATGAAATGGGATATTTTGACGATATAAGGATTGAGGCCGAGGACACTCCCATCGGGAAAAATATAATATTCAGGGTTAAAGAAAAACCGACCATACGCGTCATTCATATTAAAGGTAATACGGTTTATAAAGAGGATAAGGTTAAGGAGAATTTGACGATTAAAACCGGATCGATTCTGAATATTTCTAAAATTCGCAGTAACGTCAACCGGATAGAAGAACTGTACAAAGAGAAAAATTATCATAATGTACAAATTGCCTACAAGATTCATCCTCTGGAACAAAATCAGGTTGACTTGGATTTCGATATTGATGAGGGTGAAAAGGTTTTGATAAAAAGCATAATTTTTGAAGGGAACCATGCGTATACCGATAAGGAATTAAAAAAATATTTGAAGACCCGGGAAAAAGGGTTTCTTTCTTGGGTGACCTCGTCCGGAGATCTTAAAAAGGAAGATCTTGAACAGGATGTCGCAATATTATCGGCCTTTTATTATAACCATGGATACATACAGGCCAGAATCGGGGAACCTCGAGTTGAATACAAGGACAAATGGATCTATATTACCCTAAAAATAGATGAAGGGCCACAGTTTAAGGTTGGGAACGTCGACATTACGGGCGATCTTGTTTTACCCAAAAATGAATCGATGAAAAACCTTAAAATCACCCAGGAGACATATTACAATCGTGAAACTGTTCGGAATGATGTGTTGGCCCTAACGGATCTTTACTCTGATGAAGGCTTTGCCTACACCGATATAGCGCCCCGTATTGAAAAAGATTTTGATGAATTGAAAGTGAATATAACCTATGTTGTACAAAAGGGTAAACAGGTCTATTTTGAAAAAATAATTATTGGCGGCAATACCAAAACAAGGGATAAGGTTATCCGACGAGAGCTTATGGTATATGAGCAAGAACTTTACAGCGGTCGAGCGTTAAAACGGAGCGTTCGGAACCTTCATCGCCTTAATTTTTTTGAAGACATAAAGATAAATACGGCCAAGGGAAGCTCCGATGATAGTATGATTTTAAAAATCGATGTTACTGAAAAGTCAACCGGTTCCATTTCATTTGGCGCAGGTTATAGCAGTCAGGAAAATGTTTTTTTAACGGCTCTCATTGAGCAGAATAATCTGTTCGGGCGTGGCCAGATTCTCTCGCTGGAGGGTCAGATAGGCGGGAGAACATCTACCTATAAATTGAGTTTTACAGAACCCTGGCTGTTTGATATTCCTTTGTCAGCGGGATTTGACCTGTATAACTGGGAAACCGACTATGACACCTATGACAAGGCAAGTGTCGGGGGCGGTGTAAGGTTCGGCTATCCTATTTTTGATTATACAAGGGGATATCTAAGCTATAATTACGACAATGCCGATATAACAAATATATCTGAGTTTGCTGCAAAATCGATCAAAGACCTGGAGGGCACCAACATAACGAGCAGTGTGTCCGCCACCATAACTTACGACTCAAAAGACAGACCCTTTAATCCCTCAGAAGGATCGAAGCACAGTATAACGGTGAAATATGCCGGCCTTGGGGGAAATATTGGCTTCACAAAATATATCGCTGAGACCGGCTGGTATTTTCCGCTGTTTAAGGGAACCGTCGGTTTTTTACATGGCAAAGGCGGGTATGTGGAAGAAAATTCAGGCGGCATCTTACCGGATTATGAACGGTTTTATTTAGGTGGTATTAATTCCTTGCGTGGTTATGAATGGCGAGAAGTGAATGTTTTAGACGAAGACGGATACGAAATTGGGGGAGACAAGTTCGTACAGTTTAATGTTGAATACATAATTCCGCTGTTAAAGGATCAAGGCCTTGTGGGTCTCCTCTTTTATGATACCGGCAATGTATACAACAACGGTGAGAGTATAGACCTGGGCAACTTGAGGAGTAGCGTCGGGTTCGGCTTCAGATGGTATTCTCCCATGGGACCTCTCCGGATCGAGTATGGACACAAACTTGATGTTCAAGAAGGCGAAGATTCGGGTGGTCGTTGGGAATTTTCAATGGGTTCAGCATTTTGAGCAATGTATTCTCCAGAGCACTTGTTCTTTTTGTTAAATTCCAAATGCGTGTAAACAGAATTGAGAAATTCTACAACAAAATAAATTCATTATCTGTTTGATGGGTTGTCTATATTTTAATATCAAAAATTCAAAAACAGGTAAATTGGTCAATGATTAGACGATCTCTAAAGGGGGATAAAATGCGTACGTTTAAAACGGCTTTTATTGCAATAGTTGTTTGTTTTGGTTTCCTTGTCGCTTCTTCTTATGGGGCGGATGTTGCCAAAATCGGTGTCGTCGATTTTCAAAAAGTTCTTGAGACATCCAATGCCGGGAAATTGGCAAGGGATAAAATCAATGAGGAAGGGAGAAAGATGGAGTCAGATCTCAAGAAAAAGGGTGAAAATATTGAAGAGGCAAAGAAGAAACTGGAGCGCGAAGCTCTGGTGATGAGCAATGAGATGCGGGCAGAGAAAGAACGTGAAATCAGAATCAGTATCAATGATTTTAAATCATTGCAGAAAAATTATATGGATAATTTCAAGGAACAAGAAAAAAAACTTGTTACCCGCATTCAGAAAGAGGTTCTAACGATCGTTGCAGAGATTGGCAAAAAAGAAGGCTTTCTGCTTATCCTCGAAAAACGGGAAGCAGGGATAATATATTCGCCGGACACCATTGATATCAGCGACCGGTTGATCCAGGAGTACAATGCAGTTTTTGCCCAGAATACTGAAAAAAAGGATAAAACAAATAAAAAACAATAATAACGATTAGGTAAAATTTAAAATGGAACTGTCACTTGTCAAGATCGCCGAAATTGTCGAAGGAGAACTCAGCGGCAACACGGGTAAAAAGATTCGTGGCGCGGCATCTTTTGAACAAGCAAACGGTGATGAAATAACATTTGCCGGCAATGCAAAATTCCTGAAAAGGATTGATGAAACCCGTGCCGGGGCCGTTATTGTCCCTCGGGATTTTCAAACCGCCACAAAAAACCTTGTAAAGGTGGATAATCCACAGCTTGCTTTTATCAAGGTTTTGGATCTGTTACATCCTGCTTCAAAACCCGAGCCCGGCATAAGCTCAAGTGCATATATCGGCAAAAAGTTCATATGCGGAAAAGATGGGTCCATCGCTCCTTTTGTCGTGATCGGAGACAATGTTTCCCTGGGCAATCGCGTGTTTGTTCATCCCAATGTCGTGATCGGTGACAACGTTTCCATGGGAGATGATGTTCTGATATACCCCAATGTGACAATCCTTGAGCGTTGCATAATCGGAAATCGCGTGACAATTCATGCCGGGACGGTGATCGGGAGTGATGGTTTCGGTTTTTTTCCGGAGGGGGGAAAGTATTACAAGATACCCCATATCGGTATTGTTCAGATCGATGACGACGTTGAAATCGGTGCCGGGAACACCATCGACAGAGCGACCTTTGGAAAAACCCGCATATGTCGTGGTGTCAAGACCGACAATCTGGTTCAAATTGCGCACAATGTGACCGTAGGTGAAAACACTATTCTGGTGGCCCAAGTCGGTATTTCAGGAAGTGTAACCATTGGAAAAAATGCTATTTTGGCAGGTCAGGCCGGAATTGCGGGCCATCTGAATGTCGGTGACAATGCCATTGTCGGTCCGAAAGCAGGCGTTGCCAAATCGGTGCCCGAAGGTCAGGTCGTATCGGGAGCAGCCGCGATGCCCCATAAATTATGGCTCAGGGTCCAAAATGTTCTGCCAAAGCTTCCCGAGTTTATAAAAAAGGTTTCCAAGATCGAGAAAAGATTAAATAAAATTGAGGAAAGGTTGGAGTAACGTAAGGAGCGTTGGGAAATGAATAAACCTATTGATATTCTGGAAATTATGAAGTCGTTGCCTCACCGGTATCCGTTCATTATGATCGATCGAATACTTGAACTTGTGCCGGGTGAGAAAGTTGTTGCTCTCAAAAACGTCACCATCAACGAGCCCTTTTTCCTGGGACATTTTCCGGGAAATCCAATTATGCCCGGCGTACTTATCATCGAAGCCATGGGTCAGGCCGGTGCTGTACTGGCTGCTGAGTCCATGGCCCGGGAAGAAAACGGTTCCCTCATATTTTTTATGGGTATGGACAGGGTAAAATTCCGCAAACCCGTTATCCCCGGTGATCAACTTGTGCTAGAAATGAAGTTTCTTAAACAACGGGGCAAGGTGTTCAAGATGGCCGGAATCGCATATGTTGATGAGAAAATCGTGGCTGAGGCTCAACTTCTGGCAACTTTTGGAGGAGCGTAATGATACATCCTACAGCAATTATCGACTCGAAGGCCGATATAGATTCTAATGTTGAAATCGGTCCGTATTCAATTATTGAAGCGAATGTTCAGATCGGATCCGGAACCATCGTCGGTTCACATGTTGTTATTCAGCCGCATGTTACCATTGGGCCGGATTGTCATATCTTTCAGTATGCTTCCATCGGTGCTGTTCCACAGGCCATTAAATTTAAAGGCGAAGAAACAATCCTAAAGATCGGGCGCGGTACGGTCGTCCGGGAGTTTGTTACGATAAATAGAGGAACGGAATTTGGCGGAGGTATCACCGAGGTCGGTGAAGAGAACCTACTGATGGCGTATGTCCATATCGCCCATGACTGCAAAACCGGACGGAGAGTTATCCTTGCAAATAATGCAACGCTGGCGGGTCATATCATCATCGGAGACTATGTAACCATCGGCGGGCTGGTGGCAATTCATCAATTTGTAAGAGTTGGAAATTACGCATATATCGGTGGAAAATCGGCCGTGGTAAAAGACATCCCGCCATATGTTATCGCAGCGGGAGACCGGGCAAAACTGCACGGATTAAACAGTGTAGGACTGAAAAGACAGGGGTTTTCACAAGATACGTTATCTTTGTTAAAAAAGACGTACCGGATTCTTTTTCGTATCGGGCTGACACTGAACGAGGCCATAGAAAGGGTTAAGGCGGAGGTGGATCAGGTCCCCGAGGTGGTTAAACTGATCGAGTTCATTAAATCTTCTCAACGGGGAATAACACGGTAGCACCATCGAATATCTTCAATCTCTTTCGCAAAAGACGTTAACGGTTTCTTCCAGATCAACCACACTCAATGTTTTTTCAAATTGGTATTGTTAACATTCCTTTGTGTCAGGAGTTTCGAGAATACTGCCATGCGGATAGGACTTATCGCCGGGAACGGACAGTTCCCCATTATTTTTTCAAAAGCGGCAAAAGCCAAGGGGTTTGCTGTTTATGCGGTTGCTCATAATAATGAGACAGATCCCGGACTGAAAGATCATGTTGATGCAATTGAATGGATTCATATCGGGCAGATCAAGCGTATTATCAAGTTTTTTAAAAAAAACCATATCAGCCAGGCTGTTCTCATTGGCGGAATAACAAAGACAAGGATGTTTTCAGATGTGAGGCTTGACACCAAAGCGATTTCGCTCATTGCGGGCATGCGGCATACTCATGACGACGGGATACTCAGAAGATTTGCAAGGGTCCTTGAAAAAGAGGGGATCGAGGTGCAGGCATCGACATTTTTGCTCCCGGACCTTCTGGCGCAACCGGGCTGCTGGACAAAACGGAAACCGTCACGATCCGAAAAAAAGGATGCCGAACTGGGTTGGAAATTGGCGAAAGAGATCGGGCGCCTTGATATTGGCCAGTGTGTGGTGGTCGGCGGCGGATCTGTTTTGGCAGTGGAAGCCATCGACGGAACAGATGCGACCATAAGACGGGGCGGAAGACTCGGCAAAAATACTGCCGTTGTTGTCAAGGTGTGCAAGCCCAGTCAGGACGTACGGTTTGATATTCCTGCTGTTGGTGTTCAGACGATTAGGACCATGCATGAGGTCGGGGCGTCGGTTTTGGTTATTGAAGCGGCCAAGGCGGTTGTTTTCGACAGGGAAGAGATGATCAATTTGGCGGACGAGTTCGGAATCGCCATTGTTGCCATGGAAAAGTAAAGCTATGAAAAAACTGCGTGTTGGCGTTGTCGGTGTCGGTTATCTTGGACGATTTCACGCTGAAAAATACAGCCGAATGAATGAAGTCGAACTTGTCGGCGTTGTTGATATCGATAAATCCCAAGCCGAAGATGTTGCCCGAAGGGTCAAGACTAGGGCATATCTGAATCATAAAGACTTATTTGGGAAAGTAGACGCTGTCAGTATCGCTGTTCCGACACCGGCGCATTTTGAAGTTGCCAAGGATTTTTTAAAAAATGATATCGACATCCTGATTGAAAAGCCTCTGACAGAGACCACCGAAGAGGCGGATGAACTGATTCGTTTTGCAGAATCCCGGGGTCTTATTATCCAGGTCGGACATCTTGAACGATTCAATCCGGCCATTGTTGCGCTGCAGGATATCGTTAAAAAGCCGATGTTCATAGAATCGCACCGGTTGAGTATTTTTAAGGGACGCTGTACCGATGTCAGTGTCGTGCTCGACCTCATGATCCATGATATCGATCTTATATTGAACTTTGTCGGGTCGGAAATTAGCGATATCCGAGCTTCAGGGGTTCCTGTAATTTCCGAACATATCGATATCGCAAATGCACGTCTTGAATTTAAAAGCGGATGTGTGGCAAATGTGACAGCCAGCCGAATATCGACCAAAAATGAAAGAAAAATCAGACTTTTTCAAACAGATGCCTATGTTTCTGTCGATTTCTCTAACAAGGACATTATTGTTATCCAGAAGGATACCAACGCCGAAGGTGGTCTGATACCCGGCATGAATATTAAACAGGTTAGCTTTGAAGCCGGTGACGCACTGGAAGATGAATTAAAATCCTTTGTAAAAGCGGTTGTTCGGCGTGAACCTCCTGAAGTAACCGCTCAAATGGGGCGTGATGCCCTGGAGATTGCCTTAGATATTATGGCGCAGATCAAGGATACCGTTGGACGATTTTTGCCTTAGGAATTCTATGGATCGGTTTTCAGAAGAAAAATGTATCATGATTATTGCCGGTGAAACTTCCGGCGATATACACGGGGCAAAACTTGTCAGTGCCATTCGAAAAAGAAACAATGGACTGTTTTTTTGCGGTATCGGCGGTCGGGCACTGGGTGAAGCCGGAGTCAAACTTTTGATGGATGCTTCCGAGATTGCCGTTGTGGGAATAACGGAGGTTTTTTCAAAAATACCAAATATTCTAAAAGGCCTAAGGGTTGCCAAAAAGGCACTCAAAACTCTGCATCCCGACCTTCTAATCCTGATAGATTTTCCGGATTTTAACCTTCATCTGGCATCGTCCGCTAAAAAGCTCGGGATACCCGTACTTTATTATATCAGCCCCCAGATTTGGGCCTGGAGACCCGGCCGAGTAAAGCGGATCGGGGAACTTGTGGATCACCTGGCGGTTATCCTCCCTTTTGAAGAAGACTTTTACAGGGGCCACAAAATCCCGGTGACATTCGTGGGGCATCCGTTACTCGATAACCACGCTTCTCCACAAAACAAAACCTTGAACCGGCATACAAAAGATAATCCTGTTATCGGCTTTCTTCCAGGGTCGCGCGATGGGGAGATTGCGAGGCATCTTCCGATCATGATAAATTCGGCGCGAATTTTACACCGAAAAATAGAGAATGTAAAATTCTTGATATCGCTTGCCCCTGAAGTGAAGAGAACGTATATTGAAGGAATTATTAAGAAAAGCAAGACAGCATTTGCTTTTGAACTGGTTGCAGACCGTTCCGAAAAAGTATTTGAGCGGAGCAACTTAGTGGTTGCCGCATCCGGCACGGTTACCCTTGAAGCCGCAATTTCCGGAACTCCCATGGTGATCATTTACAAAGTGTCTCCAATAAGCTACTGGGTTGGCAGGGCCATGATACAGGTAAAACATATTGGTCTGGTCAATCTTATTGCAGGCAGAAAGATCGTCCCGGAACTCCTACAGAAAGCGGCATCTCCTACCCGGATTTCAGACACGGTATTGGAGATGTTACGCGATCCATCCGACCTTGAAAGGATTCGGCTCGAACTGCTGAACATCAGGGATCTTTTGGGCGGGCCGGGTGCTTCGGAACGGGTTGCAGATATCGCATGGGGTATGATGCAATTTTAACGTTTTCCTGTAGAATTCATTTTCTACCCGACACGGATCTTTACATTGTCCAAAAATACTCCATGTCGCCGGCAAAGGCGTTTTTACGGATTCACCCGATTTGTAATGATAAAAAAATGTTCAAACTAAAATTAAAATACAGGCACAAACACTTGCTATCCCTTGTCAAGGAAAACAAGTTGAGGTTATTTTTGGCAATGGTGTGCATGTTGGTTATCGCCATTTCAACCTCTGCAACAGCGTTTCTGGTAAAACCTGTGCTGGACGACATATTCTTTAACAAAGACACCCGGATGCTTATCATCATTCCCATTGCCGTTATTTTGATATATTTTCTGCGCGGCCTTGGGAGTTACGGCCAGGAATACCTTATGAATTATGTGGGGGAAGGTATTATCCGAAATCTCAGAAACGATCTTTATGACCACATTCAGGATCTTCCTTTGGCCTTTTTTCATAAAGAAAAAACCGGTGTCCTGATGTCCCGGATTACCAATGACGTCAACATTATAAAGGCCATGGTTTCCACCGCTGTGACCGGATCCCTCAAGGACTGCTTTTCCATCGTCGGTTTAACACTTGTTATCTTCTATCGTGACTGGAAAATGGCGTTGTTTGCGTTTGTGGTTTTACCACTGGCCTTTTTCCCGTTGGTGGAATTTGGGAGAAGGGTTCGTCGTGTCAGTACCGGATGTCAGGAATCCATGGCCGAGTTGAGTTCTTTTCTGCATGAAACGTTTGCGGGAAACAAGATCGTCAAGGCCTTCGGAATGGAATCGTATGAAAAAAAACGATTTTTTGAAAAGACACTCAACCTTTTTAAAATTGAAATGAAGGCGGTGGTTGCCAGGTCTTTGTCTTCTCCTGTTATGGAATTTTTAGCCGGGATCGGGATCGCTTTTATCATCTGGTATGGTGGTTCCAAGGTGGTTTCAGGCACATCCACGGCAGGAACATTTTTTTCATTCATGGCTGCCGTCCTCATGCTGTATGATCCGGTTAAAAAGCTAAGCGGTCTCAATAATGCTGTTCAGCAGGGGCTTGCTGCCGCTGACAGGGTTTTTGATATTATAGAAATGGAAACAGATATCAAAGAACAAAAGAATTCTGTGGAAATTAAGCGGGGGCCACACCGTGTATCCTTTGAAAATGTATTTTTCAAATATGAAGATGTTATGGTCCTCAAAGACATCAATTTGGATGTCAAGGCCGGTGAGGTTCTTGCGTTGGTGGGAATGAGCGGTGGCGGGAAAACGTCTTTGGTTAACCTAATACCGAGATTTTACGATGTAACCCATGGCGCCATAAGGATCGATGGCGTGAATATTTGCAATGCTTCGATATCTTCGCTTCGCGATCAGATGGCCATTGTTACTCAGGAACCCATCCTTTTCAACGACAGCATACGGAACAATATCGCTTACGGCAAAATGAATGCAACGGAACAAGAGATCATTAAGGCAGCAAAGGCGGCCTATGCTTATGATTTTATACAGCGTTTTACTGACAAGTTTGACACCAATATCGGAGAGCTGGGCGGACGTCTTTCCGGCGGAGAGAAACAGAGGATCTGTATCGCCCGCGCCCTTCTGAAAGATGCTCCCATATTGATTCTTGACGAGGCAACATCTTCACTGGACGCTGAGGCGGAGATGCTTGTTCAAAAGGCCCTTGAAAATCTAATGAAGGGGCGTACCACCTTTGTCGTCGCACACAGACTTTCAACCATCGATTATGCCGACCGGATTGCTGTTATTGTAAACGGTCGGATTGTGGAAGAGGGTAAACGGGAGGAACTGATTGCTCAAAAAGGAGAATTTTTCAAACTCTACCAGATGCAGTATAGTAACAGCCAGGAAAAGGAATTTCATTCAAAGCCGGGCCCTATCAATACTTAAGCCGGATCAAACTGAGAATTAAATACAGACAGTACGCATCTCAAACACAATCGTCAATCCAACACCCACCGGATATGAAAATAAATTCCATTATAAACCGGTATATCTTCAAAGAGATGATCGGGCCGTTTGCCATCAATACGGCGTTTTTCACTTTTATATTCCTCATGACAAAGATCCTCGATATCACAAACCTGATTGTGAATTACAAAATCAACCTGTTTTCTGTCTTTTTGATCCTTGTCTACTCTGTCCCTCGTTTTCTATCGTTTGTGATACCCATGTCGGTGATGATGGCTGTGCTGTTGACGTTTCTTCGGTTATCGAACGATCACGAGTTTGATGCCCTTAAAGCGGGCGGGGTCAGCATTTACAGCCTAATGCCTCCGGTGTTGGCGTTAAGCGTTATGGGGATGCTCCTTTCATGTTTTCTGACGGTTTATGCAATGCCCTGGGGAATGAGCTCCATGAAAGAGCTGACGTTTCGGGTCGCTGCATCCCATGTCAATGCCGGACTTAAAGAAAGGACTTTCAACGACAGTTTCAAGGACGTCATGCTGTATATCAATAAAATAGATTTGAAGAAAAAAAGACTTATTGATGTGTTTATTGAAGATAAAAGGTCGAAAAATATTGTAAGCACCATCGTGGCGCCAAAGGGACAGCTGTTTGGTGAACCTGACAAGCTTGTGTTCCACTTACAACTTTATAATGGGGCCATCAATCAGGTCAACCTTGAAAACAGGTCGGCCCATTCCATCAACTTTGACACCTATGACGTCAGTCTTGATCTCAAAAAAACTTTTACGACTTCAAAAAGCGGCCCCAAAGACGAAGACGAGATGAGCCTTGGCGAATTTTGGCAGTATTTGAACACCACCGTAAAAAAAGATGAACAATATTATACGACGTTAATTGAATTCCATAAAAAATTTTCGATTCCTGTTGCCTGCATTGCCCTTGGTATTTTGGCGGTTCCCTTGGGTGTTCAGTCGGACTCCGCAAAACGGTCCGCAGGCTTGGGACTGGGACTGGTATTTTTTTTAATCTATTACTTAATGTTGTCCGCGGGACAAGTTTTTGGAGAAGCCGGCGTGTATCCGCCGGCGATTGGAATGTGGGTGCCGAACGTTGTTATGGGTGGGCTGGGTCTGTTTCTTGTTGTCAGAACCGCAATGGACCGTCCTGTAAAAATCGATTCAGTGATTGACCCTGTTAGAAAAAAAATTAGACAGATATTACGAACGCACAAAAATAGGGATGGTTAAAGGGTTGTATTGTTGCCGGCGACCAATGACTCTCCATGATCGCAGGTTTTTTTATAATGCGGACTGAAAAAATCCGCAATCTAAAATTAGTCTATCTTTATGTCCATTATTTACAAATACTTAACCATTCAGATTTCAAAATATTTCGGTATGGTTCTGACTTTTGTCATCGGTATATATATTGCCGTCGATTTTTTTGAAAAGATAGACGATTTTATGGAAGCAGGGTTGCCGTATTCGAAGACCCTATTTTTTTTTATATTAGAAATACCGTTTGTTGTTGCCCAGATCATACCGATTTGTATCCTCCTGGCGGTTCTTATCGTTTTTAGTCTCATGACCCGACACAATGAGATCATGGCTCTAAGAAGCAGTGGCGTCCGTATCTATTATCTTTTCAAACCGGTGGTTATCATTGGATGTATGTTGAGCGGCCTTCTTTTTTTCTTTTCCGATGTCATTGTTCCCATTACAAAGGCAAAATCAAATCAGATTTGGCTCAGAGAAGTCCGCAAGGAATCCACAGTCATTACCCAGGAAAAAAACATTTGGATTAAGGGTAACCGCATTATAACACACATAAATTATTTTAATCCAAAGGTAAAAACCATTTATGGAATCACCGTGTACCAGTTTGATCAACGTTTCCAACTCATCAGAAGAATCGATGCCAAGAAAGGTGTCTTCAAACAGGGAAAATGGTTGTTATACGAAATAATGGAACAAAATTTGGACAAGGAACAGGGGAAATACGATATTACGTTCCACGACCAGCAGGGTGAGAGGCTCGACTTTAACCCTGAAGATTTAAATCGGGTGGCCAAAAAATCCGAAGAGATGACTTTCAAAGAGCTTTCGGCATATATAAAAAAGGTTGAGGCGGAAGGATATGATGCGACGAATTACCGGGTGGACCTCTATGCCAAAATCGCCTTTCCTTTTATCTGTATCATTATGTGTATGGTGGGAACAGGTATCGGCGCCAGAGGAAAAATAAAGGAAGGTATGCCTGTTGTTATCGCATACGGTATCGGCACGGCATTTCTTTACTGGATATTTTACAGCTTCTGCCTATCCCTGGGATACGGTGAAATGCTGCCGCCCGGCATTGCTGCATGGACTGCGAACCTGGCTTTTTTCTGCTTTGGAGCTGTAACATTATTAAATGCTGAATAATAGGTGACGGGTAACGACGAACAAGTGACGCGCTACCCGTGAATTGTGATAAAGGGACAGCAGGTGAGACTTCTGTATAATATATTGCTTTATTTTCTCATTGCTATAGGCTTTCCGGTGATCCTCCCCGTGGCGCTTTCTTCCGAAAAGCGGAGGAAAACAATCCTCCAGAGGCTGGGGATTGTGCCGTTGCCGGCTGCGATGATACGGCGTAAACACCTTCTTTCTGAAGCAAAAATTGTGTGGGTCCATGCACTTTCGGTGGGAGAGGTACTTTCCGCGGTTCCACTCGTTAAACGGTTAAAAGAAGGTTCCCATACTAGAAATATTGTGTTTTCTGCTTCTACCAAAACAGGCTTTGATATCGCCAACCAGTATTTAAATGATTCTGTTATGGGTATCTTTTATTTTCCGTATGATTTGAAATTTTCAGTCAAACATGTTGCAGAGAAAATTGCTCCAGCCGTTGTTGTCATCGTCGAGACGGATATATGGCCCAATTTTCTTTTTGAGATGAAAAAACGGAAGACCCCTGTTGTTCTTGTTAATGCAAGGCTGTCCAATAAATCTTTTATCGGATACAAACGATTCGATTTTTTTGCAAAACCGCTGTTTTTATTTTTTGCAAACATTTGCCCCCAGTCCGTGGAAGATGCAAAGCGCTTTCAAGCCCTTGGTGTTCCCTCCGATCGGATGATGGTTACCGGCAATATCAAGTTTGATCAGGAATTCCAGTGCCTATCGGCGGAAGAGATAGAAGATTTAAGGAAATGGATGCAGATACGGCCGTCTCAAAAGGTCCTGGTGGCGGGGAGCACACATAAAGGTGAAGAATCGATACTTCTTGACGCTTTTTCAAAGATGAAAAGTGAGTTTAAAGATTTGCTTCTCGTTCTCACCCCCAGAGATCCGGAACGCGCTAAGTCGGTATATCGTATTTTTCAGGCGGCCGGTTTCTCTGTTCGTCTTATGAAAGAGATGGAAAAGATATCAGAAGGTCACCGATACGATGTGATTGTGGTTGGTATCTTGGGGATTTTAAAAAAACTTTATGCAATCGCCGATATCGCCTTTATAGGCGGGAGTCTGATAGCGTGCGGCGGGCACAATCCACTTGAACCGGCTTCATTTGCAAAACCGATAATATTCGGGCAAGATATGAGCGATTTTGCGGAAATATCCAAATTGCTTGTGGATTCAGGAGGGGCTGTCAGCGTTCATGATTCAGCTTCCCTTTTTGAAGCTGCAGCGATACTCATTCGGGACGATAAAAAAGCCATCGAGATCGGAGAAAGAGCCCAGCAGGTTTTCAACGCCAACAAAGGCGCTGTTGAAAAGACATTGCGGGTTGTTGAAACGTGTTTAAAAAATCCTCCGGCACTCAAACAATAACAGATAACCCATCACAGAAATATCCGATGATCAGCATCAAGAAAAAAATCGAAACAGTGATGACCGGAAACAGTGACCAAGAATACTTTTTCCTGGGATTTTTTTTATCTATGGCATCAAAAATTTATGGCGGTGCTGTAAAGTTGAGACAAAAACTTTACCAGAAGGGCGTTGTTAAATCCAGAAGACTTCCATGTATGGTTATATCTGTGGGGAACCTGTCAGTGGGGGGGACCGGTAAAACACCCATGACGATTTATTTGGCCAATCTCATTCAGGATCTCGGGAACAAGGTTGTGGTTATCAGTCGAGGATATAAGGGGCGTGCGGAAAAGGCCGGCGGGATCGTGAGTGATGGAAAGGCATTATTGATGGGATCTGAGGCCGCCGGTGACGAGCCGTATATGATGGCCGCAAAACTGAAAAATGTGCCGGTAATCGTAGGCAAAAATCGGTGGGAGGCCGGCATGCTGGCTGTACGGACGTTTCAACCGGATGTCCTTGTGCTCGATGATGCTTTCCAGCACCTGAAACTTGGGCGTGATCTCGACTTGGTACTTTTGGATTGCCGCCGCCCTTTCGGCAATGGGCACATGTTGCCCAGAGGTATTATGAGAGAACCGGTTTCAGCTCTTTCACGGGCAGATGCATTGATATTAACAAGATCCGATGCTATACCGGATGCCCAAAAAGCTATCCATGGCTTAAAATCAGGATCCTCGACTGCGGACAAACCGGTTTTCAGGGCGTTTCACATTCCGTATATCCATAAAGTGATAAAAGGTGAAAGCAGTATATTTGAGCAAAAATCACACAGCGTATCGACATACAGGCCGGAGTTTTTAAAAGGACGCAAAGCCTTTGTTTTTTCAGGTTTGGCAGATAACGATGATTTTCACCGGACCGTCCGAGGCCTTGACTGTGTTGTGTCGGGCTGTATGGCGTTTCCGGATCATCATTCATACTCGGGTGTGGATATTGAAAACATATTTCAGTCAGCGAGGCAAGCAACTGCGGATTGTCTGGTTACCACTGAAAAGGATTATGTCCGGATTTATTACGGAAATACATATCCCGTTGATCTTGTGGTGTTGGGTATTGAGATCACCTTCGGTGATGAGGACGATGCCTTTCATACGTTCATTCAAAGTAAGCTGAACTTTAACGGCGAGCGCATTCCCCGAAAGCTTGTCGAAGATCCCGTTGAGCGGGGTTGAAGCGAAGTTTACCCTGTGAAATTTATCTGCATTTTTTGTTTAACCGGTGCGCAAATCCTTTTTCAACAGGGCTGAGGGGTTAGCTCGCCCGGTTAAATCCTCCAAAGGAGGGCCGCAAAGCGGCATTTAACGGGGCAAGCGAATATTTAAATGGATAAATTCCTTGTACAATATTTTAAGCTTTGGCTTTTATCGTTCAATCATTTGCAAAAATAAATACTTCTGAAGTTGGGTTATGTTTGATATGGAAAGAACCGTCTACAAGGGTATCAAGATACTGTTCAGACTCCTGGGCCTTATTCCACAGAAATGGCAGCGATTATCCGCTGACTTTCTGGGCCGAATTATTTTTTTGGCAGACAGGCGGCACCGCAGGATCGTTATCGACAATTTAACCCATGCTTTTGGCTGTCAAAAAAATCGATTTGAAATCCGGATTCTCGCCAAGCGAGTATTTATGAATCTGGTGCTAATTATTTTTGAAATCGGCTGGTCCCTGAGTCTGGATGAGAAACAGCTTAGGAAATATTTTACGATTGACGGAAGATCGAATATTAAAAACGCATATGAAAAAGATACAGGTGTTTTGGCACTTACGGCCCATTTTGGGAACTTTGAGCTTCTGACAGTCATCGGCGCTATGATCAAGTATCCTCTGAGTATCGTGGTTCGTCCTCTGAGTTTTAAACCGCTGGATCGCTTTTTTGAGGACTTGAGGACACGCTTCGGGGCAAAGATCATTCCCAAGCAGCGCTCTTTTCGTGCGATCCTAAGGAGTCTTGAGCGCAAAGAAATGGTTGTATTGCTGATGGATCAGAATGTGGACTGGTACGAAGGCGTTTTTGTGGATTTTATGGGTCGTCGGGCCTGCACCAACAGCGGATTGGCCCTTTTGGCCCTA
This sequence comes from Desulfobacterales bacterium, assembly GCA_035529735.1. Lineage (GTDB taxonomy): Bacteria > Desulfobacterota > Desulfobacteria > Desulfobacterales > UBA11574 > JAAXQD01. The sequence goes on along the minus strand of DATKWE010000111.1, from coordinate 2,321 downwards.
AAAACCCAGGCACCGGTGGTTCCCGTCGTTTTAATCCGCGAGAAAACAGGCTTTAGAGCGGAGTTCGGGTCAGAAATCCCGTTGATTAAAACCGGCGACAGGAGAAAGGATGTTGAGTTGAATACCCTGCAGTATAACAGATTCATTGAAGACATTGTTCGCCGTTATCCCGAACAATGGTTTTGGGTACACCAACGCTGGAAGACGAAACCGTATCACCCCTGGCCCAAAATTGCCGACAAATAACCCACTGAAAAACTGTGTAAATCCGTTCAAACCGTACCCGTTGTTTTCTATAAAAATATGGCACTAAAAACAATAAAACCAAAAAATATTAAACGCCTTCTTATTCGCTCAACCAACTGGGTGGGTGATGCCATTATGACCACACCGACGATTCGGGCAATCCGAAAAGGCTTTCCAAATGCCCAGATCAGTATTCTGGCAAAACCATGGGTTGCGCCGGTTTTTGAGAACAGCCCACATATAGATAATCTGATAATTTATGATGGCGAAGGACGCCATAAAGGAAATTTCGGTAAACCGCGTCTTGGCAGAGATTTAAGACGATACGGTTTTGATGCGGCGATCCTTTTGCAGAATGCTTTTGAAGCGGCGCTGATTGCTTTTCTATCGGGCATTCCTGTTCGGATCGGATATAACACGGATGCACGACAAATGTTGTTGACCCATGCAATTTCATGCACGAATGAAATCAAAAAAGAACATCAGACCAAGTATTATCTCAATATTCTCAGTGGAATAGGCATGGATACCGGCAGCCGTGATCTTTATCTGCAGTTGAGTCAACAGGATCGGCTCCGGGCAGAAAAAATCTTGATGGACCCGGGTATATCCGGCGATTTTAAATGGGTTGGAATAAACCCCAGTGCAACATTCGGTCCTGCCAAGCAATGGCCCATCGATCGCTATGCCCACCTGGCCGATCTGATCAGCGAGTATGCAAATGCCCGAGTCATCGTTTTTGGTGGACCCCAAGACGGAAAGCTTGGAAAAGATATTTCACGGAAAATGCGGCATCGGCCCATCGATCTTACCGGCAGGACCACCCTTGGCGAAGCGATGGCCTTGATTGAAAGGTGCGCGCTTTTTATTACCAATGATTCAGGCTTGATGCATGTGGCTGCGGCGCTCGATGTTCCGCTTATTGCTATTTTCGGATCCACCAATTCTACAACGACAGGTCCGTTGAGTTCCAACAGTAGGGTGGTGCAGGTCCCGATGGAATGCAGTCCATGCCTTAAACCCGAATGCCCCGGAGGCCACCTTAATTGCATGGATCAAATTAGTGTGGATATTATTTTTGATGTTGTAAAGGAAATTTTGTGAACATTCTCGTTGTGAAACTGAGTGCCATTGGAGATGTGATTCATACATTGCCGGCCTTAAATGCTATCAGAAGCCACTTCCCGGATGCTCATATTACATGGCTGGTGGAGGAGGACGCTGGGTCCATTGTTGAAGGTCATGAAGCATTGGATCGCGTTCTTGTTTCCAAACGTAAGCGCTGGACGAGAGGGTTGCGAAGTTCGTCGTTTTTCAGCACCCTAAGCGAAATATACCGTTTTATAAAGGCGTTGCGAGACACCGATTATGATATGATCCTCGATTTTCAGGCGTTGCTGAAAAGCGGTGTTCTTATTGCGCTTGCCAGAGGTCAACGGAAAATCGGATTTGGCAAAGGCCTCGAGCATATGGAGCATAGCTATATTTTTTTGAACGAACGGATTCCTGCGGTGGACATGGAGATTCACGCCCTTTCAAGGGGGATGATGTTTATTGAGGCACTGGGCATTCCCTCGAACACGGTGGAATACAAACTGCCGGTTTCCAGTCATGATCACGAAAAGGTCGATGATCTTATGAGAGCATACGGGATGTTGGGCGCCAAGCCTCTGATCGCCATCAATCCCGTTGCCAAGTGGGAAACAAAACTCTGGACCAACAAGAAATTTTCTCAATTGGCCGACCTGCTCATTGACCGATATGATGCAAAGATAGTATTTACCGGCGGCCCTGATGATCGTCCGCCGATTCAGGATATCATGGCTGCCATGAAAGGTCAGGCTGTTAATCTGGCCGGTCTCACGACATTGAAAATGCTGGCGGCGCTTTACCAAAAAATGGTCTTTGTGGTATCCACCGACACAGGCCCCATGCATATGGCTGCCGCTGTTGGAACTCCTGTGGTGGCGCTTTTCGGCCCAACAGCCCCCTGGAGAACCGGTCCGTTCGGATCCGGCCATCAGATCGTAAGGGGCGGACCCGAATGCAGTCCCTGCTTTAAACGGGAATGCAAA
>DATKWE010000110.1:0-5463 GCA_035529735.1 Desulfobacterales bacterium | reverse complement strand
TTACGTCTGAAACTCCTTGTACCGCTTTCACAACCTGGAGAACACGGTCCCTTCTTTCGCTGGTAAGAGCTGTCCCTGTAATATTAACCTGCCCATTTTCAAGCACCTCGATGTTTAAATTATAAACAAAAAGATCATTTTTCATCAATTCAGCCTCGATTTTTTTGGCCAGGGAAAGCCGTTTCATAGAATCGATTGCTTTCAGGCTGCATTCTTTCATCTCTTCCGATCGGGCCGCCTCAACAATAATTTTAGAAGCTAATTTGTTCCCCATTTTTTCAGTATTTAAAACAATGTCGTAGAGTGATGGATTATCCCATTCTTGTTGATAGGCAAAACGGAAAAAACCTTTTTGGGTGCTGTCGCTTTTTCGAATGGTCTTTATAGCCGCCTCTCGGCTCATTCCCTGGTGTTCCATAAGGTTCTGAATCCGAGCCTCTTCTTTTTTTTGAATGAATACATGCATGGCACATCCAAAATCCTGAAGCAAAATTTGACTGCCGTGTCCAACGATCACACCTCGACCTATTTGCGCAATCGTAAAAACGACAGAATTCATAAAAGTTAAATATATCTCCGGTTTTCGACTAAAAAGGCGATCAAAAAAACCGGGTTCTCTCTCATGCAGTTCCTTTACCTGTTCAATTTGAATTCCTTGCTCAACACCTATTTTCTGTAATTTTTGATCGTCATATAACTCAAGGTCAAGACCATCTGCGACACGGCGGGCTATTCTTGGGCCGTCTGTCCCCATGTTGTATGAAATCGTAATCAACGACATTGGTGTTCTCCTCTCGGTAGTAATTAAAGAATCCGGGCCCAGAGGACCCGGCTTTGGTTTCACCCCATAGGGGTGTGATTAACCTCTCATTGCACGTGGTTGGAAGGCTGGAAATGATGATCGTTATAGTCATTAAACTCATTTTACCATTTTATTTATGCAACTTTAGGGTAAATATCGCCGATATCCCATGGCGGGAGTGCGATAGTTGGATGCGTATTAAGTGATGCTCCCGTTGAGGTCAATGCAAACACCCTATTTTATGAATTAGGGTCCGAACGCTTTAAAATTTTAAGACTCTCCAGTTCCTTCTTTATGCATTCAGGGCAATAGGTCGGTGAGATGGCAATTTTGGATTTGGTCAACAGGTATTCTTCCACAGATATCCATTCTCCGGCACCGACGTCCTTTCCGGTATCGTCCCGGATACTTTTGCACATACAACAGAGGGGCAATAGGGTTTCATAAGCACTCACCTTCCGCTTAAGTTCTAATTTTTCTAAACAACTGGAAATCCTAAAAGACAATTCTTCAGGCTCACAGGGTTTGAGCAGGTAATCATCGGCATCGAGCCGCAGAGCGTCAATTGCAGATATCAAATCACCGAATCCGGTCAAGATGACGACCATGCTGTCAGGATTTTTTTCTTTGGCGCTTTTCAAAACTCCAATGCCATCTATGGGATCCATGACCAGATCGGTAAGGACCAGATCGAAATTATTTTCTTCCAACAATTCAATAGCTTCTTTTCCGTTCGCAGCAGTGGACACATGATATTCTTCTTGTTCAAGTGCAGAAGCAATCGATTCCAGAATAAAAGGATCGTCATCAACCAGCAATATCTTATATTTGTCCATGGTTACCTATAACCCCGTCTATCATTTAATGTATCGATACCGTTTTATTTCATCCTTTGTTTCATGTGTTTCATGAGAAAATAAGGACGGTCATCTGTTTCATATATAAACAATCTACCCGGTTAATTGTCAAGTAACACTCTGAGTTGATGTGAGGCGCCGGAAAAATCTGTTTCCAATTCGTCCGGATATCCGGTTGAAAGGTGTTCGGCCATGCACCGGTGATTCCGTCAAATTATTCCTTGAATTGTAGGCAGAAAAACCGATGATTACAACCGCTAAAAACATGGGTGATCTGTCCGGACAAAGCAGAATGGCCGTTTCCCATTTCGATCCTTCACGCGGATCTCAAGGGAATCGACCATTTCTGCCTCAGACAAAGACCAGACTCAACCATGGAAACAGCATGATGATAATCCAGGCAATAAATACAAAGACTAGATATGGCGGCACCCATTTGATTAGCTTGTCGTAAGGGATTCCCGTTATTCCGGAAGCGACGAAAAGATCCAGACCAAAAGGCGGCGTGATAAAGCCGATGGACAGACCCACGATAAAAACAACGCCCCAGTGAATCGGGTTCATTCCGATAGATACCGCGATGGGCGCCAAAATCGGGGCCAGGATGATGCATACGGAGATGGATTCCATGATGGCGCCGGCCATGACAATACTGATCATCATGGCGCCCAGCATCACAAAATAGCTTCCAAAGGAATGGACAAAATTGGATACAACATCATGAACGCCCAAGATTGAAAAAACCTGCTGCAGTACGATGGAAATCGAGACCACCGGCGCCAGCAACCCGTTGACCCGACCGCTGGAAAGGAAGACAGCCGGTATGTCTTTGAGTTTGATCTCTCGCGTCAGCAGGGTGCCGGCCATCAGGCAATACGCAGCGGCAACTCCCGAGGCTTCCGTGGGTGAAGAGATACCGCCGTATACAATGATCAGAATAAGGGCCACTGCGGCAATCCCGAGTTTTGCATCCCAGGTCGAACGTACAACTTCTTTCATTATAAAGGGTTCCGGACGCCCCCAGTCATACTTTCGGCACCAGAATCGGGCGGCGACCATTAGCGCAACACTGACCAACAGCCCGGGGATGATTCCCGCCTTGAAAAGGTCGAGGACGCTTAAATTTACCGTGAAGCCGTAGACGATCATAAGGATGCTGGGGGGTATCAAAATCCCCACAATCCCGCCGGCGGCTACCGTTGTTGCAGCGAATTCATCATTATAGCCCTGATCTTTGAGTTCGGGAATCATAATTCGGCCGATGGTCGCCACGGTGGCGGAGTTGGATCCGGAAATCGCTGAAAATAAGCTGCAGGTGGCCACCGCAGCCATGGCCAGCCCCCCTCTGAGCGGTGCCAATACCCGCCGCGCCATCATGGATAATTTTTTGGCGATACCGCCGGCGCCGATAAGGTCGCCGGTGAGAATAAACAGCGGCATCGCCAACAGGGCGTAACTGCTGATGCCCTGGTAGGATGTAATCCCGATGTTCATGATGGTAAAATCAATGGCAATCGATGCCAGGGTGGCCCAAAAGGCCACACATAAAAAGATCGGCACGCCAAGGATGAAGAGAAACCCTGTTATTACGGAGATGATCCAAATTGCCACATCTTCAGGTATTCCGAACATTCTTTTCTCCCAAAAACACTATTTATTAAACCGGTTTATTCGATGGTCGCGGTAGGATTCAACTTCAGTGGTTTGTTGTTTCTGAAATCTTTAATATCCTGTATCGCGCACTGTATGACCCTGATAAACAAAATAGAAAACGAGACGGGGATACACAACGGGACCAGCCATTTGGGTATGCTTTCGGTACCGTATATCAATGCACCGACCTCGTGTAAGCGAACGATCTGAGTCACCGAGAAATACGCCGCAATAATACCGAATGCGATCCAGAGGGTATAATCGAGCATCAGAAGAGAAAATTGTGCGCCCCGCGGCAGTTTACTTCGGAACGCCGCCAGGCGGAGATGTGCCCGCTCTTTGACATTCCAGGAACACCCCAGCCAGGAAAACCAGACGAACAAGCCGATGCAGACATAAACCGCCCAGTGAAACGCGGTTTTGAAAAAAAAGCGCTGTACAACGCCGATGGCCATAATCGCCATCATTAAAAAGTACATCGGGAAAATCAGGGTGTTTTCAATATTCTGATCCAGCCAGTGTAAGATTTTTTTTGCCATTTATTTCACCATGCCTAAAATATATTTTCCAACCTCAACAAATAAAAAACATCAAAAGCGACGGCCCTTTTTAGAAAACAGTGCGGGTGCTTTTGGCGGTCTTCAAGTTATACCATCGCTTCGCGATTCTATGTAACCTCCCGCTCAAAGCGGGACCCAAAAAAGAATTCCTATACGATTAAGTCACCACCCAGACCGCCTGCTCGACGCCCAATTGAATGACTTGATTGCTGACACTGCCCATAAAAAATTCTTGAAACTTGGACAAACCTCTTCTGCCGATGACGATCGGTGAATATCCACCCTGTTCGGCTTCTTGAACAATGGCTCTTGGCCGGCTTAAAACGCCGGCAATTACTTTTCGTGTCACGTGATCCGATTTAAATCCATGATCGATCAAACGGCGCTTGGCTTCATCGAATACAGCCTGCATTTTTTGTTCTTCGGTTTGAAAGTCCTCTTCGGGCAGAGGTTTATACGAAGGTCCGGGCTTTAATTGTTCTCCATTCCGAATAACATGCAGCAGCGTGACCTTGAAATCATGACCGCCCATCAACTCACCGACGAAATCCACAGCACGCATCGCACCTTCTGAACGGTCCATGGCAACCAGAATATTTTTTCCGGGCAGCCTTTTCCCTGCGATAAAAACGGGAACAAAAGAAAGATTCTGAATGACTTTTGTGGCATTCGTACCCAAAAATGGTTCCGGCAATTCTCCTTCGCCGCTTCTGCTGATGATCACGGCCAAATACCCGTCTTTGGCTTCTTCGACGATATCTCTGGCAATGCCTTTTTCACTTTGCTTGATCTTGACGGTCACCCCTTCTTTTGGAAAGCCGGCATCCCGAAGAATCTGCTGAGCCTTTTCCATGAACTGCTCGATTTCATTTTTTTTAGCAGTTTCCCAAGCTCTGACGTGGGCAACGGCCCCCCTGCTCTGCGGCTCCATTTCAATGTCCCAGTAAAAATCCGGCAGCGTGATGAAAACATGATACAAGACCAAATGCTTTTTTTGAAACGGGTCTCGTTGAGTGATATGCTTAATGGTTTCCATACAGCGGTCTGAGGCATCAACGGCCACCAATATTTTATCTTCTAATGCCATGATCGGAACTCCCTTTATGTCGGATCCAGTAAAACGTCATGATCTGTGATTGGGTCAAAATACCCCGTCATTTAAAATAACAATCGGGTATCCGCGAAAAATCGATACCTTGGGCCTTTGCTTTAAAGCATTTGCAGAGCCTCTCCATGATGAATGAGGCTCTGCGTTAAGTAGGGTTCATCAGCGAAAAGCGAATTGCCGATTTATCCCGAGCTATTCGGCCTTTTTCTCGGTGCTCTTTACATAATAGCCTTTGCCGCGTTTCCATTCGCCGTCTTTCCACCATGGGGGGTTGGGCTTCCACCAGCGATGGGGTGCAACGTCCATGGCATACGCACCTTTGGGAACTTCGCGGGCAATGGAATACATCTTTTCAAAGATATCGCCCCGCCCGTAAAGTTTGTTTTGCTTCTCCATCTGCCCGGCCCACGCATCCGGATTATACTTGGGTGAAATGAGCTTCTCCAGCTTATCCATTTCCGCGTCGGACCAGAGAACATTGGT
>DATKWE010000109.1:0-12064 GCA_035529735.1 Desulfobacterales bacterium | reverse complement strand
AATGAGAAATGCCACACCACCTGCGAAATCGATTGGAAAGAGCGTGCCAATGGCCGTATCGAGCTTTTTCATTTAACGGTTGCATGATTTTTTATTGTTATCCAAAGACATAATACCGTTGATTTTCTTCAGCAATCTGATAAAAATAGATTTTGGATAGAAACAGACAGATTTATGAATAAAGAGGCCGACGCCATGAAACTGAGGTTCAATGGACCGACAGACGGCGTGCTGATGATTCGACTTTCCGGAAATTGGCAAATTGGAGAAGATCTCCCTTCTCCAAATGAAGTCAAAAATAAACTGGAGTCGGAAACAGACATTCAGCGCGTTGCCTTCGATACGAAGGAACTCACCCAATGGGACAGCAGTCTTCCCATTTTTCTCCTTAAGATTAAAAACCTGTGTTCCGAGAAAAAGATTGATATAGATAGTGACGGACTTCCTCCGGGTGCCAAACGTCTGATTGAACTTGCCACAGCCGTCCCCATAGAGAAAGGTGCAAGAAGCGTGGAGGAGAATAAAACCTTTCTCTCTCTTGTTGGGACTGAAACCATTCATTTTCTAAAATCAGCAAAAGAAATGATTGCCTTTATCGGTGAAGCGTTTCTGGCTTTCATCAAATTTCTGTCAGGCAAGGCTCGCTTCCGTCGATCCGACCTGTTCATGACGATTCAGGAATGCGGGGCGCAGGCGCTTCCGATTGTATCCCTCATAAGTCTTTTGGTCGGTTTAATTCTTGCTTTTGTCGGCGCTATACAGTTAAAAATGTTTGGGGCGCAGATCTACATCGCCAATCTTGTGGGCATCGCCATGGTCCGGGTTATGGGAGCTGTTATGACCGGCATCATCATGGCAGGCCGAACAGGCGCTGCCTTTGCCGCTCAGATTGGTACAATGGAGGTGAATGAAGAGATTGATGCTCTCAAGACTCTCGGCATTTCACCCATGGAGTTTCTGGTTTTACCGAGGATGCTTGCGCTTGTTTTCATGATGCCGCTTCTCTGCATTTATGCGGACTTAATGGGCATTCTGGGCGGGGGGATTGTCGGCATAGGGATGTTGGATTTGAATATGTCCCAGTATTATATCCAGACCAAAGAGGCCATCAGCCTGAATGATTTATGGATCGGACTTTTTCATAGCGCCGTCTTTGGTGTCTTGGTGGCGTTGGCTGGATGTCTCAGAGGAATTCAATGCGGACGCAGTTCCGCTGATGTTGGAAATGCAGCCACTTCGGCAGTGGTAACCGGAATCGTAAGCATCATCGTGGCAACGGCGATCATAACGGTCATGTGTAATGTGCTGGGCATCTAACCCGGATTACGCATAAAAAACATCAACGCTCTAACCGGTGATAAAACAGGGATAGCCCGGATTACCCAAGAAGAACATCACCGCCCTAACCGGCGAGAAACCCGGGCTGACCCGAAATTCTCTGCCCCCTTGATGGTCGTAAACAAAATAACGATTATTCGTAAAAAATAAATGACAACGCTGCAACAACAAACGATAAAAACAGATCCACACATCATTGTCCGCGACCTGACCATGGCATATGGAGACTATGTGATCATGCGAGATCTTAATTTTACGGTGGGCCGCGGGGACATCTTTATTATTATGGGAGGAAGCGGTTGCGGAAAAAGCACACTTATGAAGATCATGGTGGGGCTTAAGGAACCGGCCAGAGGGCAGGTTTTCTATGGCGACCTGAACTTCTGGGAAGCATTCCCGGACGACAGGAAACACATCGTACAGAATATCGGCATTCTTTATCAGTCCGGTGCGCTTTGGAGTTCCATGACCCTGGCTGAGAATGTAGCGCTTCCACTCGAGGAATATACGGACCTGAGCCCCAATGAGATCCGAGAGTTGGTGTCCTTCAAGCTATCCATGGTAGGCCTTGCAGGATATGAAGATTTCTATCCGGCTGAAATCAGCGGTGGCATGCGGAAACGGGCCGGAATTGCACGCGCTATTGCATTGGATCCAGACATTCTGTTTTTTGATGAGCCCTCGTCAGGACTGGATCCGGTGAGCGCGAAGAGGCTGGATGACCTCATCCTGGAGCTAAGAAATAGTCTCGGCGCAACGGTAGTGGTGGTAACGCATGAGCTGGCAAGCATCTTTGCCATCGGAAATAATTCTGTATTTCTCGATTCAGAGACTCGAACGATGACTGCCGCTGGAAATCCCCAAATGTTGCTCGAAAATTCCCAAGATCCAAAAATCATAAACTTCCTCATGAGAGGAGAAACGGAGGGACATATACTTTGAGCAAGCAAGCCAGTAAAACAGTCATCGGCAGTTTTGTCGTTAGTGCGTTGGTGCTGGTTGTCGCGGGCGTTCTGATTTTTGGTTCCGGAAACTATCTGAAGGAAAGATACCCATTTATGCTATTTTTTCAAGATTCCGTAAAAGGGCTTAGTGTGGGAGCTCCGGTTATTTTTATGGGGGTTCAGATCGGTGAAGTGAAGGATATTAACGTGTTAGCAAATCCCTCGGAGTCATCTTTTTTAATTCAAGTCCTTATCGAGTTGGCATCCGGTAAAGTCAAAAGGTTCAAAACCAAGGAGTTCGGAAATGCTCAGGAATTATATGAATACTGCAATCAACTTATAGAACAGGGTCTAAGAGCCCGGTTGGGATTACAAAGTGTGGTCACCGGCCAGTTGCAGATAGAACTCGATTTTTTTCCTGAAGAAGCGGCCGTCCTGATGGGAACGAACAAGAAGTATCATGAAATTCCGACCATTCCGTCCACTTTTGAAAAGCTGACAAAGACATTGGAGAACCTTCCTGTCAAAGAAATTTTTGACAAGCTGTCATCTTCGCTGGCTCGAATCGATGTGCTGTTGAATTCACCTGGGACCACGGAGTTTTTAAAGTCTCTTAAACTTGCCGTCGAAGATGCAAGAAAGGTTCTTCATGAAGTGGATAAACAAGTTCAACCGATGACGGACAAAATAGGCGAGACCTTAGAAGCATATGGCAAGCTCGCTCAAAACTTGGACCGGAAGGTTAATCCCCTGATTTCTGAAGTCGATGAAACTGTCAAGGCACTGGCAGACGCATCAAAGCAAGCGGAGAAGACACTCAGGGCAGTTGAGAATGTTGTGGGAGACAATTCTGTCGTCACCGTAGAACTGACGAAAACGCTCAGAGAGTTCTCATCTGCGGCAAGATCCATCCGAAACCTGTCTGATTATCTTAGCAGACATCCTGAAGCCCTAATCCGTGGTAAAGGGGAGTACAATAGGTGAAGAAAATGAAGAAAATTTATTGGATTCAAACAGCCGTCATTTTATTGTTTTCCCTGTCGATTCTTGGAGGATGTTTACCAAAACCAAGCGCACCGACAAAATTGTATATCCTAAGCTCACTGGCAGGTCCGGCGGTTGAAATGCACAATAAGGCAGGTGAAATATTCATGACCATAGGTGTTGGACCTGTCCATCTGCCTGAGTATCTGGATCGACCTGAAATCGTGACGCGTATCAATCCCAATGAACTCAAGCTTGCAGAGCTTGATATTTGGGCGGAATCGTTACAGGTCAATTTTACCCGGGTTCTTGTTGAGAATATATCGAGGCTACTGAGTACCGAGCCTGTCGCCGTCTTCCCTTGGGGAGCATCTCCACAGATCGACTTTCAGATTGATATTGAGGTGGTTCGACTCGATGGAGACATCGCGGGGAAGGCTTTCCTGATCGCGCAATGGTCGATTTTAAATTCATCCAACAAATCCATTCTTTTTTCGAAAAAGTCACAATACACCGAATCTGTCGGCGGAACAGGCTATTCTGCGCTTGTGGCTGCTCAGAGCCGTATGATAGGGGCTTTGAGCCATGATATTGCTGAAGCGATAAAATCTCTCCATAGGTAGAGTAGAGGATCCTCCTTGACCGCCAAAATTTTCCTGTCCATCTGCCTGTGGATGAAGGTTTTCTATGATATATTTTTCTAAATCCTTGAATGATGCGCTTTTAGCTGTTGACTTATTAATTTTGCTGTTGTAACCATCAAAATATTAGGGTTGTTAGGTTGTAATTAACATGAAAAAAAGGAGGAAAAAGATGACAAAGGCTGAATTGGTCGAAACAATAGCAAAGGATGCAAACATTTCCAAAGTCGCAGCTGGAGCCGCTTTGGAGTCTTTTATGACAAATGTTACAAAAGCTTTAAAGAAAAAGGACGGGAAAATTACGTTGGTAGGTTTTGGCACTTTTACAAAAGTCCGTCGCAAAGCTCGAAAGGGTCGGAATCCTCAAACCGGTGAACCCATTAAAATTAAGGCAAGAAATGCGGTAACATTTAAAGCTGGGAAGAAACTCAAAGAGGCGGTCTAACCTCAATCGGACGATCACGCTTGACTGTCGATCCAATTTTTCAAAAATGCCATAAGTGAACCCCATCGGTTTTTTGAAACTCCTTGAAGCTTCGTTGAAACGGAATTTTCACTGTGCTCCGACCAACGGCAGTAAACCTTCGACTGAAAATTTTTGATCCATTTTAGTCCCCGCTCGCATTCCCCGGAGCAATCTTCGGGGAATGCGATCCCAATTGCGGTTCCACGCTCTTCCAAAACACGTCATTTTTTTCCGCTGACCGTCATCTCCGAAATATTTTCCCATAAAATAGCGATGTCTTTTTTGAAGCTCCCTGCAGCCCCGTTGAAACGGGATTTACGCCCCAGTTAAACAGAAAAGACCGATAGGTTTCACAGGGTAAACTTCGCTTCAACAAGCTTGCGGGGAATGCGCTTGTCCTGTTGAATCACCGAAATTCAACTGGGCGAGCTGTTGCAGTTCAATAGGTCATATTTTTCATCTGCCGATCTCTCGTGCCGGCCGGCACGGTCCATGTGGATATGGTTTACAAAAAGCAGTTATCATGATAGGTGAAAATTCCAAATTTCATTTTCTCTTTAAAAAACATAAGAACAGAGGATTGCAGAAATGGATATAGAACGTGAAAAGATCGATTTTGATGTGCTTTTTGTCGGCGGTGGGCCCGCAAATCTTGCTGGAGCCATTCGATTGATGCAGCTCGCCCGCGAAAAAAATATGAACCTTGAAGTTGCACTGGTGGAAAAGGGCGCTGAAATCGGATCTCATGCATTGAGCGGCGCCGTCCTGAATCCGGTAGCCTTAAAGGAGCTAATACCGGATTTTTTGGAAAAAGAATGCCCCATAGAATCGACGGTTAGAGAAGACGAACTCTACTTTCTAACCCGAAAAAAATACTATCGACTTCCGATGATTCCCAAATACATGCACAATAAGGGCTTTTTCATTATCAGCCTTTCCAGGTTTACCCGGTGGCTTGGCAGGATTGCCGAAGATCTCGGGATTAACATCTTTCCTGGTTTTTCAGGTAAGGAAGTCCTTTACGCAGAAGATCAAAAGACAATCATCGGCGTCCGTACCGGCGACAAGGGATTGGATAAGGACGGACGGCCCAAGAGTAACTTTGAGCCGGGCATCGATTTGATGGCCAAGGTAACGGCATTCGGCGAAGGCGCAAGAGGGAGCCTGACCCAGGAAATATTGCAAAAACTGAACCTTTTTGCGGACAAAATGCCCCAGGTGTACGAATCCGGCATCAAAGAAGTGATCCAGCTTCCTGAAAATAATTATTTTACCTCCAGCAGAGGCAACGACATCCACATCTTTGGATATCCCCTGGGTTTGGACACACCCGGCGGCGGTTTTATTTACGAGATTAAAGACAATAGGGTGGCCATCGGGTTCCTGGTAGGGCTCTCCTATCAGGATCCCATGCTGGATCTGTATGACGAATTCATAAAATTCAAACAACATCCGTTCGTCGCAGGCATAATCCAAGGAGGAAAAGTCCTGGAACAGGGGGCTAGAACGGTGTCCACCGGCGGTTATTTTACCATCCCCAGGTTGGCCGTTGACGGCGGCGTATTGGTGGGCGGCAGTGCAGCCATGCAGAACACACCGGGTTTAAAGGGTGTACACCTGTCCATGAAGTCAGGAATGCTGGCGGCGGAAGCGATCATAAATGCATTTGAAAAGCAAACGTTTACACGGGAGACCCTCGGGCGCTACAATGAATTGTTTGAAAAAAGCTGGGCGAAGAAGGAACTCTATGAGGGGAGAAATTTTGCCCAAGCCCTTTCAAAAAGGGGACTGGCGAAGCTTATCCATCTTGCCGCTCAGTATTTGAGCAAAGGGCGGGGCTTTGTCGATAAAATGCCGATTGAACCGGATTACAAAACACTAAAACCGGTAAAAGCGAGTAACGATGACGTTCGCCCGTCACCTGAAAAAAAGACCACAGATGGCGTTTTGTATGTCGACAAACTTACCGGGGTTTATCTGTCCAAAACCATGCACAGGGAGGATCAACCCAGCCACATCATCGTTCATGACCGCGATCTTTGCGTCAATGAATGTTTTAACATCTATCGGTCTCCATGCACAAGATTCTGCCCGGGCGACGTATACGAAATCGAAACCGATCCAAAGACATCCGCGCGGCGACTCAAATTGAACCCGTCCAATTGTCTGCACTGCAAAACCTGTGACATTAAGGATCCATACCGAAATATATCATGGACATGTCCGGAAGGGGGAGAAGGACCGGGATATACGGTGCTATAATCTTCCTTTCCTTAAAATAGCGACAAGAAGCCATATCCCCATGATTGCAGCGGTTGAGAACAGAACGATCCCGATCAGAGATATTCCGTAGAACAGGGGCGGGATTTCAGAAATCACGATAAGGGCCGAACCGATAATCAAAGCGGCAATAATGATTGAAAATGATATTCTGTTGCTGATCCTGTCATGGGTCGCCAGCATGGCATCAAACCCCTTGTGTTCCATTATTAAGGACAGTTTCTGCTGCCGGATCAGCCGGGCAATTTCAAGCATGTCTTTGGGGAACTTCTCAACGAATTGCAGCATTTCAGATACCAGTTGAACCAAATCCTCGGCAATTCTTTCAGGGTGGAACCGTGAAAGCTTTATCCGTCTGATGAACGGTGCGGTTTGCGCGATCATGTCAAAATCCGGATCGAGAATCAGTGCAACCCCCTCTATGGTCGCCATCGTCTTCATCATCAGGAAGATATCCGGCGCAATCATGAGACGATGGCGGGATATCAACTCAAGCAAATGGCTCAGCAGTTTGCCGACTTCGATATTTTTCAAAGGTTTGTAAAGATGCTGCCCCATGAAATCTGTAACATCCCTTTCCAGCTGGCGGACATCCGGCTCGTCATCCCAAGATGTCAGCTTCAGGAGCACCTGGGCTGTTTTTGCTTCATGCCGATGGGCCACGCTGTCGATCAAATCGACAAAATTTTCTCGGGTCTGACGGTCCACAGAGCCGGTCATGCCAAAATCGAGCAGACAGATCACATTGTCAGGAAGTATAAAAATATTCCCGGGATGAGGGTCGGCATGAAAGAAACCGAAATCGAACACCTGCTTTAAGTAAAAGTCAGCGCCCCGAACGGTAATCGTCTTTCTGTCCAGCCCGGCCTCATCGAGCCTGTCGATTTCAGATACCTTTATGCCGTCAACCAATTCCATGGTAAGAACGTGTTCGGTTGTCGTGTCTCGGAAAACTTTAGGGATGTAGGTTGTGGGATCGTTTAAGAAGTGCCGGGCAAATCGCTCCATGCTGGTCGCTTCAATGGTGTAATCTATTTCCTTTTCGAGGGTTCTGGCAAATTCTTCAACGATTTTAACCGGTCGGTAGAGGGCGATCTCTTTTATGTTGCGTTCCACCAGCATTGCCAAGTGAAGCATGATCTCGAGATCGACTTCTATGATTTTCTTGATGCTGGGCCGCTGAACTTTGACCGCCACCATTTCACCGTCCTTCAATCCGGCCTTGTGCACCTGTCCGATGGATGCCGAGGCAAAAGGGACTTCATCAAAAAAATCAAAAATTTCTTCCAGTGGTGAGCCGAACTCCGTTTCGACAATCCTTTTGGCCGCGCTGAAAGCAAAGGGAGGGACGTTATCCTGAAGTTTGGAAAGTTCGTTGGTGAAATCGACCGGAACCAGATCAGGGCGGGTGGAAAGAACCTGTCCCAATTTTATATAGGTGGGCCCCAGTTCTTCAAAGGCCATTCTCACCCTTTCCGCCCGTGAAAGTTTTTCAATACGGCTGCGCCGATTTTTCGAAATCAACTGAAGGCCGACTTCGATGTACTGCTCGATCTTCAGCAGTTCAATCAGATCTCCAAAGCCATACTTGAAAAGAACAGCCAGTATCTGACGATATCGGTTAAGATTGCGGTAGGTTCGGCCTACGACGCCGATCTTTCTTATACTTAGCATTTAGATAGAATGTCGTCATCATTGGGAAAGGGTGTTTTACTTGGGTGTGCCCGGACCCTCGCTAATCGCTTTTTTCAGTTCCCGTATCTCCTTTTTCAGCCCCTTCAATTCATCGCCCGTTACAACATCGGCCTTTTTCATAAAATCTTTAACAGCCGTTTGCACTTTTTCTTCCAGCTTTGTCTGGGTTTCGTCGTACCTTTTCTGAAGATCTTCCAAAAATTTCGTTCCTTCATTTTCAGACATTTTGCCCTTGTTTACAAGCTCTCTGGCCAGATCTTCAACCTCATCCTTGGCGATGAGGGCAAGGCCAATACCGGTCAACATAGATTTTTTGATTATATTAAGCATCAGAGCCTCCTTTGGGTTCTTACTTCAATTTTCCAATCAAAGCACTGGCAATTGTGTTTTTCTGGATCTCCTTGGTGCCTTCATAAATCTCGGTGATTTTGGCATCACGGTAAAAGCGCTCGACTTCATACTCTGCCATGTATCCGTATCCTCCAAGCAGTTGGATGGCTTCATCGGCGACTTCTACAGCAGTACGTGCGGCATAAATCTTGGCCATGGATGTCAGTTTTGGATCGATACGGCCCTGGTCAAAGTTCCAGGCAGCTTTGTAGGTAATAAGCCTGGAAAGCTCTATTTTTGTGGCCATGTCGGCCAGCTTGTGCTGGGTAACCTGGAACTGGGCAATCTTTTTCCCGAACTGTTCTCTCTGTTTTACATAGGCCAACGCACGATCAAAAGCGCCCTGAGCAATTCCGAGTGCCTGGGCGGCAATCAGGATCCTGCTTTCGTCAAAAAACTCCAGCACATGGTAGAAGCCCTTCCCTTCTTTTCCGATAAGATTTGAAGCCGGAACACGGACATCTTTAAAGTTAACCTCTGCCGTAGACATCATGTGGATGCCCATTTTTTCACCGATATCTGTGGCGGACACACCGTTTCGATCGGCCTCCACCAGAATCAAGCTTATACCGCGATACGTCGGGTTGCTTTCCAGATCGGTTTGGCAGAGAACACAAAAAAAACCTGCAGATTCACCATTGGAAATGAATATTTTCGATCCGTTGATGACCCATTCATCCCCATCTTTTTCTGCCGTTGTGTTCATGAATGTAATGTCAGAACCGTGATCAGGTTCTGTGAAAGCACCTGCAGAAAGCATTTTCCCTTCTGCAACGGGCGGCAAATATTTTTCTTTGAGCGCATCGCTGCCAAAACGCAAAATGCATTCAGATGCAAACCCGGCGAGAATCAAAGCACTGCCGATGGAAGAATCCCGGCTGCAGAACTCCTCGGCAACAAGGATATTTTCCAAAACGCCAAGCCCCTGACCGGAATATTCTTCCGGAAAATGAATGCCGATAAATCCCAGATCAGCGGCTTTTCTCCAGATCTTATCTGGAAATTCATGTTTTCTGTCGAGTTCGAGTGCAAGCGCCTTGTCAAATTCACCCTTGGCAAAGTCCCTGGCTGCTTTCTGAATCTCTTTTTGTGATTTTGTCAGTTCAAAATCCATCTTTATTCTCCAGCACTATAAAGGGGTTGCGCTCAATTGGAGTTTTATCTTTTTTTGGAATTTAGCATATGCCCTGCGCTATTGCAAGGAGTTTGAAGTACGGCAGCTATTGAGAACCATCCCACTTTTTAAACATTCGTAAAAGGTGCTTGACTGATCCGTTCGACTGGAATAATTACATATTTTAAGCCTTTTTCGAAACCATCGACATTAACAAATAACTTGGAAAGGAAATTAGACCTTATGCCGTTTTCAATTGCGCTTGCGGGAAAAGGAGGCACCGGGAAAACAACCGTGGCGGGTCTGCTCATCAAATATCTGGTAAAGACGAATAGAATACCCATCCTTGCAGTAGATGCAGACAGCAACGCCAACCTCAATGAAGTGTGTGGCCTTGAAGTCACGGATACCCTTGGCAACGCCCGTGAAGAAATGAAAAAAGGAATCGTGCCCAGCGGGATGACAAAGGACATTTTTATCAACATGAAACTGCAGCAGGCGGTTGTGGAAGACGACGGATTCGACCTCATTGTTATGGGACGGCCTGAAGGTCCGGGATGCTATTGTGCCGCAAATACCCTTCTCACAGGATTTTTGGAGAAACTGACCGGCAACTATCCTTATATCGTCATGGATAATGAAGCTGGAATGGAACATATCAGCCGGCTAACCACCAACAATGTCGACATTCTGCTTATCACTTCGGACACCTCCCGCCGCGCACTTCAGGCCGCCATTCGCATCAATGATCTGGCTAAAGATCTTAACATCGGTGTCTCCAAAAGCTATTTAATAATCAATCAGACCAAAGAAGCGCCGTCCGATAGCGTTCTGAAAATCATTAAAGAAAAGGGGTTAGAGCTTGCCGGAACCATACCGGAAGACCGTACCGTTTACGAATATGACTTGAACGGTCGTCCGACCATCGAATTGCCGGAAGACAATACGGCGGTTATGGCTGCATATGAAATATTTGATAAAATAATCAAGTAGCTCCTTTTGTGACGACATGAAAAGAACAGGCTTTCTCTACGATGAAAGATATCTGCTTCACGATACAGGCCCGAACCATCCTGAGTCGCCTGAGAGACTCAAGGCGATTTATCAAGGGATAAAACAAGCCGGCCTCCTCCCAAATCTGATCTTAATTCAGGCGATGCGGGCAGATTTAAAGTGGGTTGAAACTGTCCATTCAAAAAATTATATCAAGCGCTTTGAAGCTGCCTGCCGTTCGGGTCATTCCACGTTTGACACTCCGGACAATCAAATGTGTGCCGAAACTTTCGAGACGGCACTACTAGCTGTAGGCGGTGTGCTCGATACCGTACGACGGGTCATGACCGGTCAAATAGATAATGCTTTTTGTGCGGTCCGGCCCCCGGGTCACCATGCTGAACGCGAATTCGCCATGGGATTCTGCTATTTCAACAATATTGCAATCGCCGCCAGATATCTTCAAGCAGAATGGGCCGTTCAGCGGGTTGGAATCGTAGATTTCGACGTGCATCATGGGAACGGCACCCAACATATTTTTGAAAAAGATCCTACGGTGTTCTATTACTCCATCCATCAGCACCCGACATTTGCTTTTCCAGGAACCGGCCGTGTTTTTGAAACCGGTGAGGATGAAGGGGTTGGAACGACCCGGAATTATCCGGTTCTGCCGGGTCATGGAGACAAGGAATACCAGGGGCTTGTGGAAAGAGATCTCATGCCGGTGATGGAAGCATTCAGCCCTGAAGTAATCTTGGTATCGGCGGGTTTTGATGCCCATGTCGACGACGACATGTCAGACATACAACTTTCAACAGAAGGGTATTCAAGGATCATGCAAAGGATCGTCGCGCTGGCGGAACATTGTTCAAACGGAAGATTGGTTTCCGTCCTTGAGGGGGGATACTGCATAAAACGCTTACCGGAATTGGCCGCAAACCATGTCAAATTTTTATTGAACATCTAACCCGGATCCTCCTGAGGCGGAGAACCAAAAAGGATTGAGAATGTTCAATTGTCTTCAACACAGAACGTTGTCGTTTAGAAGATTTTGGCCAACACATGAAAAATTAAGGAACTAAGATCTACAACCATCGGAGGCTAAAATGTTTATCAGCAAAATAATGTCCAGAGATCCCGTCACCGTTGACCCAGACGCTGATCTCTCACACGCACAGGAATTAATGTCCAAACATCAGTTCCACCAGCTTCCTGTGGT
>DATKWE010000108.1:0-15304 GCA_035529735.1 Desulfobacterales bacterium | reverse complement strand
TAGACACAACAGATCTTCTTATCTGTGAAGTTAGACCGTATTTTTCTTCCTTTGGGAATTTTGCTGTTATTCTATATATCTCTAAACAGAGTTCGTATGACTTTTGCCAGACTTTCAACTCTTTGTAATTCTTTAGCATTTCACTCGAACCCTTGGATCCTTGAATCCTTGAACCCTCTGGGATCACACCTGTTCAATTGGAGATGACATACTTATTTTGCCCAAATTAACTACAACTAATCGGGAGATGATCCGGATCTTATAACAAATAGTTGTATGCTGTTTTTCGAAAGGACTCGATTTGCGTTTTTTGCCAATGGATTCCTTTTTTTAATTCAGCGGCCATCAATTCCGCCACCGCCGGGGCCATGTTCATGGCGGCGCGCGCATCTAAAAATAAGATTCTGCGGCGGCGGGCCAGAAAGTCTTCGACCGTGCGCGCCATCTCCGCTTTTACGGCCCAGATCACTTCCGCGCGGACGATCGAACCGCCGGGTAACGGCGCACCCCAGGCGGGTTCATGTTTCACCAGTTTCTGTATTTCCAGTGCATCCGTCCCATAATCTTTTAAATCCTCGAACTGATCGGCATGATGGTGATACCCGTGTATCTGCAGCGTTTCACTGACCGAGGGCTGATGGTTCAGCCGGGCAACGGCAATTGCCTGGTCCACGGTCTCCTCGGCCATCTTGCGGTACGTGGTCCATTTTCCGCCGGCGATGGTTATCAGGCCGGTTCGCGAAATCGACAGGGTGTGCTCTCTTGAAATCCGGGCGGTTTCAAGATGCTGTGTGCCGCTCACCAGGGGGCGAAGACCGGCAAACATGCTGAGAACATCTCCGGGTTCAGGGTCTTTGGTAAGATATCGTGCGGTATGCTTTAACAGAAATTCTATTTCATGATCCATGGGCAGAGGCTCCATGGACACGTCCTCCACCGGCGTGTCAGTGGTGCCCACAAGGACCCGGTGGTGCCAGGGAATCGCGAAGAGCACCCGGCCGTCGTCGGTGTGGGGCACCATGATGGCGGTTTCCCCCGGCAGAAAAGATCTGTCCAGGACAATGTGAACCCCCTGGCTGGGCCGCATGAACGGCGGCGTCACAGGGTCATCCATCTGGCGGATCCGGTCGCTGAAGACGCCCGTAGCATTGATGACCGCCCGGGATTTCACTTCATACTCCCGTCCGCTTTCCAGATCCCGGGCAATGACGCCGGCCACAAGATCGTTTTTTTTGATCAGCTTTACGACCTCGATGTAATTGATGAGCGTGCCTCCCTGCTCAGCGGCGGTTTGCGCCAGGTTGACAACCAGGCGGGAATCGTCGAATTGCCCGTCGTGATAGATGACCCCGCCCCGCAACCCATCGGTTTCAACCGTCGGAATTTTCTCCAGGGTTTCTTCCTTGGATAGGATTTCCGAGGGGCCGAAGCCCTCTTTACCGGCCAGCATGTCGTAAAGTTTCAAGCCGATCCCGTAAAACGGCCCTTCCCACCAATCATAGGTGGGAACGATGAACGGCAGATCGTGTACGAGATGGGGTGCGTTCCGCCGCAATATGCCGCGCTCCTTCAAGGCCTCTAAAACTAGGGCCA
This sequence comes from Desulfobacterales bacterium, assembly GCA_035529735.1. Classification (GTDB taxonomy): domain Bacteria; phylum Desulfobacterota; class Desulfobacteria; order Desulfobacterales; family UBA11574; genus JAAXQD01. The sequence continues at coordinate 13,711 of DATKWE010000108.1, read as the reverse complement.
CATTCCCCTGCTGCAGATAGCGAACGCCCCCATGGATCAATTTGGTGCTTCGGCTGGACGTCCCGGACGCAAAGTCGTTTTGCTCCAAAAGTGCAATCCGGTAGCCCCGGGAGGCGCCTTCCAGGGCAACCCCCACACCGGTGGCGCCCCCGCCGATCACAATAAAATCCCATTGCTGACCGGCATCGGCAATTCTTGCAAGCATTTCTTCTCTGTTCATCATTTTACCCCATTGTTTGAAAAAATCCGGCCCCCCATGCCCGTAGAATTTTTTGCGGCGGTTTGTTCCCCAGTCCGTGGATGCCGATGATGATCTTAGTCATATATAGCCTAACGTTGGCGCGGGTCGGATTTCGATCTCAGAAACGACAACACCCGATCCGGGTAGTTTGTAAAGACCCCGTCCACACCCATAGCGTCCATCCTTGCGATATCTTCAGGATGATTTACCGTGTAGACAAAAACCTTTAAATTCCGGTCATGAGCATCGGTGATGAATTCACAGTTGACAAATTCAATGCTTTGATGGACCGAATAGGCCGCCAGCTTTTGCGCAAAAAGTGCGTAATCTAACGGAACACCGGCGATCAGGGCGCCGATTCGAATTCGATCGTCAAGCTGTCTTACAGCGGCGATCTCATGATGATTGAACGAAGAAACCAGAAAATTGTTTACATCCCATTGGGTTCGAATCCTGTCCTGAATCACCTTTACCACCCATGCCGCGGTACCCGGCAATTTCAGCTCGATGTTGATTCCGGCCCGTTCCGATGTCAGGTCGAGCACTTCTTCGAGGGTGGGGATTTTCTCCCCCTGGCCGGCGTCCAGTGTTCGCAGGTATGAAAACGTCTTTTCCCATACGTAACCGATGCCGTTGGTGGTTCGTTCGAGCCGGTTGTCGTGGATGACCACCAGATGACCATCCACAGGATACACGTCCACTTCGACCCAGGGGGCCCCGAGTTCCAGGGCCTTTGCAATGGACTTGAGCGTATTTTCAGGCGCATGCCCCATAGCACCTCGATGTCCGATACACAACATGACGCCTCCAATGGTATTGGTTGCCCTCATGACAATCCCCGACGGGTGAGAAGGTTTGATGTCTTACGTCCTGTATACATCAACTTGTTGTCATTATCAATTTTTTTGGTACTCAGAGGGGCTGGGTTCAGATAAAAACGTCGGATCACCAACGTTTAAATGATCCATTCTTTCTTTTTGTTTTTCTTCAAGGGTTTCTTTCGAACAGCGCCTGCATCGAACGCGGAATTTCCGGGGTCTCCAGGGTTTCCGGGTGTTCTCCCTCCGGAAGATGCAATGTGAGGGCACGGGCATGCAGCGCCAGCCGGTCAAATGCAAAATTGCGACGAAGATAGTTTACGGACCGCGTCGAGCCGTAGCGTGCATCCCCCACCACCGGATGTCCGGATATTTTTGCATGGCGTCGGATCTGATGTTTGCGGCCGGTGAGGGGCTCCATTTCCACCAGGGTGTAGCGGGCGCTGTGTTGGAGAATCCGGAAGCGGGTCTCGCTGGGAAAACGGCGGCCGGAGCCTTGGGGATGACGGCGTCCGCCCGCGGTTTTGGCGAGGGGCCGGCGCCATGTCCCCCAGGAATCGTCGCCATCCGGGTTTTCCAGCCGGCCGTGCAAAACAGCCACATACCGTTTTTTGACCTGTCGGGATTCAAACTGCTCAGAAAAAAATCGAAACATCTTCGGGTCGGCGGCCAGCAGGATCACGCCGCTGGTCTCCTTGTCCAGGCGATGAACCGGGTTGACCCCAAAATCGGGATCGACATCCATCTGTCTCCGGAGTTCGGGTTCTTTTTGAATCAACCTGGATACCAAAGTGCAAAGATCCCTGCCGGGTTGATTGTGCACGGTAATCCCCGCAGGTTTATCCACGGCCACCCAACCCTTTCCAACGGCAATCACCGGTATCTGTATCGATTCCCTTTCAATGGTTGTCATCTGCATCCTATTTAAACCCCAATTGAGCGAAAGTTCAGGATGCCCCCCCGGTGAAATAGGCGTTGCCCCGGAGGAATAGGCTTCGCCCCGGTTAAATAGGCTTCGCATTTAACAGGGCAAGCATTCCACGGGGTAAACATTTCATTGGGCAGGCAGATCCAAGGCATCAAGGTCGACGCCGGGGTCGTCTACCGCAAGTCCTTGACCGGCCTGCCAAAGTCTTGTACGGCGGGCAGGTAACGAAGAAGATGGGGTATCGACGGCAAAATATTTTTCCCATTTCGTTGCGGATCAATCGGGGTGAAAGGATGTGTTAGATATCAGGTAGAACCGCATCGAATTGCACACCGATTCCTTGGGAATCAACCCTAACAATTTTACCACTGACGGTGATGTCTTTTTCAGCTTTGGAGAGCGAGAAAGTCATGGTAATTTGCTGATCGATATCCAAGCTGAAATCGGTATGAATAAAGACGCCGCCATTACTTATATTTTGAATGAAACACATATATATAAAACCATTGGTTGAGAGCTCAACGGAAATCGAAAAAGGTCTCCGAGGGAACTCTCTTAACTCTGCGTGTTTGGAGTGATACCAATGGGTCAGATTTGTCAGAAGTTCTCGCCTTTTTGCTTCAGATATACGGGTAATCAACGATGAAAGGTCTTTTCCATGTTCGGTTTTGGATAATTTAGAATTTAATATGGACTTAAGGTTTCGCCGTTCGGCTTCGGACATGAAAGAAATTATTTGGAACAAAAGAGAGTTAACTTCATATATATTAAGTTCATCTTTGTCGTTTGGCATGGATAAAACCCTGATTTCGTGTCTCTCATTTAGATCTTTTAGAGAATCTTCCGGATGCCGTCTTGAAATATCATAGTTAAGCACTTTAAAGCTGGTATTGAAGATGATCCAGATATTCCTTAAAAAATTTCATTAAATCTTCCACTGTCCCTATTCTCTGACTGATTTCCTCGGCAGAGTAATTTATGCTAACATATCTGGCGCAGGCCTCAATTAAAAACTCCATTTCTTCTTTATCATCACATATGGAATCCAAAGTCATAAGCGTCTTAAAGGCAGTCTTGATCTCAGATAGCATTTTATATTCAACCATAGTCCCCTCTGTTATCCTCATAGATAATTTTTATCGTTTACATATACATGAAGCTCCCCGCAGCCCCGCTGGGCGGGATTTCCGTTTCACTCCAACAAGCTGCGGGGTATCAAAGCGGAATTGCCACCAACGTTGCAAAAGTCGAAGATGCTGCGGATCATTATCGTCATTAAACTCATTTTGCCATGTTATTTGTAAAACTATAGGGCAAATCCTACACAGAAAAAATATTGGCCGGTTTATCTTGATCCTGCTATTTAGAAAGCATCGCCCTCATCATATCGCCGGCGTTTTGAGCATGGTCTGCAATGGAGCCAATTATTTCAGCCAGCGTGACCAAGTATATTATGGAAACGGCATCTATTTCCATGTTAAAAACCTTCTTCTTAATAATATATTCGAATTTATCGGCTTCACGTTCTTGCCGGTGCAAGGTGTGAATTATATTCTTGACGATGACCCGTTGTTTTTCGGAGTAACTCTTGAAGTATTCTCTTGCTTCGGCTACCATTGAGCTCAGCTTTTCGATGGTATCAATAACGGCATTAACCAGAAGCGCAAAGTCGTTTTCAAGCTCTGACGGCATCTTTTTTTCGCTTCTGTAGGAAATCCAGTCGAGTGTATCTTCCACAGCATCCAGAACACCGTCCTGTTGTTTTAAATACCTGAATATCAGAAAAGTGGATACGGGTGTCATGGTTCTTTTTGGAATATGCTCACGAATATGACGTTTGATGGCATCTGCTTCGCTTTCCAGTCGGGTAACCTCATCTCTAAATTCTTCAAACGTTTTACATTCGGGTGAGAAATAACACGCTATGGCCTGTTGAAAAGCCCGTGTACATTCCTTTACTTTTTCGGCATGTTCCTGAAGACCTTCAAAAGGTGATGTCATAAACATATTCAAAAATGGTATCCGCATAGCCATCTCCTTTTATAAAATGAATTGAAGTATTTTAAATATGACCATACTGGCAACAGCAGCAACGGGCACAGTTAATATCCAGTATAACATAATTTTATAAACAATGCTAAAATTGACTGCTTCGACTCCGCGCGCTAAACCTATTCCCATAACTCCGCCCACTGCAGCATGGGTAGTTGATACCGGCAGTCCCATTTTTGAAGCGACAAGAACAGTTGTTGCCGTTGCAAAATTTACTGCAAAACCTCGTGTATTACTGAGAGCAGTAATTTTTTTGCCCAGGGTATCCATGACACGGTGACCGGCCATTGAAATTCCACAGGCAATACCGATACCGCCAAAGATCAGGAGAAAAACAGGCACCGGTACTGTGGCGCCGACACTACCTGTTTTGACCAGAAAATAGATTACAGCAAGCGGGCCGATCGCATTGGCCACATCGTTTGCCCCCTGTGCCAGAGCAACATAGCAGGCTGTCCCGATTTGGATAAATCGAAATATTTCTTCTGCACCATGAAGGCTACTTTCTTTAACAAAGCGCTTTAATACCTTCATCCCGGCGAATCCAAAAGAAAATGCTATAGTGAATGCTATCATCAGGGCATCCGTTAACTTGATAGACAGATTATCTCCCAAAGGCGTCTTAAACAGAAATGACAAAACAACGATGAAGACGGTAGAACCGATAAAAAAGGGGGATAATTTCAGAGACCAGATAAAAGCATTTTTTTTAGAGAGAATTAATTTTAAGATAATTTTGAACAAAAAATAGGAAATTACAAGGCTGAAGAGAGGGGAAATGATCCAGCTCACTACCACCGCAGCGAGTTTTATCCAATTAATGACTGAAAATCCGCCAGCTATGATTCCAAAGCCGATCATAGCACCAACAATCGAATGGGTTGTAGAAACCGGTAAAGATTTCCAAGTGGCGAAATTGACCCACAGGGAAGCAGCCAGCATTGCAGAAAGTGCGCCGATGAGAACCAGATGGGGATCAGTTAGAACATCGGTCGAGACAATACCTTTACGGATTGTATTGGTAACACGGGCACCAATAAATACGGCGCCAATGACATTCAATATTACGGCTATAAATATAGCCTGTCGAATTGTTACAGCCTTCGCGCCTACAACAGGCGCCATGGAGTTGGCAACATCATTGGCACCGATGTTCCAGGCCATGTAAAAACCAACAATGTAACCAACGATCAGGACATAAATTTCTTGGGGCATTATTAATTTAAAAAGATTTTTGAATCGTTAAAGGGTCTTTTTCAATCTTAGAATTTTTCCCACCGGTTATAGCCAATTTCCGGATTGTCAGAGCCATACTCCAGGATAAATTTCGACGCATTTTGCCATGTTATTTATGCAACAATAAGGTTCATTTTCATCCTCGATTTCCATAAACTGGGATTAATCTCGGTAGAAACCTCGATAAAAGGTTGTTTTTTGGCTTTCTTTCCGTATTTTTTAAGGGCTTCGTCTAAAAGGCGCCTCATGGCTTCGGAGCGGCAAGGGATGCCATTTTCATAGCGGTGATCATCGACATTTTCAATTAGTTTGTCATTCAACATAATTCGTATTTTAGGTTTTTTAGAAGCCGAAATTTTATATATTAAAAATCACTATCAATCAAGAAATATAACTTGATACGGAAATATATGGGGGCTAATTTGTGAGCAAATGCTTAAAAATTTCAATAAAAATCCATAAGAGCTTTTTATATCAGGGACTTTTTAACAAAGGCATGCCAAACATTAACCCTACGGGATAGACATTGCAGGCCGAAAAGGGGAAACGTCGAAAAGGAAGACAATAAAGAATCCTGGCCCAGAGGACCAGGCTTTGGTTTCACCCCATGGGGGTGTCGTATAAACTTCAACTCAAACAGTTGGAGTGTTGGAATAATGGGGTATTGGAGTGTTGGGTGTAAAAGCTCAATTTTTCTGAATAAGTATCACAGAAATGCTCATGGTACTGATAAAATTGATCATGTTCCTCAAGCCCCTCATCCCATTACTCCATCACTCCATTATTCCGGCTACAAGATTCTCAGGCAGGGCCGGAGAACTCTGACCCCCGCAATGCGGGACAGGCTTGGCCCATCGAAGATCCCGCCATGCGGGGAAGGAACAGGTTTTTCAGGGCAAAATAAATATTCAAACCCATCAGATTGGATAAGTTTTTGGGCGTGTTCCGGGAAAATATAAAGCACCTGGGGCCATATTAGTTAAGGCGCATTGTCTGATCTTGCTGTTGACTTCAAATTGAGGGGCGGTGTCGGTAAATTGTTGATCTCAAATCATAGACCGGGCCTTTGCAAGCCAAAGAATGGTAGGACTATTCGTGACGCAACGCTTCAATCGGATCCAGCTGCCCCGCCTGTCTGGCCGGGAAGTAGCCGAAGATGACGCCCACCGCTGCGGAAAACAAAAAGGCGATAGCGACAATCCCCGGATCAAAAACAAAGGGAACAGCGAGGATGCGCGCGCCTATCGCGGCCGCAGCTATCCCGAGGATGATGCCGATCAGCCCCCCAAAAGAAGACAGCACTACGGCTTCGACCAGAAACTGCATCAACACATCCCGCTCCAGGGCACCGATGGCAAGCCGGATACCGATTTCCCGCGTTCTTTCCGTAACCGATACCAGCATGATATTCATGATTCCGATTCCCCCGACCAAGAGGCTTACCGCCGCCACTGCACCCAGCAGTCCGGTAAGTACACGGGTCGTTCCGGTCATCGTGCTGACAAGTTCTTGCATATCTCTGACATAAAAATCGTCCTCTTTGCCCATGGCAATGCGGCGACGCTCACGCATCAGCCGTTCGATATCCTGTTCGACTTTGCTGGTGGAAACGCCATCTTCTGCTGAAACATAAATTCTGTCCACATCGATATTCCCGGCGATGCGCCGCTGGATCGTGCGCAATGGGATCAGCACGAAGTCATCCTGATCTGTTCCAAAGCTGGACTGCCCCTTGGATTCGAGGACGCCGATCACCTGGCATGAAAGCTTTTGAAGGCGAATCGTGTTGCCCAAAGGGTTCTGGCCGCCAAAGAGCTCTTTTCGCACGGTTGTACCCAGGATGCACACGCCTTTTCCTCCCCGAAGTTCACTGTCTGTGAATTGGCGCCCGCTCTCAATCTGCCAGTTGCAGGCCTGCAAATAGGCACGAGTGCTGCCGATAACCGAGGTCACCCAGTTTTCGTTTCCGTAGATTGCTTGTGTGGTTTGGGAGGCCATGGGTGCCACCGCAGCAAGTCCGAAGATTTCTCGGGCAATGGCGTCTGCATCGTCCTCCTTAAACATTTTACCGGTTGACTGGGTGCCGCCGGGACCGTGGCGATGCTGCCCAGGTCTAATTTGCAAAAGATTGGTGCCCAGTTTCGTGATATCGGAGGTCACCTGCGCCGTCGCCCCTCTGCCGAGGGTCACCATGGTGATCACGGCAGCAACGCCAATAACGATACCCAGGATGGTCAGCGATGAACGCATGAGGTTGCGCCGGATTTCCCGCAAGGCCAGTAAAATCGTTTCCCTTAACATTATAACATCTTCCCGTTTTCCTCATCGGTATCGATGATCCCGTCGAGGAAGCGAATGATTCGTTTTGCATAGGCCGCCATATCGGCATCATGGGTCACCAGGACGATCGTGATGCCGTATTCACGATTGAATGCATCAAGCATCTCCATAACTTCACGACTGCGGGCAGAATCCAGGTTGCCGGTGGGTTCGTCGGCCAGCAGCACCTTGGGATCCGTAACGATGGCACGAGCGATGGCGACCCGTTGCTGCTGTCCACCTGAGAGTTCGCCGGGCGTGTGTGTTTCCCACCCTTTGAGCCCAACCGCTTCAAGAGCTCGCAAGGCGCTTTCCCGCCGCTCATGGGCCGGGACGCCGCGATAGACCAAGGGCAGTTCAACGTTCTCTATCGCCGATGTGCGATTGAGGAGGTTGAATCCCTGAAACACAAATCCCAGATAATGCCGGCGTAACAACGCGCGCTGGTCGCGGGACAGCTTTCCCACATCGACACCTTCAAAAAGGTGGGCCCCATTGCTGGGAGTATCTAAACAGCCCAGAATATTCATGCAAGTCGACTTTCCCGACCCACTTGGCCCCATCACGGCCACGAACTCACCCTGGCCGATGTGCAAATCTATTCCCCGCAGGGCTTTCATGGCCGCGGAACCCGTGCCGTATACCTTGGTTACGCCTTGGAGCTCTATAAGGGAATGTTCGCTGATTTGCGTGGAAAAGGTTGTCTTCATCGTTCAGATCTCACCGTATCGACCGCAAGTGGCATCCCCGGATCAATATCACCGCTCGTCACCTCGGTCATTCTGCCATCCGTGGCGCCTATGCCGACTGCAATGGCGAGAAGTTTTCCATCGCGCAGCGTCCAGACGTCCTGTAGTTTGTTATTGGCGGCCGAGTCTTTAAGCTGTTTTGACGGCGATCTGTGGCGACGTGGCAGGAGCATATTAAGTAAACTGCTGCCGTTGGATGGGGCTTCTTTTTCTTTAATCGGTGGGGTAAAACGCAACGCAGCATTGGGCACCAGGATCGCGTTTTCCACTTTTTTTGTGGTGATGTCCGCCGTTGCCGTCATCCCCGGTCGTAAGGAAAGATCCGAGTTGTCCACGTTCAGGACCGTTTTGTATGTGACAACTCCGTTTACGGTCTGAGAACCATACCGGACCTGGGTGATCCGCGCCGGGAACGTCCGGCCCGGGTGGGCATCGACGGAGAAAGTGGCCGCTTGTCCTGCTGTTACCTGACCCACATCGGCCTCGTCCACGTCCACATGGAGTTCCATCTGTGTCAGATCCTCGGCCAGGGTGAACAATACCGGGGCCTGAAACGAGGCGGCCACGGTCTGGCCGGGTTCCACGTTTCGCGTAAGGACAATGCCGTTAATGGGGGAATGGATGACCGTTTTTGCCAAATCCGTCTCGTCGGCTTCGAGAGTGGCCTGAGCCTGGGACACCTGGGCCCTTGCGGTGGCCTCGGTGGCCTTTGCCCGATGCAGCACCGCCTGCGCCGCATCCAGGTCCTGCTGCGACGGCACCATGTTATTGCTCAATTCCCACACCTGCTTTAACCGCGCCAGTTGATCTCCCGACTCTTTGACAGTGGCCTGTACCTCCAAAACCTTTGCCCGGACCGATTCCAAGGCAGCTTTTGATTGCAGAACCTTGGCTTTCAGTTTGTCGGTGTCCAGCCTCGCCAGAATCTGGCCGACTTTCACCCGGTCATTGTAATCCACTTCGACGGTCTTGATGATACCGGACAACTCGCTGCCCACATCCACCTGGTTTGTCGGTTCCAGGGCACCTGTCGCTGTTACGGTCACGGTTAGGTCTCCCCGCTGAACTTTCTGGGTCTGGTACTGCATGGAATTTGATTTTTTTGTCCCCTTCCAAACAACAGCACTTGTCACGCCGGCGATTGCCAAAAGGGCTACGATGAGCCACCGTTTCAAGTGCTTTTTGCGGTCCGAGGACTGATCGATACCAAGGGTTTGACCCATATCGAATTCCGGGTTTGTTTTTGGTTTCATTGCTTCCTTTCATTTCAGAACCAAATTAGTTCGCTTCGCTCACATTTGGAATGTTGGAATACTGGAATGGTGGATTGATGGGTTTAAAGGAATTCTACTTATTAAAAATGATCTTTTATCCACTTTTTTACCCAATATTCCATTATTCCAGTGACTCAATAGCATGTGGTGCTAAAAAATAATTTCGATTACAACGCGTTGTAGAAATTCCGAGACGTTTAATTCGTGTTATCAGGCATGAGAGATTTCCACCCACCTCCCAGGGATTTGTACAAAGCGATCAAATTCGACGTCACTCCGCCCTCGCTGACTGCTAACTGATCTTGGATTGATAACAACGACCGCTGGGCAATCAGGACATTGCCAAACTCGATGAGTCCGGACGAATACTGTTTTTGGGCAAGGTCAACAGCACGCCGGGCAGCCTCGGTCGCTTCGGTCAGCGATTGTCTGCGACTTTGTTCCTTGGCGTAGGCAACCAACGCGTTTTCGACATCCTCCAGTGCCGCGAGAACAGCGGCCTCGTATCGGATCAGGGCCTGCTCCTGCAAAGCGGATTGTACTTCAATGTTGCTCCGGATGGCCCCGGCGTCGAACAGAGGCCAGGCAACCGCGGCGCCGATACCATGGGTTCGGCTGCTGAATGAAAACAGGTTGGCCGGCGACAGGGCTTCAAGACCGATGGAGCCGAGAAGCGAAAACCTGGGATACAGATCCGCCGTGGCAACGCCTATCTGCGCCGTCTGTGCGGCCAGCCGGCGCTCCGCTCTTCGGACATCCGGCCGGCGTCGCAAGATATCGGCCGGCACGCCGACAGCCACTTCGAGAGGGGTGACCGGAATGGCTTTGCGTTCCGCCAAGGCATCCCTCAGTGAACCCGGATGCTGTCCGATCAGTACAGCCAGGCGGTTCTTGGCCTGCTCAAGGCCGGTCTGCAAACCGGGTATCTGGGCCCGGGTCTGCTCGAGACTGTACTTGGCCTGTTCTACATCCAGCTGTGTCGTCAGGCCGGCTTGACGGCGCCATCGGGTGATATTGTATGTTTCTTTTTGTGCATCAAGATTGGCTTCTGCAACCGACAGTCGGGTCTGAAATGAACGCAACTCGACATAATTCAGGGCAACTTCAGCAAGCAGGCTGACCAGCACATCCCGCAAATCCTCTTCACTCGCCTGTAGCTCGGCTCCAGCCGTTTCAACGGCACGTTTTTTCCCGCCAAACACGTCCAGCTCCCAAGCGGCATCGAAGCCTGCGGCGTAGAGTTCTCTCTCGCTGCCGCTTCCGGTTTCTTCGCTGCTGCGGCTCGACCTGGCCGAGCCGCTGGCGTCGATGGTCGGGAAACGGCCGGCCTCGCTGATGCCGCGGCGAGCACGGGCTTCACGAACACGTGCGCGCGCCTCCTTAAGACCAAGATTTCCTGCGATTGCTGACTCAACCAGGTTCGTTAGTACAGGGTCATCGAGAATCGACCACCAATCGGCCAGTGCTCGTTTGTTTAGATGTTCCCCGACCAGGCCACTTTTCGCCGGGGTATGCCATGCTTCGGGCATGGGTTTGTCTGGTGGCACATAATCGGGTCCAACAAGCGCGCATCCGACAAAAATGAACAGCAACAGCGCGGCAGGTAAAAGTGCCCCGAATCGGATCGGGGCTATTTTGATCGGTAAGTTCATGACTTGTTCACATTTCAAGTGATTGTTTCCCAAATCGTAAGCGTTTAGATTCTTAGAAATTAATCGCTTCGCCAGAGGTTTGCGGCCGAACGCTTTCAGCTGCGTTAGGTTGGAGGATCGCTTCGCTTAAGGTTTGAGGCAAGAGATCAGAAAAACAGAAGGTTATTTTCCCCTCACCTTCTTACCTTCTCACATGCCTGCCTCCAACCTTAAACCTCCAACCGCGCAGAGCTTGCCTCCAAGCATCACAAGATGATGTTACACTCCCGGTCAGGGATTTTCATGACGAGATGATTTTGCATCGGACGGCAGACTCCGGTCCTGTGAGTGTCGTGGAAAATGCCTCAGATGTTGCGCCAAGGCGCTTCTCTCCGCCTGACTGAATTGCCTCGCCAATTCAATGGTTGCATCTGCCAAACGCCGCTTCATGAGACTGCGCAATTCGTGTATTTTTTCAATTTGAAGTCGGTAGGCAGCTTCATCAAATTCAGGTGCGGATAAAAGCTTCATCGCTTCTTTTCTTGCTTCTCGGAGCTGATTGTATGCATCCCGATTGTTCAGATGGACCCTTTCCACCGTTTCAAGAAACAACGCTGCCTTATCCTCGGGTAATTTCGACGCAAATTCTTGCACGGACTTTCGAACAAAGTGTTCTTTATTGAACCGATGCGACACATCGCCAATGACAACGCCGAACAGCAAAACGTTGAGGAGAAGTGAACTGAAAATCAAAATTTTCATCTTTTTGCTCATAGTACATCTCCTTCATAATTTAGAAAATCTTCCAATTTGGTTTCGTATTGTTCGGCGGAAGCGTACCCCGATGGATTTGAAAAACCTATTGTAAATCCCATGATCAAAGTAAAAATGAGCGAAACAGAAACCGCCGTAAGTGAACGCCTGGACAAACTGAATTCCCGAAGTGCCTCCGAGAAGAACACGCCAAGATTGCGCTGCGCTTTTTGCTTCCTGGGCAAAGCGGCTGCGACAATTCGTCCTGCCAGATCTCTGCTCGGTTCTTCATACTTCCGTATTTTGAGAACCCCTTCAAAACGTTCCTCGTCTTCCACTAATTTCTGAAGTTCAGGAGAACTATCCAGTGCCTTCAGCCCTGACGATCTTATGTCTTTTGGCCAACACCGAACATCAGCGCCATACATAAGCAGTTTTTCCTTGAACTGTTCAAAGTTCAGTGTCATCGTGAACCTCCGCCAAGATATCGTTTGACTTTGTCCTTCAATGTCGTTTTGGCACGCATGACAAGAGATTGCAGAGCTTTCAGCTTCACACCAATGATTTGGGCCGCCTCATTATTGCTTAATCCTTCATAAAAGCATAGGTTAACCGCCAGCTGCTGTCTGTCCGGCAATTCTTGTATAAATCGCTCCAATACAACCTGTTTTTGATGCACATCGAATAAGACGTCCGGCCCGGGATTTTCGTCTGCGAACTCTATGTCTTCGGGTAAGTTTATCAACTTTTTCTTCTTACGAAGATCAAAACACAGGTTTATGACGACCCGATAAAACCAGGTGGTGAATTTGGCTCGTTTACCGGGATCCCAAAGATTCGGCCTGTCCCATAGTTTTAGAAACGCTTCCTGCACAATGTCCTCTGCATCGTCCTTGCTGGAAACAAGGCGATAGGCAATACGATAGAATCGATTTGAGTGACGATCTACAAGTGTAGCAAAGGCTTCATGACTTCCCTCCTGTATCCGGCAGATCAGGGATTCGTCATCCAGATGCAAGAGCTTTACGTCCATATTCACCGATATCTGCCTTCCGCCATGGTCTGATGAAAAAGCATCTCTTTGTCTGCCGGCACCTGAGCCGGCAATTCCTGCCGTGAGCATCCGTCACGCGGTAGGTCTCCGTAAAATTCGTAAGCCGCGGACCACACGTCCAGCATAACAAATCAGTGCCGATAAGGTCATTCTTTTTCTCATGATTGTTTCCAAGAGCCCCAAGCATGCTTATACGTACCAATACGAGCGAAAATTGAAAAGTCTTCGCTTTTTTTTCTTTAACGATACCAAACCATCGGCCATCGTGTCGAATTAACCTTAAATCTTTAGATATTGTAGTCAGTTAGGGAAAGAAGCTGCCGGTTGCTGGTATCCTGTGCACTGAATTTAGTGTAATGGCACCGCGTGGACCCTAACGTTGGATAAATAACAGGGCTGTTTTCAGTATTTTCAGGATGTCACTTGGGGTCGATTCCATCCGAGCAGAGAAAAAGTCTGGAAATGCGGATCATTAGAGTCATTGACCTCATTTTGCCGTGTTATTTACGCAACGATAGGGTATAGAAGCGTTATAAAAATACAGGTGTATCTACAAAATATGTAAAAAACTAAACCCTTATAATATTTCTCCCAGTTTGTTTGCGATCCATTAGAGCAGTATCATTCGATAGGCAGTATTTACTGCTTAACCGCAA
>DATKWE010000107.1:0-60387 GCA_035529735.1 Desulfobacterales bacterium | reverse complement strand
CAATGGTTGGCACATACTCTATACATCCCTTCTCTTCAAGAACATTTGGAATATTGGATTTGAAAATCTCAACAAACTCTGATAATCGACCTTCTTTAATGTGTATTGATGCAATTACGTTTATCATTTTATAATTTCCTTATTTGCATAAGGGCCCTTTTTTTTTGCCTTTTCGATCTTCTGTTTCTTTCAAACGCCCATTTCATCAAGGACTTCCAAAACAACCGTTGAAGTATAAGCAATGGCAGGACCTCCCGCCATCAGAATAGAGATTCCCGTTGCTTCCAGGATTTCTGTACGGGACACCCCCATTTCAACAGCCGCCTTTACATGTGTTCGGATGCAAGGTTCGCAGCGCTGCGCCACTGAAACCGCTACCATCATCAATCTCTTGGTTCTGGCACTCAATACGCCGTCTTTGGTCGCTTCGTCACGAAGGACTCCGAAGGCGTTCGCCACGTTGGGTAGTTGCTCTTTTAACAACTCCATCCCGTCTACTATAGTGTATTTTTTCCCCATGAATTCTCCTTACTTCTCTTTTTAAAGATGATTTCTGGCGCGTTTTTTCGCGCCGGTGTTCAGATTCCCGGCAACGACGAACACTCGACCATAATCCGTCTAATTTTTGGAAATTTATTCCTCTGACTCACAAATGGTTAAAAGCCACCATCTATCCCTCTTGCGTCCACCGCGAGGCTGCCTATCGAAATAGATTTTCATCGTGCTGTTGGAGGTCGTGGCGACCTCGAACCAGTGCTTGCGAACATATAACTCGGAACTGCCGTGGCGACATTTCCCGGTTTCACGCCAGGTGCGCAGTACAGCCGCAATCTTAATGGTTCGACCTCGCCACACGAACTCACGCGGGAGTCCAGGCTCCCCGGCTGCCATGCGCGAGGTGTCACATGTGGCAACCACAGGTCTGATGACTTCACTGACGAATCGCTCAGGCATAATCATTGCTTCGTTAGCCTAATTCAGGATAAATCAATCTGTTCAACAGGATATCTTCAACGTTCTGCCTCGCATCCAAAACAGACAAAACATAAACCTTCATTTCTGATATTCTGAATATAATTCTCCAGGGAGTGATAATTAATTCACGATATATAAATATGCCTTGATCTTGAAGCTCCGGCACTATGCGGCCTCGTTCAGGAAGGGTGTAGAGCCCGGATGCTTTTTGTTTGATCTTTTTTAGAAGTTTTAATGCATTGGCGGGGCTGTCTTCTGCAATATATTCGATAATTCCCTTCAAATCATTTTCTGCAACACGAGACCATTCAATTTGGTAGTTGTCACTCATTTAAGCTTTTCTTTCAGTGAGTTTTCAATATCTTTGAATACATCCTCCTGTGACTTGGCCTTACCATTTTTAATATCGGATTCACCCTGTGAGACCAACTTCAATATGCCGATTGCATTACGCATATTTTCATAACTTTTAGGGTCTTGAAGCACACCTCTTGGTTCTCCATTCTGTGTTATTATTACGGGACGATGGGTTTCGTTGATTTGATTAAGCAAATCGGCCGCCTTTGACTTAAGATAGGTAACAGACCTTATATCACTTGTAATATTCATTTTTATCACCTCCGGTCCCTATATGGTACTAAATTCAGACCGTAAGTCAAGACTTAATTTTCGTGGACGCGAGCATGGTGTTCGCCCGTTTATTAAGGGTACGCCCATCAAATTATTAGTTTCTATTCGGGGTGCACTTGCAACTTGAATTCACCGATTGAAAACGACCTTTCATGTCGTGTCAATCCTTAGAGGTTATACCTGATTTAGCAGGAGACTCACATTGTTTAAATCCTCAGAAGAAAGCTCAAAATCAAAGATGCTGAGGTCTTCTGTCATGTGCTGCTCAGAAGACGTTCCGGTAAGCGGCACGATACCAGATAGGCTGAGATATCGAAAAAAGATTTGCGCTTCTGTTTTTTTATACTTCTGAGCAACGGTTCGAACGATTTTGCTGGATAAAATATGAGGATTTGCAGTAAGGGTCCAAAAACTCTGGTAAATAACCCCATGATCAGAGCACCAGTGACGCAAGTCTGCATCATACCCCGTTTCCTGATAAAACCGATTTTGTACAACCGCCGGCTTCACGTTGGCATCGGCATAGAGTGACCTAATCACTTCAGTATCGTAACAGTTGCTGATTCCCAATTGAAGCGCTCCCCCAGTTTTTTGAATTTTTTCCATTGCATTCCATGCCTTCATCAAAAGCGCGTGGGGTGCCATTGGTGAATGAAGTATTAGAGAATCCACATATTCTGTTTGCAGGTTTTTTTTCGATGCCTCAAAAGATTGGGCAACCTGCAACTCAACAGGGGAATTCTTATCGTATGGCACTTGTCTTAGATCCTGGCCTGAAAGTGGGGTGAATTTGGTTTGTAGGAACAAGGCCTCACGTTCGATACCATGATCTTTCAGTCTGTGAAGCGCTGCTCCTACCAGTGGCTCGTTATAGTGTATCGGTTGGCAGGCGGTATCAATCCCCCTAAATCCGGCCTGGATGGCTTTCACAACCAGGTCTGCCGTGCGGTCCTTTTTCCAGGCCGTGCCGTAAATAATCCGTGGCATTTTTACGCCGGCAGAAGTTGTCATCCATTTCCGATCTTCCATTATTAAGACTCCTATAATTAGTATGTTACAACCAATATGCTGTCATGTTTTCACAAGATATTATGCAACTATCTATCGGCTATATTTTTGGCTCTGCCGGTTTAGGTATAACCGGGCGCCTCAACGGCGCGGCTTTAGACGCGTCCGACTGAAAACGCAAGGTTATCCGCAAATTATAAATATTGACAAAACATAACATAGTGTGTGTTAATACACACTATGGATAGCCGAAAAATTCTAAAAATACTCAAACAAAATGGGTGGTACGAAATTGCAAAAGTCGGCTCTCACACACAATTCCGGCATCCGGAACGGAAAGGGCGTGTCACTGTTCCACACCCAAAAAAGGATATACCGATTGGCACACTAAAAAGCATCGAACGCCGGTCAGGTATCAAATTTAGTTGAGGTATTACCATGGCAAACTATATTGCTATCGTTCATAAAGAAGCCAAATCAGATTTCGGCGTATCGTTTCCGGACTTTCCCGGATGCATCACCGCTGGAAAAAATATCGATGAAGCCAAGGATATGGCTCAGGAGGCTCTCACCCTTCATATCCAGGGCATGCTCGAAGACGGCGAACAATTGCCTGTTCCATCCAGGCTCGAAGAAATCATGGGCGATCCCGATTACGCCAATGCGATCGCTTATTTGGTCGTTTCGGTACCTGATGCCAAACCCCGTACGGTCAGAGTGAATGTTACCGTGCCTGAAATGACGTTAAAACAGATTGATGCCGCTGCTAAAAAACGCGGTATGTCCAGATCGTCATTCTTAGTTCATGCCGCACAGAATGCTATCCAATCTATCCAGTCCGATATATCTGCCTAAATTTTTTCCCGCCGGATAACGCTGCGGTCAGGGGCAGCCATGGCTTCCACTGACCTTGTTAAAAAAGCAATCTTTTAAATTTCGCTCAGATAGTCAAAATCCCCCGACCCTGGTTGTCCGCTGAACTGCGATGTTAAACGGCCAACATAACCGCCCCGGCTCAGCGTGTTATAGGACTTAACCGCTCAGTGAGCGCATCCAGCCCAAATTCACTATTAAGACCGTAATGCGGTGGCCACCCCACTGATTCTTGGGTGATTGGCCACACCTGAAGTAGGGTTTGGCCCCAAGGCCCCTCAGTGACATCATAAGTCAGAGTGACATTTTCAGGGATTGTTGCAGGAGTTTTGAGGCTCACAATCTGAAACGCGAGAGAACCAAAGGCCATTGTAGTAGAATACGCATGGATTCCACCATCATCTGGTGTGGTCCGGAGATCTTTTGCCGCACTATAAATGTTTGGTTGGTTGATACATTTGCCAATCCACACTGACGTGCGTGGCGGAAGAGATTGCGTAGCGCGCATCAGTTGACGCTCGTCAACGGAGTAAAACCAAGTCCTATCTGGATTGATACACTCAAGAACCATAGCTGTTTTTACCGCCCAACGTGCGAGCGTTGATTGGCTTGATGCGTCTATGTCTTTCAGTTTGTCATCAAACATAAATTCCAGAACAGGCTTGGCTTCGTTTTCAAGTCTGCTCATCCAGCCATTATTGCACGTGGCACAGAGCCCCTTCAGTGGTAATTTCGGTTTTGCCATACGCCAGCTTCCGAGTTTTTGTCCACCGCGCTCTGCATCCATACGAGAGGTGCTTGAGGTAGGAAAGCGCTTCATCAGCCATAGTGGCCAAGCATCCTCTCTGGTGGAGGCTTTCTTATGGCAAAATATATATGTTCGCATACTACTTCCTACTATCTTCCTTCTCGATTAGCAGTTTAACGTTAAAGATTGTATCTGGTTCGTCACGTAATAAGGAAAAAACAAAATTCGATTCGTACAGAACAGGCACATGCGGATTAGATTAAAGGATTTATACATAGTGTCGATTCATTCAAGAATGGACACTACCTAAAACCGGCATACAGGTTTATGATGTCGCGTCTGGTTTTGTGGATAAGGCACCACAATTTAAAATCCAAGTTTCATACCGTTTCTTATTTATTGAAACAGCTCACGATATGCCGCCCGTTTTTCCTTGCTCCATCTTGGACAGTAGGCCGGCTTCCCCTGTATAACCAGTTGCTGACACGCATCACATTTAGGATTGCATTTCAGGATTGATCGATCATCTCCTTTCCGGGCCTTTTTCGGCCATTCCGGATCGACCCATAACATACGGGCCAATCCGATAAGATCCGCACTTTTTTTCTGCAAAATAGACTCCGCCTTTGCCGGAGTTGAAATTCGCCCGGCCGCAATCACAGGGACTCCCACCGCCTTTTTGACAGTTGCGGCCAAGGATACCATGTAACCGGGCCTTTTGACCTTGTTGATGATTTCCGGTAGAAAAAAAGATTCATAAGTCCCGCCCATGGTCGATATATAGGCAACCCCCTCTTTCTCCAGGCCTTTAGCCAGAACGATGGATTCTTTGGCCTTAAGACCGTCCGGAAGCCACTCATCGACCAGAAAGCGATACCCAACCGGAAAATTTCCTACGGTATCTTTAACCCGTTTTAAAACTTCGATGGGAAATTTGATACGATTTTCAATCGACCCGCCGTAAGCGTCGGTCCGCTGATTGGTCCTTGGTGAGACAAACTGGGCAAGGAGGTAGCCGGTCCCTCCATGAAGCTCTACGAGATCAAATCCTGCTTTTTTTACTCTTAAAGCAGCATTGGCATACTGTTTCTGGATGGTTGTCATATCCCTTTTGGTCAGCGCCCGGGGGGATTTCCCAAATGCCGGAACCACTGAGGGTGCCACCGGCTCTGAAACATGGGCAAATCGTCCGGCATGATTAATCTGAAGGCCGGCAAGGCTCTTTTCATTTTTTATGGTATTGGCAAGCACTTCAAGGCCGTTTAAGTATCGATTGTGGTCACATCTTATGGTTCGAGGTGATCCGCTCCCGTTCGACGTTATACTTGAATTTTCGACCATAATCATTGCTGCCCCGCTTTGCGCCATTTCTTTGTAATAGTAAAGCAA
The DNA here is from genome assembly GCA_035529735.1 of Desulfobacterales bacterium. GTDB lineage: Bacteria > Desulfobacterota > Desulfobacteria > Desulfobacterales > UBA11574 > JAAXQD01. The sequence continues at coordinate 54,764 of DATKWE010000107.1, read as the reverse complement.
CAGCGGGGATATCCTTCCCCCCGAAGCGGCATAGCCCAGATATAACGGTGCCATCGTAATACGATTTTTCAATCTCAGACCATCCAGCTTCAAAGGTTTGAAAAGATTTTTGTAAACCGGCTTTTTCATTTCTCCTCTCCCACAATTTTCAGTATTTCACTGGAGCTCTTGAATCCCCGAATCCTTATAGAATCACCAACTCTTTTGGAGATGATTCTAACATATTTATATAAATCCTGGATCATATAATTGATCTCAACACAAATTTGGGGAAAATCCGGGTTAAAAACGCAGGGTGGGGATTCCGAAAAAAGGATAATTGCGATCCACATTTCCGATACCCAGCCCCAGAATACCCTGACTGCAGAACATCTGCAAAGCATCGAAGAAATCATTGTACCCGTGCGGCGCCACATCGTAATCTGCAAATGCCATAAACGGCATTTTCCGATCGTTCATCATTCCCGTAAAATGGGTATGCGTGACGGTTAAAAGCTGAATCCCTTCCGGGCCGCAGCAGGTTTCGTCATCCAGTTTCCGTAGAAGTTGAGACACCTTCAAATTCCGGTATCTTTCACCGGTCTGGATCTTTGAAAAATAGAAGCCCTTGGGTCTGGGCGGCGCTTCCGGGCGCAAGCGAAAATGGTCGGATCTGTCAAAATGAATACTCTCACACTGCCATGTCTTAACCCCCCGACGTTTACACGCATATTCCCAGGCCAATCTGCCGGAAAGAACCGCATCGGCATGGCCGCGACCGTCATGGCCGAAGCCGTAAGAAAGAATTACACCGACAAACCCGTCACGCCGGTATTTGTCCGTTAATTGGGGCGGTGTTCCAATCCGATCGAACTCGGCCTCTTCGATACCCCATGCCATTTTTCGATTGGCGGTTCGCCAGGATTCGATCTGATCGGGAATGGATAGAATTGCATCGTCCGGGGCTTTGGATTTGCGCTTTATAAATCGTTTTATGGTCTGTAACATTTTAAAGAGCGGTACAATCAAACCGTTATTTTTGCTTGAGCAGAATGTCTCCGTAAAAAGCGGTGGCGGACTCTTGGGTATTATCCGAATCCGTCATGATGCCGATTCCCGATATCATCGGCGGTGTTCCGCCAAATGCGGCAACAAAGTCGTCCAATATATTGCGTTCTTCGGTAATCCACGTATCGAGTTCTTTTTTTCCGCTTTCGACAACAATCATTTTGGTCCGCTCCGTATACGGATTCGGAGCGATGGTCCCTATCGGAGCTTTGCTCGCCCAGATGTAATTAATCGCACCGATAGGGGGATATTCACCATAAAATTGTTTGATCAAATTATATTTTATCTTGTCGAAGAACCCGATTTTGCCGGGATCATACTCAAATGTAATATAAATTCTGGCCGGGTAATCATCTCCATCCTTTTGTGTGACATCACTGTTTTTGTAAACATTCGTTACCTTCCAGCGCCACTGTATAATCGGATACTTTTGGGGATCAATCCTGATATTACGGATTAACCCTGAAGCGGATGCTTCGCTGACGGCTTTGACGACCACCGAATCGCCGTCTTTTACCAGAGAATACCGGGTATGGGACGTAATCTTTTTAAATGTCAAAGGCTGCCATCCTTCGGGCAACGTTTCACCCGGTTCAGCAGTCGAAAATTTACCGACATCGATAATATCTTGAGCCTGGAGGCAAGGCGAAGGGGATATGATTTGAACGGCTGTTATAAATAGGATTATGAAAATTCTCACGTTAGAGACGTCCTTGACAAATTAATCAGGGCTGAAGGTCTAAGGGATTAATTTTCCGCATTTCAATCATATGTTCGATCCGTTTTTGATCGATCCGGACTCTGAGATCGGATATTTCTTTTTGTAGACTTACGGCACTTTGGGTGTCAAGATTCTTTTTAGCCAATATCCCTTGGGTAAATTCATTTTAAATGAATTTCTATGAAAATGGCCCATCGCCATATATTTTTTTCAAAACAATATGAACCTTGAAGCGGCAATTTTCATATCGCCTTTCAGAAAACACACGGCAATACACCTTCACTGCTAAAACAGGGAATTCGAAAATCGAGTTGCTTTTTTTTCATTTGTCAATGGGAAAACTTTATGTAAGAATTTGAAAATGCAGACCCAAAAAACATCCAAAGCAATGTTCAAGGCGATTATTTTCGGGGCCTTTATTGTCGGAGCAATTTTCTTGATTCGTTTTACACCGGTCAAGAATTATCTTACGGCCGATGCGCTGGGCCGTTTTCTTGAAACCGCCGGTTTATGGGCGCCGGTGGTATACATGGCGATCTATGCTGTGGGGGTCTGCCTTTTTCTCCCCGGCACGTTGCTGACAGGCCTGGGCGCCGCCATATTCGGCGCCTACTGGGGATTTTTATATGTATGGATCGGGGCCATGATGGGTTCAAGCGGCGCCTTCTTTATCGGACGGATTCTGGGAAGAGAATTTGCCGCAACACTGATCGGCGACAAACTGAAAAAATATGACGATGCCATCGAGCGTAACGGATTTGCCACCGTCTTGTATCTTCGCCTCGTTTATTTCCCGTTCACGCCCATGAACTTCGGCATGGGGCTGACCAAAGTCCGATTCTGGGACTATTTTGCGGGAACCGGTCTGGGTATTATCGTCGGCACGTTTATCTTCACCTTTTTTATCGGCACCCTTAAAGAAATATGGGCCTCCGGCAACTGGGGAGAACTGATATCTTTTAAGGTTTTCTTCTCCATCGGGCTCTTTATCTTCTCGTTGTTTATTCCCAAGATCATCAAAAAATTTAAAGGAGAAGAAAAATGAAGCTTCGCAGCCGGAGAATTATCACCGGGGATAAACCGAATCCGGACAAGCCGGAACCAAGAAATGTTTGCCACCAAGGCACAAAGGCACGAAAAATTTTTATTGTGTTATTCTTTCTTAGTGGCGAAAAAAAGTTTTGCCACAAAAAACACCAAAATAAATACGAAGTGACTGCTAAGTGAAAAAAAAGCTGATTGTCTTCACCCGCTATCCGGAAACGGGAACAACCAAGACCCGGCTCATTCCGGTGCTCGGAGCAAAAGGTTCTGCAGATCTCCATCGCAAAATGACCGAACATACCCTGGCTCAGTTAAAGCGATTATCAACATCAAACGCGTTAACCATTGAGATCTGTTATGACGGCGGCAATGAACATTTAATGAAAAACTGGCTCGGTCCGGATCTCGATTACCAGCCCCAGGGTATCGGCCATCTGGGACTGCGAATGAAACGTGCCTTTGAGGATGCCTTTCGATCCGGGGCGGACGCAGCGGTTCTTATCGGCACGGATATTCCGGATATAACAGACACTGTCATTCAAACAGCGTTTGACACCCTGAAACAGAAAAACATGGTGATCGGTCCGGCCAAAGACGGGGGATATTATTTAATCGGGTTACAAAGCGCTTCACTTTCATCGGCCATGGACCATCTATTTTCCGGGATAACCTGGGGAAGGCGTGATGTTCTGCGTAAAACCTTAGACGTTGCAAAAGGCCTTGGATTGAGCTTTTCCCTTGTTGATGAACTGGAAGATGTGGATCAGCCTGAAGATCTGTCGATCTGGAAACGTTCCCAAATTCTGAACCATCATGATTTCATACCCGGAAACATTTCGGTGATCATACCGGCCCTCAACGAAGCCGACAACATTGCTGAAACCCTTTTGAGTATCGGCCATGAAAACAACATACAGGTCATTGTCGCAGACGGAGGCAGTCGAGACAATACCGTGTCGATCGCCCAATCACTCGGAGCAAAAGTGATCAACGTTTTGCCCCCACGGTCTAAACAAATGAACCGGGGGGCCGCTGAAGCTACCGGGGATGTGCTGCTTTTTCTCCATGCAGATACACGGCTGCCGAAAAGTTTTGACCGGCTCGTCCTCCGCAGTTTAGCCCGACCCGGCATCGCCGCCGGAGCCTTCGAGCTGCGCATCGATGCCCCGACCCCGGCGCTTCGGCTCATCGAGCGCATTGCAAACTGGCGCTCCCGATGCCTGAGAACACCTTACGGTGATCAAGCGATTTTTATGCTGTCCAGGGTTTTTCATGCGGCGGGAGGATTTTCCGATTTTCCGATCATGGAAGATTTTGAGCTGATCCGGCGATTACGAAAAAAAGGAGAAATCATCACGGTATCCGCATCGGTTTTAACATCGTCCCGGCGATGGCAAAACTTCGGAATCCTGAAAACGACCCTGATCAACCAGCTCATTATCATCGCCTATTACATGGGAATCCCACCGGATACCATTGCACGGCTGTATCGCCGGAGAAAGGGGATATCATCTATATTTTGAAACAGTATTGTATCATAAAACTGTATCACAAAAATCTTATGACCCTACATCTGTCTCTTAATAAATCCACATTCAAACCATAACTTATTGATATATCATATTATTTTTTTCCCAATCCAATTCATTCTGCAGTTGGCATAAATTTTGATCTATTTATTAGGATGGCAACGTTCAAGAGTTGCTCAATATGTATTTTTTTTAGAAAGGAAATCTATTATGGGAAATGATATTCATATATGTAAAAGTTGTGGGACGGTAAAGAAGGATTCCGGTCATCTGTGTGATCCGGTGGAATTGACGGAAGCGTATGTTTGTGAGCACTGCGGTCAAGCAGACAAAGACCCCAGGCATATATGCAAACCAAAACTGCAACATATTAATTTTGTTTGCATATCCTGCGGACGGGTGGCAGAACTGCCCAAGCAGCTCTGCAATCCAAGGGATATTGTGCTCATGGCAAAGGGTGAACCCCCGACCAAAATAATTTAAATCCGGATTAAGGAAGATCATTAATGCCCGGCCTTAGAGATCAACGGTGTCTCTGTGTGGATCTGCCCCAATTAGAATACAGAAAAGCGCTGAATCTGCAGCGGGATCTTGTGTGCGCCAGACACAACAACGTCATTGAAAGTGACGTTGTATTAATCCTTGAGCATCCGCCTGTTTTTTCTTTGGGTCGAAAAGGTGCCCTTAAGAACTTGAAGGTGCCCCAAGATTTTCTTGAAAAAATGGAAATTCCGGTTATCCGGGTGGAACGGGGCGGCGACATCACGTTTCACGGGCCGGGCCAGTTGGTGGTATACCCCATCATCGACCTGAACAAAGCCGGGTTGAAAGTCATAGAGTACGTTGAAGGTCTTGAAGATATCATGATCCGGGTGGCTTCAGACTGGGGAATAAAGGCCGAAAGAAAATCTGTCAACAGAGGAATCTGGGTTTCAAACCATAAACTCGGAAGCGTCGGCATCTCTGTTCGACGGGCCGTCTGCTTTCACGGTTTTGCCTTGAACGTCAACCTATCGCTGAAACCTTTTGATTGGATACATCCATGCGGCCTTCAGGATGTCGGCGTCACTTCCATGAAGCAGGAACTTTCTCAGAAAATATCCATGCACGAAGTGCGCAAGGCCGTTCGGCATCATTATGAATCTTTTTTCGGATTTGATCTGGTGATGACAGATCTGTCGGAACTGGATTACCTTCTAAAATTCAGGGAAACAGACCCCTTTTGTTTGCCGCTGTCGAGGTAGCAATGATTCAGCGCCAAAAATCAAACAAGCGGCTTAAAAAACCCTCCTGGCTCAAACAGAGGCTTCCGTCAGGATCCGTCCACGAAGAGTTCAGCGCCCGGTTAAACAAAGAACAAATTCATACCGTTTGTCAGGCGGCGCAATGCCCCAATATATGGGAGTGTTTTTCCCAAAAAACCGCGACCTTCATGATTATGGGCGATCGCTGCACGCGCAATTGTCGATTCTGCGCAGTCGCCCACGGCCCGGACAGCCCTCCGGATCCCGATGAGCCTGCCAGGATTGCCGGAACCGTTCAAAATCTGCAGATAGACTATGCGGTCATCACTTCGGTGACCCGGGACGATCTTCCTGGCGGCGGCGCCTCATTTTTTGTCCGGACTGTAAATGAGATCCGGAAGAGGGTTCCGGATGTTCGAATCGAGTTGTTAATTCCTGACTTCCAAGGGGATGAAGATGCGGTTAAAAGTATTGTACAGACGCACCCCAATGTATTGAATCATAACATAGAGACCGTTCGACGTCTTTATGCCGCCGTCCGGCCGGAAGGAATCTACCGGCGTTCCCTCGACCTTTTAAAACAGGTGGTCACTGACAGTCCCAAAGTCATAACAAAGTCGGGCCTAATGCTCGGCCTTGGAGAACTTCCCGAAGAAATCCATAACACACTTGAAGATCTTTTTGAGGCGGGGTGCCGATTGCTGACCCTGGGTCAATACCTTCAACCCACCAAAGCGCACCTGTCGGTTGACCGCTTTGTACCACCGGAAGAATTTTCCGACTGGCGTAAAATCGCCCTTGATATGGGTTTTACAGAAGTTGCAAGCGGTCCGTTGGTACGCAGTTCTTATCAGGCCAAAAAACTCTTTCAAACCGCTTCTATAGATGAGATATAAATCTTTTAATACAATCCCATTTTGTTTACGCTCAATTAGGCTTAAACGCTCTTTTCTTTGCTTCATTGTTTTCCACCTTAAATTTAAACACCGGCGCTGAATAATAATTAAAACCGCCCAAGAATTGATATCGCAAATCATCGAGGAATTAGAACGTTAGGAATCGGGATATGTCTGATTTTTCCAACATGAGGATAATGGTCGTCGACGATACTGAAGCCAATATCGATATTCTGGTAGGAAACACTCGCGGACCATTATAAGGTCAGTGTGGCCATGGATGGCGAATCGGCCCTGGAAGATATCAAAACGAGCCGTCCCGATCTAATTCTACTGGATGTTATGATGCCGGACATGGACGGGTACGAGGTCTGCCGCCGACTCAAAGCCGATCCCCAAACCCGGGACATTCCCATCATCTTCGTTACGGCCAAATCCGATGAATCAGACGAAACCAAAGGGTTGGAGATCGGGGCCGTGGATTACATCACCAAGCCTTTCAGCCCCCCCATTGTCCAGGCACGGGTCAAAACCCACTTGACATTGAAGATGATGCGCCAGAAGGTTGAAGACGCCTTCGGGCGGCATGTTCACCCTTCAGTGGCCGAACTGATCTTGAGCGACCGGATTAAGATGGACGGCGAGATGAAAGATGTGACCTTGCTTTTTTCGGACCTGCGCAACTTCACCAGTTTTGCCGAACAGAATCACCCCCAGGTGGTGTTCGCCCGGATCAATGAGTACTATTCGTCCATGACCGATATAATACACCGGTTCGACGGGGTGGTTCTCCAGTACGTGGGTGATGAGATAGAGGCCGTCTTTGGCGCGCCCTTTCAGGATGATCATCATCCGGACAAGGCTGTCCAGGCCGCATTGGAAATGCGCCGGGCCTTGACGGAATTGAACGCCAGGTTTCAGGGTCTTGAACAATTCCCGTTTCGCCACGGTATCGGCATACACTCGGGCCCCGCCCTGGCCGGTGTCGTCGGGTCGACGGAACGTCAGACCTACTGTCTGGTCGGTGACACCGTCAACGTGGCATCTCGGGTGGCTGATTTGTGTAAAAAATACGATGATGATATTTTAATCAGCCATCAGACCACCCAGCATCTCACCCAAGACTATGGCCTGATCCCCCTCCCCCCAACCCGGGTGAAAGGCCGCAATGAAAACCTTATGGTTTACCGGGTTTAGTCGGGGCACTCCGTGTTACCCCGCGGCGTGCCGTCTACAGGATCACGACCTTGGGGATAGGTTTAATGAAATTCTGCCGAAGGCTGTAAGTATACGCGCCCTGGGTCGGAATCATGAGCACGTCGCCAACGCGTATGTCTTGGCCGAAATAGCTGAATCCCCATACGTCATGAGGGGTGCACAAAGAGCCGAGAATGTAGCAGGGCTTTTCTGTCACGGCCGGCCGCGTCAAATTCAGGACGGGAAAATAATCGGTTTCAAAACGTTCCCAGCCGATGGCGTTCGTGCCGGCATCCGTGATGACCAGATCCGTTCCCTTTTGGTCGACTACGGTCATTAGCAGGTGCATTGAATCGTTGCAGATCCAGCGGCCGGGTTCAAAGAAAATTCTGCACGCCGTCAAGGGAAAGATATGGCGTTGTATCGCCTGGCCGATTTTTTGAGCAAAAACTTCAATGGGTTCGGCGGGACATCGGTAGTGAGCCTTTGATACATCGGGGGTACGGTGCCCCATCTTCTGAAGCATCTCTTGTGGCCCTGCTGGGGGATGAAGCCATTCGCCTTGCTTCGGCCAGTACCCGCCGCCAACGTCGATAAATGTCAGGTTCTCGTTAAGTTTATCCGGCATCCCGGACAGCAACTTGCCCAAAAAGCCGATGTAATCCGTTTGGGACGTCGCCGTTAGATTCCAGCTGGTATGAAACTGAATTCCTTTTAGAGATACATGGGGGCATGTCCGAGCAATTCGCCAGAATTCGAGGAATTGATCCGGCGGTACTCCGAACTTTCGCCACAAGCCGTTGGGATTGGTGGTCAGTCGCACACCGGCGCGCACCTTTGTTTTTATGGATGCGGCAACCTTTTCCAATCGATGCAGTTCGTTGAAACTGTCCAGAAGTACTGTCACCCGGCTGCTGTTTCGTGCAGCCAACTCCAGCTCCTCGGGCGTTTTACCGGGTCCGCTGAAAACAATCTCTCGGGCGTTAAGATCGAGGGCCATCTGCAACTCCAAACCGCTGGACACATCCAGTCCGAATCCTGATTTCAGAAGGGTTCGAGCGACTTCGGGATGATTGTTGCTTTTGACGGCATAATAGAAGGCCGAGTCGGGCAGCACGCGGCGAAACGCTTTCTGAAACTGATCGGCCCGCCGAATCAATACGTTTGGCTCTAATACGTATAAGAAAGCGGTGTGATTCCTGAGCTGTTGTAGATAGGCTTCCCGACGACTGAAATAATACTCGACAAAGGGAATCAGTTCATCGGGCGGAAGGAGCGGCATCTCTTCAGAAGGCATGGATGTGTCATCGTTTTGTGGTGTTACGTGAGTCATGGTGATTCAATCTCCACGGCCAGGCCGTCCAAGATCCGGCTGCACTCGCTCCTGAGATCCATCCCGTTTTCGGGAGTGAAAATGATGTTTCCCAGAAGGAAAGAATCGTAATCTTCGGGAGGCATGCGGATGATATCACCGGGGTGCCGCACGACATTGATTTCTTTTATCCGCGGGTTCCCTTTCACAGCCTCACAGTTGATGCGTCTGAAAATACCGCCCTGTCGGGCATGGATACGCAAACCCACAAAGGGCTGGGACGGCCGAAACGGGCCGATGCGCAGCGGGCGCTTCTGGGCCACGTCAAGGGTCAGGGCGAGGATATCCAATTGAAGTGCGCTGCGGATCAGCGCCGGAAGACAGTCACCTCCCGGTCGGGGGGCAATTTCAAGGAGAATAATTTCCCCGCTGTGCACCATAAAATCGGCCATACAGATGGATCTGTCGATTCCAAGAGCCCCGGCTCCCTGGGCCAGATATCGACAAAATCTTCCAAGATCGATTCCTTGAGGCAGGGTGTCGACAAGCACATACCCCATGGTGGTGCCGAACGGTCCGTCAGATGAAGGGATTTTTCGCGCCAGGCGGATAAGGGTAACCTCATCATCATCCATCAAAAAATCACAGCTAAACTCAGGAGCATCGACGAACTCTTCGACAATTATTGGGGGCGAATCTCCGGAAACCCCGCTGTAGAGGCGGTTATTTTTTCGCTGTTGCAGACCGTCTTGAATGACGGTGAATGCCCGGCGACATTCTTGTTCGGTTCTGCAGTGAAAAACCAGTTCGCTGCCACTGCCGGAAAGCGGCTTGAGAACGCAATCCCCCCCCAGGGTTGAAAGAAAAGCTGTCGCATCTTCCACGTGCCGGACCGGCGCGATTCGAGGGCAACGGATTCCGTTCTGCTGCCAGAGGATTTTTGAAATGAGCTTGTCCCGGCAGTTGTTTACGGCGGATGGAGACGGAAAAGTTGCGGAAAAATCCTGAGCAAGCAAAGCAGCCAAGGCCATTGATTCGCAATCAAAGCAGGCGACGCCGTTCACCCGTATCCCCCAATGTTGCAAGTGACGTGTCACCGCCTTCCGGACCTGTTCGCTATCGGCCAGTTCGCATTGGACCTCCTCATGATTTGCGGGGGCAGGCTCCCTTGCATTGGATCGAACGGTTGGGTCCGTGATGAAAAGGGCTCTTTGCGGACATGTCCGCCGGATCCAGTCAATATAGTCAGGGGTCGTGCCCACCACTATCAAACGAGTCTCAGACGGCACAGCCCAGCATCCTCTCTTTGGCATGAAATTCGGCTGCGGCATCAACTTCCGGTGAGCACATCTTATATAAGGGACGCGGGTGCAAACGGAATTTCGTCTTCCAGTTGAAATCGCCACAGAGAAAATCTACGACTGCCAGGCGCTGGCGACATGCCCATTCGATATGATGAAAATTGATCAGTTTGGCAACGCCGGGAAAGTCGGGATCTGTACCGCCGGCCATGACCGTATAGGTGTTTTTCCATAGGGCGCCCACATCCACGGCAGCCAAGCGGCCGCCGATGATTACCGACGTCACCCGAAGAAGATTCTTTTGATCCAGCAAGGTGATAAGATCGACAAAAGCATTGAAAAACCGGCGGTCATGGAAGTATGACGTTTCTCCGAAAGCCGAAAGGTTCATCTCAAACATCCGGTTTATATCGGCCATATGGTTGTGACGAAATTCGACTTTTTGAGCATGAAGTTGATTTATTTCCCGATCGATCTTCTTGCGGGATTTTCTTGGAAACACGTTCTTGTAGTTTTCAAATGAAAAGTTATGCTGTTTCGGAAAAAAGAGGTATCCGATCTCATCTATGGAAACAGTGGTATCCCAAGCGGGAAGAAAATCACCGTCGATATAACGAATGAAACATTTTTCCGGCAAGTTGTCCACCAGGGTTTGAAGGGATTGTCTTCCGGTCCCGGTGATTTTATTCTGCTCGAGCCAAGTTTTTCCCTGCCATGTTTCTCCCGGGAAGTGTCCGAAGACCCCTTCCTCTTCGATCCAGGAGAGGGCCAAAAGACGAGATTCCCAGTGACCTCCGTCCGCCAACATAAAAAAAGGCGGGCGCTGGTAGTGTTTCATAAAACAGGCTCTAACCGGCCACAGATCGAAAATACACGCCTTTGGCCAAAATCGTTCCCAGAGCTCACGGCAAACATCAGGATCTTGAAATACGCGCACCGTATCCATATTACCGCCTCAAGGTTACGTTTAGAATGCTGTGGCTTCCGCCGAAAAAGTCTTGGGCAAAACTCCGGACCTTTTCCGGATCATAAGCCTTGCAGCTGAATACATCCAGATAGGTTGTATCGGTGAGATTGGCAAAATGGGCGGAAATTAGAGAAGTTTCGATCAGCTGAACCATCGAATAGCCTGCTACGCGTTCGTCTTCACCGAAGTGGACGACCTGGGTCTCCCCGAAACGTTTCATTTCGATGAAATGACACAACTCGACCACGAATCTGCGAATGGTTTTATCGTCCCGGATTTTATCCGGGTCGCAGTTGTAAATATCGATGGCAGAAGCGATCCCCCAGAACGGCTGAAGATCCGGCGCCAACACCTGCTCAATGGACTCTGATTCTAAAGGATTTTTTATCATCACAACTTGATTCATTAAAAGATTTCTCCTTTTATTCTAATTTTTTTCTTACCATGTTAAGTTCGTAATCGACCCAAACGCGGATTTTTTTCGACATCAAAATCGATAATGCTCAAGCATATTTTATGCCAACACCACAAATGCGGATAACGGATAGTAATTATTGATTAATTTATAAGTTTTTCGACAGAAATCTTAAACGGCCCATAAAATTAGGCATTAATATGCCGATTTTAATAAAAATGAGCAATATTATTCTCAAAAAACAATTATAAGCATTAATATGCTGAAATATTGGCCGGCATAATTCCCTTAAATCATTCTTCGATGATGCCTGTTTGCCCCAAAAATGTCTTTTGACATGCTGAAAAACAATCCAACTAAACGGTTTTATTAATAAATTAAAATATTAAAGAATATACTTGAAAACCGTGACCCAATATCATATGAAGGATTAAAAATCGGTATTTGAATTCTTTTATTAGGAGATCGACCCCATGCTGATTCGGTTGGTTTTGGCGATCAGGAACAAAAGCCTGCAAACATACGTGGAAGGGCGTTTTCAAGAGGCCGACATTCGAGTCGAAAACTACAGTCACGTGAAGACTTCATGGCAGAATGTGATCCGTAGCTGCGGTGATATCATTGTCATCAGTGAATCACTCATTCCTCCCAAAACCGAATACAGCATTTCAATGCTCAATGAACTACCCGAAACGCCGACCACGGTTGTCCTTCATGACAGTGATTCATCCGAGGAGCACGCCAAACTGGTGGCCGCCGGCGCGGATGTGGTGCTGTATAGCGGCATATCCAGAAAGAGCTTGATTGAGGCTATCGAATCCACCGTGGAATCCCGACGCCAGTTCGTTCAGAAAAACCGCTTGAATGCAAGAGGCCATACATCTCCAAAAATCATTGATTTTACTTCAGAAAGCAAGTCCATGCAGATCTTTATGGAAGAGGTCTGGAAAATCATTCCCAGCAATTCTCCGCTGCTGCTCTTGGGAGAAACCGGCGTCGGCAAAGAGCACCTGGCCAAGGCCATTCATTCTGAAAGTCCTCGATCCGCCGGGCCGTTTGTCGCCGTAAACACGGTAGCGTTGCCCGAACATCTTCTGGAAAGCGAGCTTTTCGGACATGAGCAGGGAGCGTTTACCGGTGCTATCCGATCCCGACGGGGGGCTTTTGAAATGGCCCATGACGGCACCATTTTTTTGGACGAAATCGGCGAAATGCCCCTTCACCTTCAAGCCAAACTACTGCGCGTTCTCCAAGATTATGAAGTGCAGCCGCTGGGAAGCGAGCGGCCCCTCTGGGTTGATATACGTGTTATTGCAGCGACCAATCAGAACCTGGAAGATCTTGTAGAAAACGGAAACTTTCGTAAAGATCTTTATTACCGCCTCAGCGTGATTATGCTTACCCTTCCGCCGCTTCGGAAGCATAGAGAAGATATTCCCGCCATGACCCATCGGTTCATTGAACTTTACCAGCAAAAGATCGGCAAGGATGTCATAGAGGTGACAGAAGCAGCGATGAAAGCCCTATGCCAGTATGCATGGCCCGGTAATATTCGGGAACTGATGAACGTGATTGAGCGGGCCATGCTTTTGTGCCAGACCGAAAAAATTTCACTGAAAGATTTACCTTATATCTTTCATGAACCTGCGCCATTATCAAAGGGACTCGTTAATCCTGATGAAATGGTGATGGAATCTTGGAAGAATAAGACACTTCCGGAGGTGTGCCAAGAGGTGGTGGATCAGGCGGAGCGTTTGTACCTTGAAATGGTGCTGAAGGAAACCATGGGGCGGGTAGGCCTGGCAGCCAAGATTGCAGGGATCCATACCCGGGCGTTATATAACAAGATGAAACGGCTGGGGTTGCAGAAAGAAAACTTTAGGACAAAAAACCGCCCGGCGATATGATTTTAAAATGCCGAAAGTATTTTTGAGCAGCCATGATAATAAACATATCGCACAATTTCCAGCAACAAGTAAAAAAGCAAACCCCGTGAAATGGATTTGACCTTATTCGTCATCAAATTGTAGAAGACATCTCTCTATTTACAGCTTTTTCACTGTCGTTACTTCATTTATTGAATCCTGAAAATAAATCCTATCTTTTTGTTTTTTCTGAAAAATTACTTTTATCTTTCTTTTTTTGTTGTTTTACTCGTAACAGCCCCGGGCTGTTATGCAGGTACATAAGGGGAGAGGAATATCCCGTGTCCATAAAATAACGTTCAAGACCATCAAAAAGGACCGGTCGGTCAGGCCACCGGTACAATTTCTCCCGCCGCTTCAATTCCTGCCATAATTTATCGGCCCAAGGTTTTAATCCGAACACTTCTTTCTTTGCCTGCTCGCAGAGAAACATCCCGCAAACAATCGGCTTAATCCGCCACATACAGCCTTGCCCGCCCAGGTAGATGCATTTAAATCCGGTGTTGGGTGTTTGGAGCACCGTCGCCAAACCTTTGATCTCCGCTTCGCCAGATACCAGTACGTTGATCACAACATCTCCGAAAAATGTAATGATGCCTTCACGCGAACAACAGGCACTGCCCTTGCTCTGATAACACTTTTGGGTGCATGTGTTTTCAAAGTGCTCACGAAGAAATGCGTCCACCGCGTCCCGGAACAGCAGATAATCAGAAATTTGTGACAACAGCGCCAACCGCTCCTGATCGGAAATCGTCCCAAGGTAACGACAGACCATATCCAGTGCTTCTGCCTGCTCTATCTGATATGAATTCATATTTTTTTTAAGGTGTTCAGCTCGAAACATATTTTCGAGAATTAATCCACGGATTCCCCCCTTGGCCGTGCTTCGCAGCGACGGTAAGAAATTTTATCCATTTTAATATTTGCTTGTCTTTCCCCCATCAAGCTGCGGGGAGGCGCTCGCTGCTGCCGTTCAAATACGATTACCTATTATCATTGTTTTATTCATTTGCCAATGGACGAAGACGACCCCACACGGGTTTAAATCTAAGTTTACCCTAACCGATACATCCGAATCACTATGCACAGAAAACTGTGCATAGTGCACATTTTTCTGTGCATTTTTGTTCCCCGTCTTCCCGACAACATTCCACATCCATTCAATAAAGTCGTATAATTCCCTGTGAAATTAAGGCGTAACGTATTTCAGAAAATCGAAACAAAAAATGCTCCATCTGGCATGAAAATTGTATTAGAGTTTTTATTCAAAACTTCCCCCTGAGTAATTTTTGAGTATTTTGCCAAAAAGCGCTGACAACGCTATGAACCGGAGATAACTTGTTGGTCCAATGTATTAATTTACAGGATTGACATCCAGGAGACTGTACCATGATGGAAAATATAAAATTTATGGGCGATTCCGCAAACCTTCTATCAAATACTATGAGATTGCCGAATGATGTTTTTTCAACATCAGAATATTCTGCTATGGACAACAGAAAAGAATTCATTGAGCGCAGGAAGCATCATCGATTCAAAGTTAAACGCGGTGCAGTTGCTGCAATGATCAAAACATCGTCTGAAAATGAGGAACAGGCTCCGGATATGCCCATGAATGAGGGTTCCATTGCTACTATCCAAATGGGTCAAATCATTAACATCAGCAAAGGTGGGCTTGTTTATTGTTATATTGATGGCGAAGACGAATATAACAAATTGTTTGATTTGGATATATTATTTGTTCAAGATGGTTTTTATTTGAAGAAGGTCCCTGCTAATACTGTTTGGGTTTCCCAGGCAGTCAGGAAGCCCTCATCAAACCTCTTAAAAAGTAAGCAACAAGGTTTGCAGTTTGAGGAATTGACCCCACACCAGATATCCCAGTTGGATTTTTTTCTCCAGAACTACACCCTCAAGTGAAGATTTATGATTTTATTTCAATAAAAATTATATGCCTAAATGAAGCTTCGAGCATTACAATCTTTCCATTGAAGCTCCCCCACACCAAGCTGCGGGGAATGCGCATTCCCTGTTGAATCCCCGAAATTCAGCTGGCCGAGCTGTTGCAGTTCACCCCGCCCCCAACCCGTTTAGTTCAATAAATGAATTGTTGAATTTGGAGCTATTAGGGTATATAGCATGCATTATAGACTTTTCCAGAGTTTGACAGACACGCAACATATTGAGTTTTATGCTCAAAATTCCCTGCCGACACCACAACAAATAAAGAATCCCGACCCGGCGGATTAAAATCTGATTTCACCCCGGAAGGGTGCCGTCTCCTTGAAGCAAACTCAAACTGCCAACCGGAGGAATTTTTAATGGCCCATAAACCAAGCTATGAAGATTTGGAACAACAGGTTAAAGAATCAGATAATAAATACCGAAATCTTCTCAATACCTCTCTTGTGGGGATTTATCAGACCAGTATCAAAGGCGATATTTTCTATGTAAACGAAGCGTCGGCAACGATCTTTGGGTTTGAGTCCCCGGAAGAAATGCTGTTAGAAGGCGCCATTGTTCGATATAAGCATGCCGAAGACAGAAAGGTTTTGATACAATCTCTGAATGAATCGGGCAGCCTTAAGGATTTCGAATTTGAAGCGTTTACAAAATCCGGTGAAACAAAAAATATACTTTTAAGTGCGGTTCTTGAAGGAGATACCATATCCGGAATGATTATGGATATCACCGATCGCAAAAAAGTTGAACAGGCACTTAGAGAGAGTGAAGAACGGTACCGGAGCCTTTTCAAGAACAACCACTCCGTGATGCTCCTCATAGATCCGGAGAATGCCGATATCGTCGATGCCAACCCGGCAGCTGTCGCCTTCTATGGCTGGAGCTTTGAAAGGCTTACCGGCAAAAAGATTACAGATATCAATACGCTTTCGGACGAACAAGTGTTTCAGGAGATGGAAAAAGCGAAGACGGAACAGCGCCGAGTATTTTATTTTCAGCACCTTCTGGCAAACGGCGAAATCCGTGATGTCGAGGTGTTCAGCGGACCCATCAAGGTACATGGCAGAGAACTTCTATATTCGATTATTCATGACAACAGCAAGCGTAAGCGAGCTGAACAGGCGGTGCGGGATAGCGAGGAAAAATACCATCGTCTGTACAAGCTAATGCGGCTCATGGCAGATAATATGCCGGATCTGATATGGGCGAAAGATATGGATGGGAGATATATGTTCGTCAACCAAGCCATGTGCGACAAACTGATAATGTGTGATTGTCCGGATAGGGCCATTGGCATGACAGATATGTTCATTGCCGAACAGGAACGGAATGCCGGATATGAAAACACCTTTGGCGAAATATGTGTTAATTCCGACGCCATTATCCAAGAAAGGAAAGTTGCCTGCCGTATTCTCCAGGAGGGATTTGTCAGGAATAAACATCTTGTGTTGGATGTCCATAAGGCGCCGTTTCTCAATGAAAATAATGATATGATTGGAACAGTGGGATGCGGACGGGATGTTACCAACGAGAAAAAAGTTGAGAGGGCACTCAAAGAAGGAGAAATAGAATTAGCAAGAAAAAACCTGCGTCTTGAGGAATTGAACTCGGCTTTAAAGATTTTACTGGAAAAAAGAGATGAAGACAAGAAGGTGCTTGAAGAGAAAGTTCTGATGAATATTCAAAATTTAATTATACCGTATATTGTAAAGCTTGAAAAGACAACGCTTAATGATAGACAGGAGATTTTTGTAGAAATCATTCAGTCAAACATAGAAGATATTCTTTCACCATTTGCACACAAGCTGTCCCACAAGTATCTGAATTTTACGCCTACGGAGCTTCAAGTGGCGGACCTTGTAAAACAGGGCTTTCGCACAAAAGAGATCGCTGATCTATTAAACTCTTCCCCTGAAACGGTCTCCGGCCACCGGAAAAGTATGAGAAAGAAACTCAATTTGAAAGACAAAAAATCGAATCTAAGAACCCACCTTTTAGCTCTGGATAATGGTTATAATTAACAACCATTATACACCCCATAATACACTATTTACTTGTCTGGCAATTGTTATATAATTATATAAACTTATTGTCAACTTGCGCGCATGAAATCCTAAAAGAAGACCCATATTTTTTTAGAAATTAGTTTGGATAAGCGTCCGCAAGGGGTCGGTGGCAGTGCGCAAAAAATATGGCGCGTTAAATCAAAGGAAAATCATAGCATTGAATTTTAGCATTCTGAAAAGGAACGGGACAATATGAAATCCTTCACCAAATTAAAAGACGTGAAAACCGTTCTCGTTGACGATGATGCCATGATCCGAAACGCTTTGAGCATGGTCTTTAAAAACAAGGATTGTTATTTGCGGGTTTGTAAAAATGCCGAACAAGGGCTCCAAGCCCTCAAAGAGGAACGTTTTGACATCATCATTTGTGATTTCAGGCTTTCGGATATGAACGGCCTGGAATTCTTCAAGTTGGTGGGCAACCGTCCGTCGCATATTTTAAAAATACTTATGGCGACTTATAGCGACGAAAAGCTGAGTTCTGAATTATCGCGGGTCGGAGTCCATGCGTTTATCCCGAAACCATTCTCGGTCAAACAGCTGACCCACATACTGGTTCACCTGGTCGAGGTCAATCAGAAAAATCAGCGGATATGTGTGCAGGCTGCCAGCCTTGCTGGACAAAAATATTACATCTTAGAAAAAGAAAACAAATGTTGCCACGCCAAAAAACATTAAAAAGTGCGGGACAGATTAAGCCCTTCATGTCCACCGCCAATCCAATCCAAAACCCCATAACACTGATGATTGCTTTTCTAACAACGCCATGGCATGGATCCTGGCCGCATGGCCTGAATGCAGACATAGGGATGGGGATCGAAAAGAAGATGATTCAAAAAAAACAAATTACAAATAATCTTCATCGGACATTCAATATGGTTTAAAAAAAAACGATTAAAGGCAGCGTGGATGAGAAAGATAAGATTTTCGAATATATATCTTTTTACGGTTGCGGCAATGTTTTTTGTTTTGGGAGCTTTTATTGAGTGGGAGACGATCGCAAGCATAAACAGAATAAATGCTAAACCCCTGGACTATCCAGAGTATCTTCATCTTATCTTTTTATTTGTCGGGTTTTTAGCCCTTTGTTCGGTGTATTTTTCAGAAAAAATGGAGGCAACGATCCTTTCATCAGCCAACAGGAACCTTCAAAAAGAACTGGCTGAACGCAAGCGGATGGAAGAAGCCTTAATGGAAAGCGAAGAAAAGTACAGGGAGCTTTATGCGGAATCAAAAAGATCAAAAGAAGTGTATCGTTCTCTTCTGCATTCATCTGCTGATGCCATAGTTATCTATGACATGGAAGGAAGCGTCCGGTATATAAGCCCTGCGTTCTCCCGAATATTTGGCTGGACCTTGGAGGACGTGAAAGGAAAAGAGATCCCTTTTCTCCCGGAATCTGAGCGGGAATCCACTCGGGTCGTGATCAGGGATCTTGTAGAAAAAGGGACACCCTGCCACGGTTTGGAAACCACCCGTTACACCAGAGACGGACATTTAATAGATGTCAGCATAAGTGCTTCACGTTATAACGACCACGACGGCCAGCCTGCCGGTAACCTTTTTATTCTTCGAAATATTTCAGAAAAGAAAAAATTTGAATCCCAGCTAAAATTTATTGAACGGATGGGCACCATTGGAACGCTGGCGGGCGGCATTGCCCATGATTTTAACAATCTGATGATGGGTATGCTGGGGAATATTTCTCTGCTTTTATATGAGATCGACGCCACTCATCCACATTGTGAAAAGCTGAAAAATATTGAAAAACTTATTGAAAGTGGATCCCACCTGACCAGCCAGCTTCTTGGATTCGCAAGGAAAGGGAGCTATGAGATCAGACCGATAAATCTAAATCAAGTTGTACAAAGCTCCTCTATGACTTTTGGCAGGACAAGAAAGGATATCACGATTTACAGGAAGCTTTCCGAAGACCTCTTTTCCATAAAAGTGGACGAATCTCAGATCGAGCAGGTTCTGCTGAATCTTTATATCAATGCTGCTGCTGCCATGCCTGATGGTGGAGATCTTTTTTTAAAGACCATGAATGTTACCCACAAAGGAATGAAGGATAAACCCTATAATCCCAAGCCCGGCCAATATATTTTATTGAATGTAATCGATAATGGTACGGGCATGGATGAAAAAACCGCCGACCGCATTTTTGAGCCGTTTTTTACAACCAAGGAGATGGGCCGGGGCACAGGGCTTGGTTTGGCATCTGTATATGGAATTATCAAAGGACATGGCGGATATATTGATGTTGATTCCAAGAAAGAGCAGGGAACCAATTTCAGCATTTATCTGCCTGCGTCAGATGAACCGATCCACCAAACTATGGAGATTTCTGAACGGATTTTAGCGGGAAACGAAACCATCCTTCTCGTCGACGATGAAGAAATGGTCATTGAGGTGGGTGTTGCGTTGCTAAATAAATTTGGCTACACCGTACTCGAAGCCATGAACGGCTACGAGGCCATTGAGGTTTATAAAGCAAATAAAGATAAAATAGATTTAGTTATCCTGGATATGATTATGCCCGATATAGGTGGCGGCGAGACGTATGACACCTTAAAGAAAATTGATTCTGAAGTGAAAGTACTTCTTTCAAGTGGTTACAGTCTAACTGGCCAGGCAAGTGAGATATTGGACCGAGGTTGTAATGGTTTTATTCAGAAACCTTTTAACATGAGAACCCTGTCACAAAAAATACGAGAGATTTTGAGCGATGATAACAGATAGAAGAAAGCATTCGAGAGTCAATACAAGCAGCCTCATATCTTATGTTTGTATAGACCATCGCGGCAACGAAACGACACAAGGGATTGGAAGAAGTATCAATATAAGTCAAGAAGGGATTCTATTAGAAACGCATAAACAGATTGAATCGAAATATATTCTTCTGATTATTATCGGCATAGAAGATGAATTAATCCAAGTTAAAGGCAATATCGTCTACAGCCTGCCTGATGATTCAAGAATGTTTCGAACTGGAATTCACTTCCTTGAAACCAAGGAAAAAATCCTATCATTTGTAATAAACTTGGTTAAAATTTTAAGTAGATGAACTCCCCACCGCAAGGGACGGGGTATACGACAATGTAATTCATCAGACGCCATTTCAAAGCATTCGGGAGAGAGATTTTTGAAGTTTAGGAACACCGCCGGTTTTCATCACGGATACATTGCCAATGAATTCTGCCTCAACCGGGATGATAAATTCAGATCCATACAGGTGTAAAAGAGGGCCATTCATAGACGCCCGGGGTGATCGGCATCGGATTCCCGGTCCCTTTCAGAAAGGCCCATGTCGGGAGGATGAGTGAGCCTTTAAGCGCAGCTCGAATTGCCCTTCTCTTTACACACCCCACAGATATGACAGGATTCCATAGGACATGGGGGGGAGGTTTTCCCCTGCAAGGCTCTTTTGTATTCCTTTTTGAGAAAAGACTTGCGGATGCCATGATCGATAAAGTCCCAGGGAAACAATTCATCTAAAGGACGTTCCCTGTGAACATAAAAATCAGGATTTACAGGAGAGGATTTGAGTGTCTTGGGCCAGTTCCCTTGATTTTTATTCGCAAGCCACAATATTTGTGCAGTGTTTCGGTCTCCGCGTGACAACAGCGCCTGAATGTAAGCCCAGCGAGGAATATCCGCGTGCAGGCGGATGTTTGCCACTCTCTTAAGGCCGCCCCTTATCTTTTTTATCTTTTCTTTTAGCAAATGAATATCATCCAGTACGACCCATTGAAACGGCGTGAACGGTTTGGGGACAAAACTGCTGAGACTGACGGTGATCTCCCCCATGTGTTTCCTGACCCTGCTCGATTCGAGGAATCTGTGTTTTATCTTTTTACACAGGGTAACAATGGCTTCAATGTCATCCATGGTTTCGGTGGGAAGACCGATCATGAAATACAGTTTTAGGTTGGGGATACCGCCGGCGACCAGTACCTCGGTGGCATCGAGAATATCTATTTCAGTGAAACCCTTATTAATCACCCTGCGCAGACGTTCTGTTCCAACTTCCGGAGCGATGGTTGCGGTTTTGACGCTGCTTTTCCTTAGGACTGAAAGGAGTTCAGGTGTAAAAGCATCGGCTCTCAGGGAGCTGAAGGATATTCGGATATCCTTTTCAAGGCTCTGGCGGCAAAGCTTGTTTAGGTCGGGAAGATCCGAAACCGCAGCGCCCACCAGTCCAATTTTGTCTGTAATCAACGCCCCCTTCTGCATGCATTTCTCCAGAAGTGAAAAGGTTCTGAATCGCGGAGGTCTGTAAATAAATCCTGTGCTGCAGAATCTGCAGCCATGGGGACATCCTCTGCTGACTTCAATGAGAAATGTACTGTCAAAGATGGTGTTCGGGGTTACGATTTTACTGCAGATAGGAATCTGGGAGATATCTTCCACATATTGGCGTTCAACTTTAGCCGGAACGTCGGATACCGGTTCAAATGCACACAGCGTCCCGTCCGAATGGTAAGATGCTCTGTAAAATGTCGGAACATAGATACCGGGGACTTCGCCGGCGAGGGTTTTTAAACACGATCTCCTTTTCTGAGCCAGAACATCCGGTGAAACCGTGTCAAAAAACCGTGGCAGAATGGCTTCGGCTTCACCCATCAGAAAACAATCGATAAACGGAGCCAAAGGCTCCGGATTTAATAATAAAGCAACTCCCCCTGCAATCACCAGGGGGTGGGGGGTTCCTCTGTCATCAGACAGCAGGGGGAGGCCTGCTTTATCGAGAATTGTGAGGAGGTTGGGATAGTCATTTTCAAATGAGACCGAAAAAGCAATGATGTCGAAATTTGAAATTGGATTTCCGGACTCCACGGTAAGTATGCGATCTGCTTTTTTCCCGGTAGTTTTCGGTAAAAAAGAGCGTTCGCATACGACGTGCTCAATCTTATTGATTAATTCGTATACCGCCTGAAAACCGAGATTGGACATTCCCACATGATAGGTGTTGGGATATACCAATGCAACTTTGATGCGACCTTCCCATCGTTTGCGGATCGCACCGATTTCCGGATCGGCAAATTTTTTTTGAAATCTTTCAGTTTTCCCTGCCATTGGCTATCAGACGTTTCTGAATTTTTATCGTTCATCGGCATCCAACCGTTGTTATCATGCGCCCGTTTTCGTTAGCTAGTCTGCCTTTTTACGTAAAAATGTCGGCACATCAAGGTCACTGAGGTCGGCATTGTCGATGACAATTCCCTTGTATCCCCTGTAGGTCGCACCGCTCGACTCACCCACCGCGTGTTTACGGCGGATGAACGTCGGCTCATCATAATCTACGGCATCGTTCAAATCATCTATCGTGATATCTCTGACTTTGCCTCTGAGCTCATTTTTAATCCCGGTTTCGGGACCCGAATTGATTCCGGTTGCAATGACCGTAACACGAATCTCATCACCGATGCTGTCTTCTACGGCGGTTCCCCAGATAATATCGGCATCTTTTCCGACTTCTTTGTATATCCGATCGGAAGCCTCGGTCATTTCTTCCATGGTCAAATCGCTGTTACTGGTTATGTTCATTAAAACGCCCTTGGCTCCGGAAATGGAGATATCTTCAAGAAGCGGATGGGATATGGCACGCTCGGCGGCCTCGATAGCGCGGTTATCCCCTCTAGCGATACCAATGCCCATAATGGCCATTCCGGCTTTGGACATGATGGTTTTAACATCGGCAAAGTCGAGATTGATCAGTCCCGGTATCATGATAAGATCGGTGATGCCTTTGACAGAATGGAGCAGAACCTCATCGGCTTTCTTGAACATATCGATCATTCTGGCATTTTTGGAAGCAAGGCCCCTCAGTCTGTCATTGGGTATCGTGATGACGGTATCCGCAACTTTTCTGAGAGCATTGATCCCTTCTTCGGCCTGTTTGGCCCTTTTGCCGCCTTCAAATGAAAAAGGCTTTGTCACCACAGCAACCGTCAGCACATCCATTTCTTTGCAGATTTCAGCAATCACCGGCGCAGCGCCGGTTCCGGTTCCACCGCCAAATCCTGCAGTGATGAACACCATATGGCTGCCTTCCAGCGCACTTTTTATGGCTTCCGAATTTTCCAGCGCCGCTTCCCTCCCGATTTGAGGGTTGGCGCCGGCCCCAAGCCCCTGGGTAAGCTGCTCACCGATCTGAATTTTGATCGATGCCTTTGAGATTCCAAGGGCTTGGGAATCTGTGTTGGCAACGATAAAATTTACCCCCTGGAGCTCGGAATCGATCATGTTGTTGATCGCGTTCCCGCCGGCTCCCCCAACTCCGATAACTTTGATTTTTGCATAATTGTCGTTTTCTACTAACGTAAACGTCATTTCCCCCACCTCCTGTTACAATATTTGGTTTTATCCTCTATCCTTGATGAACATACGTTAAAAGCTCCGTTCAGATGACCTCCTTGAACCACCGTTTCATCCGGATCATGACAAGGTTGAAAATATTTGAGTCACGAATCCTGAATTTCTTTTTGGGCTGAATTCTGGCACCGTACAGTACGAGCCCGACGGCTGTCGCATACATGGGATTATTGACGACATCCGTAAGACCGCTGATCCCCCTGGGCGTGCCCAGCCGACTGGGAAGATCGAAAACCGTCTCTGCAATATCCGTTACCCCTTCCAGCAGAGATGACCCGCCGGTTAAAACTACACCGGAAGTAACAACTTTATCCATTCCGGCACGAAAGATTTCCCGTTTTATCAGCGTGAAAATCTCTTCCACACGAGGTTCCAGTATCTCACCGAGGATCTGCCTTGGCAGCTTCCTGGGTTTGCGTCCGCCCATACCGGGAACTTCAATGGTTTCTTCGGAACTGATGCTCATGGCAACACAGGTGCCATATTTTCTCTTGATCTTTTCGGCTTCAGCCATGGATGCACGCAGGCCGATGCTGATATCGTTGGTCAGATTGCTGCCACCGAGGGCCAGAACAAAGGTGTGCTTGATGTTTTTCCCTGAAAAAATTGCAAGATCACTCGTTCCGCCGCCGAGGTCTATAAGTGCCGTGCCCACATCTTTCTCCTCGTCGGTGAGCACGGCTTCACCTGAAGCCAGCGGCTCCAAGACAATATCACAGACATCAAGACCTGAGCGGTTTGCACATTTCACAATATTATGGGCAGACGTTACAGCGCCGGTCACGATATGGATCTTAGCTTCCAGCCTTACGCCGGACATGCCCACAGGATTCTGGATCCCGCCCTGCTCGTCGATGATAAATTCCTGAGGAATCACGTGGATGACTTCACGATCCATGGGGATTGCGACGGCACGTGCGGCATCGATAACACGGTCCACGTCTTGCTGGATAACTTCCGACCCTTTAATGGCGACGATTCCGCGACTGTTAAACCCTGTTATATGACCGCCTGCGATTCCGGCGTATACCGATGAAATTTCACAGCCCGCCATAAGTTCCGCCTCTTCAACCGCCTTTTGTATCGATTCTACGGTGGATTCAATATTGACCACTACGCCTTTCCGAAGCCCGATGGAAGGATGTGTTCCGATACCGATGACGTTTATTTTATCTCCCGTCTTTTCACCGACCACGGCACAAATTTTAGTCGTTCCAATATCAAGACCGACGATAATATTTTCCTGTCCCTGCATTCTAAACCTCCTTATGGCCTACGGCAGCAGATTCTATTTTCGCAGGATTAACTACGATACGATTTAAATTGTTGAGATCAATGGATTCGAGGTGTGAAAAACTTCCATTCTTTTTTAGATAAAAAAGCACATTTTTGAGCATTTCATACTTATTCGGATAATCATCGTACCCGATTTTTATGGCTTTGATGCGGTCGAACGCGTAAATTGTGAGACCCATTTCTCGATCCACACTGATTTTTTTTATTAACCTGCAGGGAAGAACACTTTCAGGTTTTTTCCCCAGCGCTAAGATTGTCATTACCGCATTAAAAGGGACGCTCCGGGATTCACCCCGTACATTGATGTCTGAAAATTCAAGCCCACGAATAACCGGCAGGCGGCAATGGTCCGAGGCATCCATTTCTTTGAATACCTCTCCATGGATATTGATGATAAATTTTCGACCCAGGTCTAAAATGGCGAGGGGCTGCTGCTCTTTTATTCTGATACTGATTCCTGTGGGAAGTTCCCTGCTGACTTCAGCCTCCTCGATCCATGAATGTGCCAGGAGCCGCTTTCTAACCCTTGAAAGATTTACTGAAAGAATGTTTATACCTTTAGTTATCTGGCTCTGCTGCAAAACCTGTTCCTCTGTGAGCCGATGAGCGCCGGCGACCGTCAGACTTTCAGCCTTGAAATAATCGCACTGGGTTATAACGTCGTAGGTAAAAATAAAAAGAAAGCTGACCAACAGCAAAATTGTCCCGACAGTCGCTGTTTTTATGCTGAAAATAACGCGCGTTATAATGTTATTGCGCTTTCTGGCAGCACTGTTTTTGTAATAATTTTTCCGGATGCCTTTACGTCCCAACAATCTTAACCTCTCTTTTAAGGTCAATGTTGAACTTGTTTGATACGGTCTCTTCAGCCAGTTCCATCAATGCCAGAAAGTCTGCGGCCGATGCGTTGTGCCGGTTTATAAAAAAATTGGCATGCTTGGATGAAATTTCTGCCCCGCCGATGGATTTTCCTTTTAGGCCGGCCATCTCAATAAGTTGGCCCGCTGTTTTCCCGGACGAGGGATTTTTAAAAAAACATCCTGCACTTGGCCAGCCCATGGGCTGTTTTTTCCAGCGTGTTTTTAAAATTGTTCGCGCCTCTTTTTTGAGTTTTTCTGAATCCGAAGGACGCAGACAGAAGCAGCCGTCTAATATAACCGTTTGTGCGCGATGACCATCGGTTAGCTCACTGTTCCATGAAAGCGTTCTGTAAGAAAAATCGAGCTGTTCCCGCCGAATTCTTCGGGTCCGACCCGTAGGCAGCAATACGGTGATGGATTCAAGGACGTTTTCCATGGCGCCATGGGAGGTCCCGGCATTCATTATAATCCCTCCGCCAACCGTCCCTGGAATGCCCAGGGCAAAATTCATTCCTTCAAGGCCCTGTTTCAGTGCATACGCGCAAAGGGATCGCATGCGGACACTTGCCGAGGCGCTAACGATAAGGCCATCGGCTTCCATGCCTGTCTGAACGATGGTCTTCAGACATTTTGTCAACACGATAACAATTCCCTTGATGCCGCCGTCCTTGACCAGAAGATTGGTGCCTTCGCCGATGATCAGATAGGAAAGTCCGTTGTTCCATGACCATTCCACCAGCGCTTTAAGATCTTCAAGGTTTTCAGGCGTCACCAAAGCTTCTGCCGGCCCCCCGACACGCAATGATGTATGTCCGGACATGGGTTCGCAAAATTTGACGGTGTCTCCGAACCGGTTTTCAAGCCATTTTATGCGATCAGAATCAAGGGCCATAAACGGTATGTCCTCTGGTTGCATCCCGAATATTGACGGTGTTGCAACACGTCTATATTGACAATTCATCAAGCACCATTTCCCCGACTTTCCAAACATCTCCGGCACCCAGAGTGATCATAATATCGTTTGGGGCTAAAACGTTTTTCAGATGCGTAACCGCCGTTTCAAAATTTTGCATATAAACGACGTCTCTGTGGCCGTGGCGCTGGATTCCTTCAAACAGAGCATGCCCTTCTACCCCTTTTATCTTTTCTTCTCCGGCTGCATAGATGGGAAGAACCACCAGCAGGTCCGACTGATAGAATGAACGGGTGAAGTCATCAAAAAGTGCCTGGGTTCTGCTGTAGCGGTGGGGTTGGAACACCACCACAATCCGTCTGCCCGGCCAGCATTCCCTTGCGGCATGCAGGGTGGTCTTGATCTCCGTAGGATGATGCCCGTAATCGTCGATCACCGTAACCCCTTTTTTTTCACCCTTAATTTCCAGCCGCCGTTGAACACCTTCCGCAGTTTGAAGCGCCGATTTTATAACTTCAAAAGGAATATCGAGTTCAATGCCCACCGCGATACTTGCCAGGGAATTGTAAACATTATGAAGGCCCGGGAGGTTCAGCAAGATCTCTCCGAGTAACGTTCCAAGATGATACACCTTGAACCTGCTTTGCAACCCTTCAAAAGCCACATCTTTGGCCTGGAAATCGGCTTGAGTAGTCATTCCATAGGTCGCAAACCGTTTATGAATGTTCGGGATAAGCGACTGGATCGACTCATCGTCCAGACAAAGAACCGCCAGACCGTAAAAAGGTATTTTGTCAATAAAGCTCATAAAGACTTCTTTGATGTGATCCAAGTCTCGATAATAATCGAGATGCTCTCGATCGATATTCGTCACCACCGCGATGGTGGGGGACATTTTAAGAAAAGAACCGTCGCTTTCATCGGCTTCGGCCACGATATAATCCCCCTCGCCAAGGAGGGCATTGGAATCGATACTTTTTAGTTTCCCGCCGATAACGACCGTAGGGTCAAGCCCCCCTTTACCCAGCACAGAGGCGACAATCGACGTAGTCGATGTTTTTCCGTGAGCGCCGGCAATCGCCACACTGTACTTCAAGCGCATCAGTTCCGCCAGCATCTCCGCCCGGGGGATTACCGGGATCGACGCTCGGCCTGCGGCCACAACTTCAGGATTTTCCGGGCCCACCGCCGACGAAGTGACAACAACATCAGCCCCCCTGATTTGTTCTTTGGAATGACCTTCAAATATAATACCTCCGAGGCGTTCCAGCCGCCGGGTAATGTCTGAAGCACTGATGTCAGATCCGGACACCTTATAGCCGAGATTGAGAAGGAGTTCGGCAATTCCGCTCATGCCGATACCGCCGATTCCAACAAAGTGGATATGATATTTTTTAAGAAACATGGATAGTTGGTTAAATAGTTAATTGGTTGATTGGTTAAATCGCTGATTCATTAAAGGTTCAATGGTTTCAGCCAATAAGCAATTCAGCGATCTGATGAAGCAATCAATCTGTAACAGTCATCGACAATCGCCGCTGCCGCGTCAACTCGGCCAAGATCCCCGGCCCGGGATGCCATCCGATGAAGGTCATCCGGGTTGGCGGCATAAAAATAAATTCGCTCTGCAAGGGCTTTACCGCTGAGATCCTTTTCAAGGATCATTTCGGCAGCCCCTGCGTCGACCAAAGAACGTGCGTTTAGCACCTGGTGGTCATCCGCAGCAAAAGGAAACGGTATGAAAATGACGCCCTTCTCAATAGCTTTGACTTCTGCCACAGTGGTCGCTCCTGCCCGGCATATGATCAGATCGGCTTTTTGATACTGTCGGGCCATATCTTTAAAAAAGGCCTGGACTTCGCAGGGAACGCCCTGTTCCCTGTAAACACTTTTTACCCGGATTTCATCGTGTGCCCCGGTCTGATGCACGAACAAGTAAGCTTCTTTATCATCGATACATTCAATGGCTTCCAAAACTGCCATGTTTATACGGTGAGCCCCCTGGCTCCCGCCGAGTATCAGGATCGTGAACTGCCGCCGCTGCCCTGAATCCGCCATGTGGACATCTTTCTGCTTCCTTGCGAATTGGAGAATTTCTTTGCGCACAGGGTTTCCGGTAACCCGTATTTTTTTAGGGTTCAAGCCGGCTTTTGTTTCGTTGAACGAGACATATATCCGGTCCGCAAAACGCGATAGAATCCGGTTGGTAATTCCGGGCAGAATATTTTGTTCATGCAGGACAATGTTAATCCCCAGGAGCCATGCGCCCGTCACAAGGGGTCCGGCGGAATAGCCGCCCACACCCACCACCAAATCGGCCTTGAAGCGTTTGAGAATCAGAATAGATTCAATGACGCCTATGGGTATTTTTGAGATCGACACGATCTGATTCCAAAACCCCCGCCCCTTGAAGCCTTCAGCGGTAATAGATTGATGTTTAAACCCTGTTTCTGACAAAATCGAAATTTCAAAGGGTCGTTCGGTACCAACGAATAAGACAGTGTTTTCCGGGTTTCTGGCCAAAAATTCCTGAGCAATGGCAATCCCCGGGAAGAGATGACCGCCGGTCCCGCCACCGGCGATAACGATGCGCAACGCCCTTGAAGCATTTCGAACCGCGCCGAAGTTTCTTCTTTTCTTTCGTTTCTTATCGCCCTGAACCATAACTGCCGTTTGCTTTTTATGACGCGTCACGCGTCTTTTGAAAGTGCAGCGCGTCCACCCAGAATTCAGATAATCCGCTAAAAACCGGATTGTCTGAATGCGACAACTTTCTTCAACCGCCTAAAATAATACGTCATCTCAACTTTCAGCTTTGGGCATTCTTTTAGAGGCCCCGATATTCATCAGCAGCCCGATGGATACCATATTGATCAAAAGGGATGTGCCGCCATAGCTCAAAAATGGCAGCGTAAGCCCCTTGGTGGGCAGGAGTCCGAGGGCAACGCCCATGTTAATACACACCTGCAGGCCCATTGCCGTTGTCAGGCCAATGGCCACCAATGATCCGAAAACATCCTTGCTGTTTCTGGCAATCGATACCCCCCGCCATAAGATTAGGGTATAAAACCCAAGGATAATCAAAACGCCCAAAAGACCGAGTTCCTCTCCGATGACCGAAAAGATGAAATCGGTGTGGGGTTCAGGAAGGTAAAACAGCTTCTGATAGCCGCCGCCGATGCCGGTACCCCAGATCCCTCCTGTACCGAAAGCCAAAAGAGAATGGACAATCTGGTAACCTTTATCTGCTGAATACTGCCAAGGATT
This sequence comes from Desulfobacterales bacterium, assembly GCA_035529735.1. Classification (GTDB taxonomy): domain Bacteria; phylum Desulfobacterota; class Desulfobacteria; order Desulfobacterales; family UBA11574; genus JAAXQD01. The sequence goes on along the minus strand of DATKWE010000107.1, from coordinate 24,424 downwards.
CAGGAAAGATATGATACGCTCAATTCGATAATCAGCACTGACCATTAAATAGTAGACAATGGGGGTTGCCACGGCCAATGATCCCAGTAAATGTGAAATTCGAACCCCCCCGATAAAAAGCATTATCCATGTAATCGCACCCAGAATAACCACCGAACCGAAGTCAGGCTGTAAAATGATCAGAACCGAAAACATGCCAAGGAGCAAAATGTGGGGTAGAAAACCGACCTTGAACTCCTTGATTCTATCCTTTTTTTTATTCATTGAATATGCCAGATAGATCACCAGTGCAAAGCGGGCGAATTCAGAAGGCTGAAATGTAATACTTTCCACACGAAACCATCGCGTTGCACCGCCTGCCGAATAGCCGAACCCGGAAACCAGAATCGCAATAAGGAATATAAAGGCCAGGATAAGCAACGGATATGTCAAAGAACGAAAAACCCGGTAGGGTATATGGTAGCTGACCACCAGTGCAACAATACCCAACAGTGCAAAAATCGACTGTTTTTTTAAAAAATAATAACTCGTGCCGAACTTTTTCAGGGCCAGGGCCGAACTTGCGCTGTAGACCATGACAATTCCGATGCCCACCAGGAACAGGACCGGAAACAAAAGCGCGATATCATATTGGAGCGGCGGTTTTAGAACTTTCTGGATGTTCTGATTGTCACGGGTCATGCTTTTTTTCTTAGTTCCTTTTTGTGCCGTTGCGGCCATTATTTTTATTCCCGGCTTGTCCGTGTAAGGTTTTCGACGGCCGTACAGAAAGCTTCCCCCCGCTCCGCATAACTGTTGTACATGTCAAAGCTCGAACAACCGGGAGATAACAGCACGATATCCCCGGGCACCGCAGATAGAAATGCACAACGGACCGCTTCTTCCATTGTGGATGCCGTTGGCACGTCCGCCTTGCACGTATCTTCAAGAACCGATTTTATCTCATCCCTCGCCTCGCCCATGACGATCAGTTTTTTTACACGTTGCTGCACCAGTCCCCGCAATTGTTTAAAGTCTCCGCCTTTATCACGCCCGCCCATAATGAGGACCACCGGGTTCCTGAAGACTTCGAGTGCTCTGGCCACTGCGTCGATGTTTGTACCTTTTGAATCATCATAAAATCGGACGTCATTTATGGTTTTTATATATTCCAGTCGATGGGAAAGGCCTTTAAAATCGTTTAACCCGGATTGGACCCCTTCTAAAGTACCGCCGGCAGCCAGGGCTGCCAACGATGCAGCCGCTACGTTTTCCATATTGTGCCGGCCCATGAGATTTACCTTTGAAAGGTCAAGAACGGCGTCCGGGTTCTCTTGGGTGAAAATTTTGATTGAATGCGATTTTTGTCCATTGATTCGGCCGATAATTGCATATTCCCGGTTGTGTGCATGAGAATTGCCCTGATGATAAAAGGGCAGTTTCCGGGTCCTAAGTGTTTTGCTGATCGAACAAACGACCGGATCAGAGCCGTTTAGCACTGCGGTATCATCTTCTTGTTGGTTTTCAAAAATCCGGCCTTTGGACCTGGCATAAGACTCAAAATCCGGATACCGGTCGAGATGATCGTCACGGATATTCAGCAGAACACTCACGCGAGGCCTGAATGTATCGATGGTATCGAGCTGAAAACTGCTGACTTCCGCGACAACCATGTCGGCCGTTCCGCCCGTGTCCGCATAATCGATCAAAGGATTGCCGATATTTCCGCCCACAAAAATTTTAAATCCTGAGTTTTCGAGCATGCGCCCCAAAAGCCGTGTTGTTGTCGTCTTCCCATTGGTGCCGGATATGGCGATAACAGGCTCCCGGATGAATCGTGAAGCAAACTCGAGCTCTCCCCATACCGGAATTCCTTTTTCTTTGGCCCGTTCTATGGGCAAGATGGTATGGGGAACCCCTGGGCTTACAACAATGATATCGGCATGTTCGAAGGTTTCAATGTTATGCCGGCCCAGTTCCAGTTTAACGCCCATTTTTTGCACTGCAGCCAGATTGGATCCCAGAGTTTTTCCTTCGGCAATGTCGGTTACGGTAACGGATGCACCCCTGTTTTTGGCAAATCGCGCCGCCGCCATACCGGATATGCCAAGACCGACGATAAGAATGTTTTTTTTTGCAAGATCCATGAAATTAAGCAGGTTATAGGTTATAGATTACGGGTTGTGCATTATTACCGACAGCGTATTATCTTCATCTTTATCTCAGTTTCAGCGTACTCATGGAAATCAGCGCCAGTGCAATTGCGATGATCCAGAATCGAACAATGACCTTGGGTTCAGCCCATCCTTTGAGTTCAAAATGGTGGTGAAGCGGAGCCATTCGAAAAATCCTGCGGCCGTTGGTCATTTTGAAAAAACCGACCTGAAAAATCACAGACAGCGTTTCAATAACAAAGAGCCCGCCCACCAGGGCCAGCAGTATCTCCTGTTTGGTGATAACCGCCACGGTGCCGATGGCTGCACCCAGGGCCAGCGAGCCCACATCACCCATGAAAATTTGTGCGGGATATGAATTGAACCACAAAAAACCCAGGCCTGATCCGGCCATCGCTCCGCAGAAGACGGCAATCTCCCCACTCCCTGCAACATAACTGATCTGCAGATAATTGGCGATCTTGAAGTGCCCTGCCACATAGGCAAAAACCATATATGCAGCTGAAGCGATGATAAAAGGTCCGATGGCAAGACCATCAAGCCCGTCGGTGATATTGACTGCATTTGAGGTGCCGATGATGACAAATGCAGCAAACAATATATATCCCCATCCGAGATCGGGTGATATATTTTTAAAAAACGGAACGGTCACCCGGGTGGAAAAGTCCGGAACCGTGTAGACCAGAATCCCCGTAGCAATTGCCAGAATCGTCTGTAGCAGAAATTTGTTTCGAACATTTAACCCCTTGCTCTGCTTCTTGATCAGCATGAGGTAGTCATCAGCAAAACCGATAGCGCCATAACCCACCGTCACCAGAAGGACGATCCAAACAAAATAATTGGTTAAATTGGTCCATAACAGGGTGGAAACAATGATTGAAAAAATGATCAGCGTCCCGCCCATGGTCGGCGTCCCGGCCTTTTTTTGGTGTGTTTCCGGACCGTCATCCCTGATATACTGCCCGATCTGCATATAGCTCAGTTTTCGAATAACCCAAGGCCCCAGCAAAAAGCAGATTAAAAAAGCCGTCAAACTGGCATAGATCGTCCGGAAAGTAATGTACCGGAATACATTAAAAACCGATATGGTTTTATGAAGCGGAAATAGTAGATGATATATCATTTTTTAATTATGCTTGAAGCGATAATGTTTTGAAAAAATTAAAATATTACATTCATTTTAATGGCCGGCCCAGCGAAGCAGTCCCTCAACAACCTTTTCCATGGCCATTCCCCTGGACCCCTTCACCAGAATCCAATCGCCGGCATCGAGCCGGTCGATGATGTCCTCCAGGATTTCTTCCCGGGTACCTTTGAAAATATCACCGGAATCCATATGTTCATCCAATGCACCGGTCACGACATTTTCGGCGTAATCGCCGGTTGCATAAATCCTTTCGATACCGGACCTGGCAGCTTTGGAACCCATCTCGCGGTGCAAAGACTCGGCATGTTCCCCAAGTTCAAGCATGTCGCCTAAAATGAGGATTCCCCTGCGCTGTCCCTTTAATGACTTAAGGGTCTTTATGGCGGCCTCCATTGAACCCGGATTGGCATTATAGGTATCGTCGATGATATGGACCCCTTTGCCGGTTTTAAGGATGTTCATCCGCCCCGGAACCGGTTTAAAATCTTCCAGACCCGCCTTGATTTCACCGGCAGTTAGCCCCAAAATATGGCCCACGGCCGCTGCTGCCAGGGCATTGGAAACCATGAAAACAGCCGGCGTTTTAAGATCCACCCGGATCCGTTCGTCGGGGAGCACCAGGACAAAAGAAAGTCCCGACGTTTTTTTCTGGATAGATTCGGCCCGGATTGCAGCATCTGCCGAAACGCCGAAGAGCAAAACATTTCTGGAGGTTGTATCCGCCAGTTTCAAAAGTCTGGGATCATCTGCATTGAGAACCGCCGTACCTTCCGGTTTAATTTTTCCCAGCAGTTCACCTTTGGCTTGCATGACGGCATCAAGGGAGCCCAACCCTTCAAGATGTGCAGGACCGATATTTGTAATAACCCCTAAATCCGGCAAACAGATTTGGGCGAGCCGTTCAATTTCTCCGGGTCTGTTCATGCCCAGTTCCAAAACAGCCCACCGATGGTGTCTGTTAAGATTCAGCAGGGTCAGGGGAAGCCCGATTTCGTTGTTTAAATTCCCTTGGGTCGACAATGTACAAAAACGACGGGAAACGACGCCTGTTGTCATGTTTCGGGTGCTGGTCTTTCCGTTTGAACCGGTTATGGCGATCACCGACACATGGGTACGTTTTCTGTTAAATGCCGCAAGGTCGGCCAATGCTTTGCCGGTGTCATTTACCGTGATACAGGTGATCCCGGGTTTTAACAATCTCCGTTCAGGCAGTTTGTGGGTTCTATTTTTTTCGATCAGAAGTCCGCCGACGCCTTTTTTCAGGACATCCTCAATAAAACGGTGTCCGTCATGAACGTCGCCTTTGATTGCGATAAAGAGGTCTTCAACAGATATCCTGCGCGAGTCGATGGAGACCCCGGCAAACGTGTCATTGGAATCACCGCAAAAAAGTTCTCCGCCGGTGGCTTTGAGAATTTCAGCAACGGCCCACGGAATCGGTTTGAGGGTTCCGGACTTCGGGTTGGCGGTTTGAAGTTCCGAAAACCCCTGAAATTTGTGGGCAGAACCTTGACCGTCGATCATTGAGAGTGCTTTTGCCGCTTCTTCTCTGTCATCAAAAGAAAGGGTCTGATCCCCGATGATTTGATAGGTTTCGTTCCCTTTGCCCGCGATCAGAACCGTATCTTTGGGCCTGGAGGCCGTAATTGCCAGCTGTATGGCGTTTCTTCGGTCGGGCTCGACACCGCACCCTTTTTTTTGAAACCCTTTGTTCAGATCTGATGGGGTATAGAGGTGCAACGGCAGATTTTTTGTTCCATCCAGAATCTGATCGATGATTTCCATGGGCGGTTCAGTTCTTGGATTATCCGACGTAACAATGACAAGATCAGAAAGCCTCCCGGCGATTTCACCCATCTGCGGCCGCTTGGCCCTGTCCCGATTGCCGCCGCAGCCAAATACGCAGATGAGTCGACCCGGAGCCGATGATCGTAGCGTGGACAGCACATTTTCAAGCGCATCCGGTGTGTGGGCATAATCGACATATACAAACCGGTTGTCGTCATTTGAAATAGCTTCAAGACGGCCGGGTACGACGCCCACCGATTCAATGGCGTCTTTGATAATGTCCAATGAAACCCCGAGGGCAATGCCGACACCGGTAGCACAGAGAATGTTTTCCAAATTATGTTGTCCCACCAGGCTGGATTTGATCTCTAAAAATCCTTCAGGCGTAGAAATTCTGCCCGAAATTCCGGTAAGGTTGTGGTCGAATCTCTCGGCACATATACTGGTTTTGTCCGAAAAACCTGTGGAGAGAACAGAAATTTCACCCGATCTTGTTTCGAGCATACGGATCAGCTGTCTTCCTTTTTCATCATTGTGATTTATCACGGCCATTGCCCGGTCATTGCCCGATTTGGGCCCAAGGATTTCTGTAAAAAGCTTTTTTTTACAAGACCAGTAGGACGCCATATCTTTGTGATAATCAAGATGGTCCTGGGTCAGATTGGTAAAGACCGCCAAATCGAATTTACAGTTGTACACCCGGTCCAGATCCAGTGCATGTGAAGAGACCTCCATGACAACATGGGTGATCCCTTCTTCAAGCATTTGTGCCAGTATCTTCTGAAGATCCAATGATTCGGGCGTTGTTATCGGATTTTGAAAGGTCTTTCCCGAATAACGGTAATTTAGGGTTCCGATGACACCCACATTGATACCGGCTTGTGAAAGAATCTGCTCAATTAAAAATGCCGTCGTTGTTTTGCCGTTGGTGCCGGTGATACCGATTAAAAAGAGTTTTTCCGACGGATTCGAATAAAACCTGCCGGATATCGTCGCAAGGGCTCTTCGGGTATTTTCAACCTCAACAATTACGGATTCTCTGTTGACGGGTTTCTGGGTAACAATTGCGGATGCGCCTCTTGACAGTGCGTCATCGATAAAGTCATGTCCATCTGCCACAAGACCTTTTATGGCAACAAACAGTCCCCCCGGCTCAACATCCTGTGCCCGGTAATGAATGGAACCTATTTCAGGGTCCGAGGCATGGTGTTCAGTGTTCCGGGTATCCGTAATCGCTTCGCCGGATTTCGCCCGTATTCCGTGAAATTTTACTGGATGGACAGTTTTTAATAAATTCAAAAGCTGCACGCTTTGGTCTTGCTCCCCAGTGAGACGATGAGTCCGTCTGTTTTGCTTTTGGGTGATATGTTCATATAGGCCAGAGTTTTCTGAGCAATATTTCTAAATCCCGGTGCCGCAACGGTACCCCCGTAATGCTGCCCTTTAGGCTCGTCAATGACCACCAAAATTGCAACCTTCGGGTGTTCTGAAGGTACAAAGCCGACAAAAGACGATACATATTTCCCGTTCGCATACGCGCCGTTTTTACCGATTTTCTGTGCTGTTCCTGTTTTGCCGCAAACGGAATACCCCTCAAGTGCAGCATTGACACCGGTGCCGCCTTCGGTGGTGACGGTCTGCATGATCCGGGTTAAGGTTTCGGCGGTTTTTTCTGAAATTACCCGCCGCCCTTTACTTGGGGCAAAGCTTTTTATGAGGCGTCCATTTTGATCGGTAATGGCCTGAACAACATAGGGCTTCATGAAAATCCCTTTGTTCGCAATGGCAGACGTCGCAGCGATGAGCTGCAATGCTGAAACCGATATCCCCTGTCCGAAGGATATGGTGCCGGCGTCGATTTTTGTCCACTTTTTGAAAGATGCCAGGCTGCCGGCGGTTTCTCCGGGACAGTCTATTCCGGTTTTTGTTCCGAAACCGAAATTGCGCAGTGTTCTGAATAGAGATTCAGACCCTGTTTTTGTGCTGAATTTGATGGCGCCGATATTGCTCGAATATTTAATAATCTGCTGCAGAGAAAGCCATCCATACTCGTGGGTGTCGTGAACAACGTGTCTGCCCACCCGATACGCACCGTTTTCGCAATAAAAGATACTGTTCGGCGAGCTGCTGCCGGACTCTATGGCCGCTGCGGCACTAAAGATCTTCATGGTTGAACCCGGTTCAAACGGATCGGTGATAACCCGGTTCCGCCAAAGCTCCTGGTCGAACTCATTTAAGGCATTGGGATTTAAAAAAGGAAAATGTGCCAGCGCCAATACGGCGCCGGTGCCGGTGGCCATCACAACGGCCATTCCGGATTTTGCCGAAAATTTTGTCACAGTTTCGGCGAGGGTTTTTTCAGCAATGTATTGGATGTTGCTGTCAATGGTGAGAACAAGATTTTTTCCGATGGAATCTGAACCGGTTATGTTTTCAGCCTCAAATCCACGACCGTGAGCATCCCTTAAAACCGTATATCGGGAATCAGCCCCCTTGAGATCATCGTTGCAATAAAATTCGATCCCTTCCAGGCCGTTATCGTCAATATCGGTAAATCCAATGAGCTGGGAGGCGAGTGTTTTGTTGGGATAAAAACGCTTATGTTCGCTTAAAAAAACGAGGCCGTCGATGTTAAGATTCCGGACGATTTCGGCCTCCTTTGGGGTTACTTTTCTTTTAATCCATACAAACTTTTTTTCAGAAGTAAGTCTTTTGGCAAGCACATTACGGTTGATTTTCAGCGCCTCCGCAAGTGATTCTGCTGCCGCCTTCGGGTTTTTTATTTGTGGCGGGTGTGCGGCAATAGAGGTAACATCGATACTGACGGCCATTTCCCTTAGGTTTCTATCGTAGATTGTTCCGCGTTTTCCAGAAGATTTTAAAGACACTTCATACTGGTTTGCGGCTTTCTCGGACAGCCAGGAACGGCAAAAAATCTGAAGATACATCGCTTTGGCACCAATAATGGTAAAAAAGAGTGTAAAGACAATCCCAACGATGATCACGCGAAATTTTATCTGTTTCATATTAACATAGTGTCGTGTATCGAAAATTCATACATCCGAGAATTTAGTATGATACGGTTTTTAGATATCATGGAATAACAATCGTCTGTTTTTGAGAGGGCGTTACCAGGCCAAGTTGGTTTTTTGCAATTTTTGAGATTCGTTCCGGTGATTTTAAGCTTGCCAGCTCAATCTTAAAGTTGGTCTCCAAGGCCACAAGTTCATGCTGTTTTTGGGTCTCCTTTGAAATTTCGTAGCCGACCCCGATACAGTTGACACGGCACCACGTATATAGGAAAAGTTCAGCAATAAATACGGTCATGAAAACAATCCAGATTCCCGTGAGTTTCATATCGCCTGTTTTTTCTCGTGTTTTCCGGGCCATTATATCTTTTCCGCTGCTCTCAATTTTGTACTTCTTGCCATGGGATTTCTTGCAATTTCGTCTTTTGTGGGACGAACGATCTTTTTTGTCAGTAAGCGAATGACCGATCTTTGATCACAGACACATTTGGGAAAATCGGGTGGACACACACACGATTTTTCCAAAGCTTTTAATCGATGTTTTACAATTCGGTCTTCAAGGGAGTGGAAAGATAGAATACAGAGACGACCTTTGGGAGTGAGGAGATCCGCAACGTTTTTCATGAATAAATCGAGCATTTCAAGCTCCTTGTTTACAGCAATTCTAAGCGCCATGAAAACCCGTGTTGCCGGATGAATTTTTTGATTAAACAGTGCGGGCTTTGGAATAGCATCGCACACAATCCGGGCCAGATGTTTGCTGGACCTTATGGGTTTGCCCTTCCGCTGCTGAACTATTTTTCTTGCGATTTGTGCGGACCAGCGTTCTTCTCCGTATTCCTGAAATATTTTCCTGAGGCTATTTTCCGCCGTCCGGTTGACTAAATCTTCCGCTGTTGTGTTCGCCGCTGTGCTCATCCGCATATCAAGCGGTTCATCCCTTTTAAAACTGAAACCACGACCGCTTGATTCGATCTGATCAAGTGAAACCCCAAGATCAAGGAGAATCCCGTCCACCCATCTTATATTTAACTGTTCAAGAAAATCAGGAAGATATATAAAGTTTCCGTGAAAGATGTGGACGCTTAAGTCCAATGGTTCTAACACTTTTTTTGCGTGTTGGACGGCATCTATATCTTGATCGATGCCGATAAAGACGCCATCCGGCATGATTTTTTTGCATATTGCCCTGGCATGTCCCGAGCCTCCAAGGGTACAATCAACATAGATTTTTCCGGGTCTGCAGTTCAGATAGCGGAGCACTTCATGAAGCATTACAGGGGTATGTTTGAACGACATACAATTAGAGCCCTAATTTTGCGATTTCGTTTCTTACATCCTCCTTTTTCATATCCTTTTCCAGATGCATATTCTCTTGGTCCCAATTTTCCCGTGACCATATTTCAAAATGATCGAGAACGCCGACCAGTACGATTTCTCTGTCTAACCCCGCATATTCTCTCAAGTTCTGCGGTATCAAAACACGATCCTGTTTGTCGCAGGGACATTCAAACGATCCGCCGATAAAAACTCTTCTGAATCGGCGCATACTCTCGCTTTTCTCGGCAAGGGACAATATGCGGCTCTCGATTTTTCGCCACCCGTCATAGGTATAGGCCACAAGCCCCGAATCCATCCTGGAAAGCATGACGCCATATGAGCCGTCTGCTTTAATCATGTCACGGAATCTGGCAGGAACGATGATGCGTCCTTTGGTATCGATGGTATGAAATGAGCTTCCTCGAAACATATTTCTCCAGAGTTATCCACTTTAATCCACTTTTTTGTTTAAAAGTACATTTTTCGATAAATGTCAAGAAAAATAAATAAATATATTATATTTTTATATAATAATTTATAAATGTTAAAGGAAAATATTACATCAAATATTAAGTGGAGTAAAGTGGATATATTTTACATGTTTGGGGTGTGGTGTGGATATTCCGGAAAACACGAGGGCGCTTCGGTGACGCTTTTGGATGGTCGAAAAACAATCAATGTGTTTTAACTATCTATTATTTAAACGTTTTTAATATTGACAAACTCGTAAAAAGTCTTTTGTGAGCGATATCTGATCATTTGGGGATCCAGCGTTTCAAGCGGTGATGCGTTAAAATATGACCCTAAGATCCGTTCGCTGTTGCAGTCCAATGACGTATTGAATCAGATAAGAATTTTAAAATTTTTCCCAAAACAAATAAAAAAGGGCCAAATGATATTCAGCCCTAAAATCTTGTTCAAAATGGTAGGCACGATTGGATTTGAACCAACGACCTCTACCGTGTCAAGGTAGCGCTCTCCCCCTGAGCTACGTGCCTGTATGTTCAAAAATCTGTTAACACCTCTTTTTTGACCTGTCAAGAAAAATGGCTGTTTGAACCCAGATCTAAATCATAGTCCTGGGAAGTCTCATCTCTTTAGCGGCCGACCGCCACTAGGAACTATCTGGCTCATGAGAAACCTTTCGGCGCACTTTTGCTGCAACCGCTGCCGCCGGAACTGCCGATAAAACACGTGGAACTTAAAAGCCGCTTTACCCGGCTGTGAGAACATTCAGGGCAGGTTGCCTTTTCATCATCACTGCTGAAAACAAGCACCTCAAAACAATGGTGACACTGTTCACATTGATATTCATATATGGGCATGAAAAACCTCCTAATCTGGATTTCCTTGGTCCCCAATTGAGCGATAATCTAAGTCCCGGTTTGTTTACGATCAATTAGGGTTGTATCAAATATTGAGCCATCGCTTCTCTCATCTTATCCGTAACCGCCATCGATGTATCCGCTGTGTAATCATAACAGACCTGGACCGATTCACCGGTGGCATAAACCATCGATTCGTCTTTAGAGTCAATGAGTTTATATTCAAAAGAAAAACTTCGGTTCCCGATGTGTTTGACCCACATTTTAAGCGTAATATGACCATTAAATTTAATCGGTTTCAGATAATCACAGCGGATATGGGCCATGATAAAGCTAAAATCCGAAAGGTCCGAAACCTTAAATATTTTTTTGGAAAAATTTTTTCGCCCTTCTTCAAAATATGTAAAAAAAACTGCATTATTAACATGTCCAAGGGCATCAAGGTCACGGAACCTGACTTCGATGTCGGTGGAAAATATTTTATTTGATTGCATTCAAAACTCCCAACCCGGATAAATTTTGGTTAAAAATAGTGATCATACCCCTGTCATGTCAAGGTCTAACCCGAATTTCTCACGAAAAACATCAAACAGAAGGGGCAAATTAACCCTAACGGGTTTGTAATCCGGCTCAATTCCCTTTGTGAAACCTAAATTGAGCGATTGTCGAATTTGCCGGAGATGCAAGGCATGAGACATGCAGCCGTAGTCTGCTACTGCAACTGTCTCATAACGCAGCAGATTCGGTAAAATCGGCAATCCCGAAGGGTTTCAAATGGTGACATTTTTTTGCATAAATACATTCACCTATTGGATGAGATCTATTAGCGATGTTAGTGATGTATATTAATCTATAATTATTAATTTTTTATATTCCTGTCACTATTTGAAACGCTCAGTTTAGGTAAAAATATATTGGACTTATTCAGCCCCATGTGGCAAATTAAAAGGTTAGAAGGGAGGCGGCTATCATGAATATAAGAAAATCTATTTTTTCAGGAAGCTGGTACCCGGGCAATGCTTCGGCGTGCGAGAAAGAGATCCAAGGATTCCTAAAAGAATACGGCACAGAAACCATTTCGGAAAGAACCTTAACCGGCGGCATCGTGCCCCATGCCGGATGGTTTTTTTCAGGCAGCATCGCATGCAATGTAATACACCGTCTTCAAGATGAAAATCCGCCGGATGTTTTTGTAATTTTCGGCATGCATCTCCATAGCGGTTCCCCGGCCTATATTATGACCGACGGTGCATGGGAGACCCCTTTTGGTGCCATACAAATAGAAAAACAACTTGCGGGTGAGCTGGCCGAAAAATTTACATTTGAAATTGAGACCGCGGATCGCTTTACCCAGGACAATACCATCGAACTTCAGCTCCCTTTTATTAAATATTTTTTTAAGGACGCTAAAATCGTTCCCATCGGTGCGCCGCCGACGAAAAAATCTCTTGAAATCGGGAAAGCTGTCGCCGACATGTCAACCCGGATGGGGCTTCAGGTCAAAGTCATCGGTTCCACGGACCTTACCCATTACGGCCCGAATTACGGCTTTATGTCCCAGGGCACGGGGCCTTCAGCGGTGGACTGGGTCCGAAATAAAAATGACCGACGGGTTATTGATGCCATGCTGGCCATGGACCCCGAAAAAGTCATTAAAGAAGGCATGACCCACCAGAATGCCTGCTGCAGCGGCGCGGCCGCAACAGCCATTGCAGCTGCAAAACAGCTCGGGGCACAACAAGCGGAAACCCTAGCATATGCCACCAGCTATGATAAAAATCCCGGCGCCAGTTTTGTGGGATATGTGGGAATTGTGTTTTAAATCATACCATCGCTTCAAAGATTCTAAATGTTGCGAAATGGCGCGTCCAAACCTGCCCGGGTTTCACTTGATCCAGTTGGGGCGGCCCGCCATCCAGGCGTCCACAGTCTGTTCCAGCCAGCCTTCCAACTCTTTTGCCATATAAAACTTCGGAAAAAGAAGATCCTCGTCCGATTCAATCAATCCCGCTTCAAGGGCCGTTCGGGCCAGCAAGGTATGCGGATAAATTCGAATTCCGGTCGTAACTTTCACAACTTCCAACGCCAAGGAGTCGGCAAAAGTCAGACTTTCTAGAACGGTCTCCCTGCTCTCACCGGGTCCACCCAGCAACAAAAATCCCATGCGATGGATGCCAACCGCCTTCAGTCGTTCTGAAATCTTCCGCACGTCATCCGGACCATATTTTTTGTTCATGTTTCGAAGTATCTTTATTGAACCGCTTTCAAAACCAAAACTGACCTCTCTGCAGCCGGCCAGGGACATTTTTTCCGCCAGCGTCTCATCAACCTTCCAGGGATACAAGATACACCGCCAGATAATCTTCAAATCTGCCGATATCAATCGGTCACAAAGCGTTTTGGCATAGGAAGGCGGAAAATTAAAGGTATTGTCAACGAAAAAAAAGCGATCAAACCCGGCATCGACATATCGCGAAATCATCTCGACAACTTTTTCGGGCGGATATTTTCGAATGGTTCGTCCTTCAATACTGGCGGTTGAACAATAATTACAATCCATGGGACATCCGCGGCGGGTTTGAACCGGAAACCATATTTCTTCTTCTTCGAGCATGGCCGGAATCCGGATATGGGTACCGGGCAGTGGCAGCGGATAGGCGGCCAAATTGTCGATACGCTTGGGTGGGTTTTGAATCCCATGACGGAAAAAATGGAGGCCGGGAATTCCCGAGAGTCCGATTTTATTTCGGAGCCTGTGGAGAAGCTCAAGAAACGCCGCTTCCCCTTCCCCCTGAATCCCCAGGTCGGCTTCAAGGTAATCCAGGGCGGACTGCGGAAAAATACTATAACCCGCACCCCCTAAAACAATGACAGCGCGGGTCGTATTGCGGCAAATCGATACGATCTCTTTTACGGAGTCCAGATAAAACATCGGGCGTTCCCTGTTCTGGTCATCGATATTTCTGACGGAGATTCCGATGACCTCCGGTGGGAATTCTTCGACGATTTCTTGGACGGCCGCCAGGGGTTCAGTTTGATCCTGTAAATTTAACACCCTGACCGGGTACCCTGCACGCTGTACCGATGTAGCCACACATCCCAATCCCAATGGCAAAACCGGCATGTTAACGGTTTCGGTGTTGGCGGATATCAAAAGGACTCTCAAGGTCTTTTCTCCATGGTTCGTGTGATTCTTTCAATAAAGGGGTTCGAATTTAGAGAACATCAGACGCCCACAGCCAGGAGAAGATAACGATACCGATGGTGGCGGCCATACAGTAGGTTTGATGTCTCTTTTTCAAAAGGCGATGCAGATACATGGCGTAAACAAGTCCCAGAAAGATGCCCGCCAGAAAACCGAACAAGTGTGCCGTGAGATCCGAGTGGGCCCCTGAACCCAGAAATGCCAGCAGCGCCAAACCGCCGGCCAGGGGAAGCCAGGCCTTCTTGCGCTGGTCGGCAACTTTGATCTTCCGATCTAGCTGATATGCGGCCAGAAAGCCGACAGCGCCAAATACAGCCGTCGATGCGCCGATTGAATTATGACCGTATTGAAACAGGGCTGCATTGGCCAGGTTCCCCAAAATTCCGGTTAAAAGTATCATCAGCCAGCCGACACCCGCACCGGTGATGTTACAAACCCAAGTCCCGAATATGGCAATCCCGGCCATATTTCCGGCCAGATGCGGGGTGTCTGCGTGGAGCATCAGGGACGTAACGGTCCGGTATATGTCTCCGTTCAGAATATCAAAGGCAGACGCGCCGTATTTCCCGGCAATTTTTCCGATTCCACCGAACATATTGACTGCCATATTGCATGCCAGTAAAAACAAGGAAACCCCTATACCCGTATACGTTTTATTGTGTTCCTGGGCTCTCTGGGCATCCAGCGGCGGCTGTTGGGAATTCTCGGCATCGTATTGTGCCACAAGATCCAGGGCTCTGGCGTGGATCGTCTCATCAACCCAAATTTCCCAGCCGCTGCCGGATCTTACCATGGAATACGGCAGGCCGCACGAGGCCAGTACCAACCCATAGGTATTCGCCTGGTCTTGAGTGAGACTTTCGCATAATATTTCCATCATATCCTGCATCCAGGCAACCAAATCTTTAGATGACGGGCCGGCGATTTTAAACACGATGTGTGGGGACCGACGCCTGATTCCAGTCATGATTACTTCATCTTTCGAATACGCACCTCGGTCTGCTTCACATCCTTTAGCAATTCTACGATTTTCGACGTATCTGTTTCGCCATAGTGATACGGATAGAGTATTTTAGGTTTAAAAGTTTTTGTCGCCGATGCAACCATTTCCGGCGTCATTGTATACGGCAGGTTCACGGGCAGAAAGGCGATATCGATATCTTTTAACATCGTCATTTCCGGAGTGTTTTCCGTATCACCCGCCACATAAACCCGCTTATCTCCGAGTGTGATGACATAACCGTTACCCATGCCCTTTGGATGGTAAGGAACCCCTTTACTCCGCATATGGACAACATTGTATGCCGGCACCGCTTCTATTTTTAAACCTTTTACGACCCTAACATCGCCATTGTTCATAACGATCCCGCCTTTGACCTGGCTTGAGCAGGTCTGGGTTAACACCACATCGGTTTTTTCGGTGCGCAGAATCTCTATGGCGTTCAGATCGAGATGGTCCTGGTGCTCATGGGTTAACAGAATAAGATCGGCTTTGGGCATTTCGGAATAATCGGCCAGCCGGGTCCAAGGATCGACATGGATGATTTTCCCGCCAAGGTTGAGCATTAGTGTCCCATGGCCGATAAAGGTGATTTCCAGGTCGCCGGCGGATGTTTTAACGATATCGGTCTCGAACTTTTCTTGGGCGGTTAAAACCATCGGAAAAACCATTGACAAAAAGGGGATGAATAATAATATCTTTTTCACATGACATCTCATTGGCAAATCCTCCTATACTAAAAATGAATGCCGGTAAATCGGCTGAGCAACCGGAAACTCATCCGTATTTTTTGATGCGTTTCCTCGAATGTCCCGGACTTGAACAGATGGTCTGTACCGGTAAAATATCAATATAATCGACGGTATCATTGAAAGGTCGTTTCTGTAAATCACAAATATATAGGTCTTCCATTTTCCCGTTTTGTCTACGCCCATTTAGGGTTGAATAAAATATTGACATAACAGCGGCACTAAAATAAGAATGAACAAAGACCGACTGGTCGGTCTTATTGCTCGGAAGGAACCCGCATCATGAGTGATCTTAAGAAAAAAATCATACACGAATCGCTAAGGCTGTTTTCCTTGAACGGCTTCCTGAACACTTCAATGAGTCAGATATTAGAAGCGGCAGGCACATCAAAGGGCGGTTTTTATAATCATTTTAAGAGCAAAGAGGAACTCTTCTTCCAGGCTCTGGATGAAGCGCGTAACATTTGGCGTGAAAAGAATCTTTCCGGCCTGGATGAGATTGTAAATCCGATCGGAAAAATAAAAAGATTTCTTGAAAACTTCAGAGACCGGTATCTTAAAGATGCCGAGAATTTCCCCGGAGGGTGTATCTTCATTACATTTTCCGTTGAACTGAACGACCAGCGCCCCCTTTTATCCAGAGAAGTGAATAAAGGGTTTATAGGACTTAAACACCTGCTCAAGAGGCTTCTGGATGAAGCCAAGGCATCGGGTGGACTGAGTAACGATGTGGATACCAGGGCCATCACCGAAATGCTGTTTGCAGGGATGTTGGGCGCTACGGTTATGTACGGTGTGGATAAGTCTGATGCCAACTTGGATAGATCTATCAACACCCTGATCGACTACCTTGAAAGAATGAAGCCATTAAAGGAGGTAAGTTAAAATGATCGATTTTACATTTACAGAAGAACAGGAAATGTTCAGAAAAGCGGCTCAAGAATTTGCGGAAACACAGGTTGCCCCAAAAATTCCTGAAATGGAAAAAACCGGCAAGGTCAGTCAGGACCTTGTCAAAGCCATGGCGGAAGCTGAAATGATGGCATTGACCATTCCGGAAGAATACGGGGGTCTGGGCCTGGGATACACCGCCCGATTTATCGCGCTCGAAGAAATCAGCAAGGTTTCGGTGGCAGCGGGAATGATGCTTCAAGTTTTTGCATTGGGCATCGAACCCATTTTGAAATTCGGTACCGATGCGCAGAAAAAGAAATTTTTACCGAGCCTGGCAACGGGAGAACGGATGGCATCCACCGCTGTCACGGAGGCCACCGGCGGTTCAGATCCCACCGGCATACGCTCAACGTATAAAAAAGACGGTGAGGACTACATTCTCAACGGCCGAAAATGCTTCATAACCAACTCCCATATTGCCGACACAATTACCGTTCTTGCAAAAGACGATGAAAATCCCAAAGCCTTCTCGACCTTCATTATGGAAAAGGGGATGGAAGGATTCAAAGCCACCCATGAAGAGAACAAAGTCGGCATGCGCGGATGCAATACCGGCGAGTTGGCCTATGAAAATTGCCGGGTTCCGAAAGAAAATCTGGTTGGCGTTGAAGGAAAGGGGTTGGGGATTGCGCTGGCTGCCATCGGGGACGTCGGCAGAGGCGGCATGGCCGCCTGCGCGCTGGGTCTTCAGGCTGCGTGTCTCGAAGAATCTATTAAGTTTGCCAACGAACGGATTCTTTATGGGAAACCGATCAGCAGGTTACAGACGATCCAAAACAAACTGGCGGACATGAAAATCGATTTGGAAGCAGGCCGCCTGCTGGGTTATAGAGCCGTTTCGATGCAGGACAAGGGCGAGCGATCCAGCAACGAATTTGCTGTGTCCAAGTATTTCTCCACAGAGGCCGCTCAAAGGGCGGCCAAAATGGCCTGTGATATACACGGCGGCTATGGGTGCATGGAAGAGTATGCGGTTTCCCGCTATATGCGCGATTCCTTTGTTTTGGGCCCCTCAGCAGGCACATCCGACATTATGAAAGTCATTATCGCCCGTTGGACCCTTTCATAAAACAGTTTGGAATTGAGGGAGATATTTCCAGAAATCCTTCGATTATCCGATTCGGTATAGGATGAATACAATGTTCAAAATCGTTGTTTGTGTCAAAGCGGTACCGGACCCAAAAGAGGCGTGCAACATAAAAATCGATCCGGTCACAAAGACGCTCATGCGGTGTGATGTTCCGATGGTATTGAATCCGTTGGACAAATATGCACTGGAGGCGGCCCTTCAATTCAAAGAGGCGTTTGATGCCCATATTTCAGTGCTCAGCATGGGTCCACCCGAGGCAGGTAACATCGTAAAGGAATGTCTGGCCTTGGGTGCCGATCGAGGTTTTTTGCTTTCCGACCGGGCTTTTGCCGGTGCCGATGCCTTTGCCACGGCCTACACCCTGGCCAAAGGTATTGAAAAAATCGGCCCGTTTGACGTGGTTTTTTGTGGAATGGCCAGCAGCGACGGCAGCACGGAATGGGTCGGACCGGAAATTGCCACCTTCTTGAAAATACCCGTGGTTACACGGATAACAGAGATTGTGGAATACAATGGTCAATGGTGGACGGTAAAGGCCGAACTTGAAAACGGTTACCGTCTGGTGCGGGTACAAATTCCGGCGGTTTTTACGGTGACCAGAGCGTTGAACACGCCCCGAAGACTCAGCTTTTCAGGAATTATTAAAGCCAGGAAAAAGGAAATTACCCAGTGGGGAATTCAACAACTGGGTGTCTCTGAAGAATCGGTCGGGTTGAAAGGTTCCCCGAGCATTGTGTCGACAATTGCAACCATGGACAGCAGACGGAAGGTTGAAATCCTCGAGGGCAAACGGGAAGAAAAAGCCGAACAACTGGTCCAGAGACTGGTTAATGCCGGTGTAATTTAAAGAAAGGATCGATACGCGCAATGGAAAAATCATGCGGACCCGTGTGGGTTATTGCCGAGCAGATCGACTGCCGGATTCTTTCGGTATCATTTCAGCTCATCGGTCACGGACGAAAATTGGCAACCGCGCTGGATACGACGGTGGAAGCCATACTTTTGGGTCATGGGATGGAAGAACACCCCCGTCAATTGTTTGCGGCAGGCGGAGACCGCGTCTATCTGGGGAATGATCCGGAGCTGACCGTTTATCAACCCGAAATTTATACTGAAATTATCGAGAAACTTGCCAAAGAAAAACAGCCTGAAATCATACTCATCGGTTCCACTTCCATGGGGAGAGAACTGGCGCCCCTGATAGCGGCAAGGCTGGATACGGGATTGACGGCTCACTGCATCGATCTGGTGATAGACGGCAATAAAGTTTTAGAGAGCAGAATACCTGCATACGGTGGACTGCTCTCGATTATCTGTCCGGACAGACGGCCCCAAATGGCAACCATCGCGGCAGGGGTTTTCCCGAACCCCGAACCGGATGAAAACAGGACAGGAGAAATTATCCCGATTGAGGTTCCAAAGGAAATTCCGCGGCGGATTCAAACCCTAACGGTCGTTCGTGAAGAACCCGAAGGTATGGACCTTGAATCGGCACCCATCATCGTTGCCGGTGGTGCGGGTGCCGGTGATCTGTCGGGATGGCGTAAAATCGCCGATCTCGCCCAAGTGCTGAACGCTGCTTTGGGCGCTACCCGACCGGCCGTTGATGAAGGCTGGGCTGCTCTTGAAACCATGATCGGACAGAGCGGAAAAATGGTAAGTCCGGAACTCTATATCGGCGTGGGCCTGTCGGGGGAATTACAGCACATGGTCGGCATTTCAGGTGCAAAAGTCATGGTCGCCATCAACAACGATGCCAAATCTCCGGTGTTTGAACAAGTGGATTACGGAATTGTCGACGACTGCCGTGAGTTTGTTCCGATATTCATCGAAAAGATCAAAGCATACCGGGAGAAACTCAAAACCTGTTGATGTCATGGTTCATGAACCCGGATGCATTGGAGGGAATCCCTTAAAACCATCGGGTTTTATTCAACGGTTGTTTTTCAAAGCTTCCCGGAGCTCTGCAAAAGTAGAAAATCTTCGACGGTAAAGAATGCTGTCCCGTTTAACCCTAATTGAGCGAAAGTTTAGAATGTGTGTCAAAAAGTGTGCTACAATGCTATTTCATCGCCTTCTCTTACAAGAAAAAGGTCTCCAAAAAACTTCCGGCATTCTATTTCCATATTCGATAGAAAGGAATCGTTATGTTCCGGGTCGTGATGAAAAAGCGCCAGTTTTTTAACCCCGGCGCGTTCAGCTACCGCTATGGCTTTCTCCCAGCTGCTGTGACCCCACCCGCGCTTCACCTTCAATTCATCAGGGGTATATTGGGCGTCATGAATGAGAAGATCGGCATTTTTGGACAGTGCCACCACGTTGGGATCTATTCCATCCTTATGCTCGACATCCGTACAATATACTAACGTTTTTCCGCCTTCCTCAATACGATACCCATAAGCATCGCCACGATGGCTGTGCTTGGACGCTGCAAGTTTAATACCGCTGGGGTGCTCATAGGTGGTGATATCCGGCTGCAAGAAGGTAAATTTTGCACCCATCTCTTCCAAGGGGACCGGAAAGAAATCATTCTGCATTTGTGTCGAAAAAAGACTCTCAAGGTCTTTGCCCATCCGCTCTTTTCCACAGATGGATATGGTGAATTTCCGCCGAGGATCGTAAGCCGGCTCGAAATATGGAAAGCCTTGTATATGGTCCCAATGGGTATGGGATAATATGATACTGATATTGCCGAATTGTTCATGAGAACTGCTTAATAAATCCTTCCCCAACTTTCTAATACCCGTACCGGCATCCAGAATAGCAATCCTGCCGGTACTAAAAGTTATTAGAATGCACGCGGTGTTTCCGCCAAATTGGGTATAATCCGGATCGGCCACCGGCATGGTTCCTCTGGTGCCATAGAACGTAACCTTCATCTTACTTCATCCTTTATCATAAAAAACAGCAGGTTTTTTTACAAATATCCGCCATTATTGAAATGAAATATCAGCGAATCCGAACAGAAGCACTATAATACATGCGGTGACGCTGATGCGACCGACGAGTTTTCTGTGAATGGTCCGGGGATTCATGGAGTTCATCAATCGTTTGTCTTATTTCAATGGTTGAGAATCGATATGTACCGCTAAACGATGAAAATCTAGCTTTTCGATTTTAAAACCGTTATGATCTCCCTGCCGAAGGCCCTCTTCTGCCAATTTTTCATTTCTTTGATGGTTCCCATGGATTTTTTATCTTCAGGATTTTTGACGGCAATTGCAGTGATCAGCGCATTATTGCAAAGCATTCCGGGATCCATATCCAATGCCCTGGCTTTTGAATCTCTCCAGGATTTAAGGACTTTTATCCGTTCCAATACTTCAGACGGCATTGTCGACACCGTTTTTCGAGGATACACCGGAAGTTCACGCTCTGTTATTTTTAAAGCGCGGGCCAGCACCTTAATCAAATCGTTTCCGTACATGGAAATCTGTCTGCCGCTCAATGCGTTGACGCCTTTTAAACGACCCAACGTTAGCGGTCTGGCGGTTGAGATCTTCAGAATCGAATCGTTTCCAATAATTTTGAACAACGGCTTGTCTTTTTTTTCTGCAACACTTTTTCTATACTGCAACAAGGCTTCGAGTACGACGAGGCTTCTCGATCTGAGCCGTCCGGCACCTTTGAATTTTAAAAACAGCGGTTCTTCATCGGGCAACATTGGCCGAACTTTGCTTAAATTATGACATTCCTCAAGGACCCAGGACAGCCGGTCTATTTTTTCAAGCTTATCGATCAGTATCTTGGCAAGGGGTAGAAGATAGATCACGTCCTTTGAAGCATACGCGATCATTTCCTCGGGCAACGGCCTTTTGGACCAGTCTTTCTTCTGGTATTTTTTATCGATATTTATCTTGAAAAACATCTTCAATACCGCTTTCAAACCGGTCTCTTTGATCCCCAGAAACCTGCAGGCGAGCTCTGTATCAAAAAGATTGTTTATCTTAATTTTAAAATCCCGGTAAAGGCTTCGAACGTCATAATCCGCACCGTGAAAAATCTTTTTTATATCCGGATTAGAAAAAAGGGGACTAAGGGGAGAAAAATTCCTAATCTGTAACGGATCAATCACAACCGATGTTTTTTCCGTACCCAATTGAATCAAACAGACCTTTTCTTTAAAATGGTACATGGAGTCCGCTTCCAGATCAACGGCGATGACGCTTTCTTTTTCAAGGGCGCTGACCGCTTTTTCAAGTCCGGCGGCTGTATCTACGATCTGATAGTTGTTTTCCATTCAAATTTCCCTTGACCCGCAGGGTTATTTTTTCTAATTTGGTTTACTTTATTCGTGAAAAAATGGTTTCCGGGTTCTGAAATTCGAGTTCTTTTATAAAAAAACCGAATTTTCAGATGCGTAAAATTCAATGCAAAATAAAAAAAGCGTTTGACGCCGTTATTCTGCCAAGAGTTTAAAATTTTTTTACACTATAATTTAGATATTGTTTCGAATTTCCGGATAATCCGGGTTAGGTGATAATGCAATGATCAATATAACATTTCCTGATGGTAATATAAAGGGTTTTGAAAACAATCCCACGGGGTTTGATGTGGCCATGAGTATCTCGGAAGGTCTGGCACGAAATTGCGTTGCCATGGAGCTCGATTCAAAGCTTATGGATTTAAACACGAAAATTACCCAAGATTCCCGAGTCAGGCTGATCACTACCAACGACCCGGAAGCATTGGAAATCCTCCGCCACAGCGCAGCCCATGTCATGGCCCAGGCAATTTTGCATCTTTACAAAGACGCCAAGTTGACCATCGGCCCGTCGGTTGAAAACGGATTTTATTACGACATAGACATGCCGCCGCTTTCAGAAGATGATTTTGCAAAAATTGAAGCTGAAATGAAGAAGACCATTAAGGCCAAAGTCCCCTTTCGACGGCGTGTCGTCTCAAAATCCGAAGCACTGGAATTTTACAAAGACGAGCCGTATAAACTCGAAATGATTATTGAACTGGAAGATGTGAGCATATCCTTTTATGAACACGACGATTTTACCGATTTATGCCGCGGCCCCCATCTTCCGCATGCCGGTTTTATTAAAGCCGTAAAGCTCATGAAAGTATCCGGCGCATACTGGCGTGCAGACCAGACAAAGGCACAGCTTCAGAGAATATACGGCACGGCATTTTTCACCAAGAAAGAACTGGATAACTATCTCTATTTCCTTGAGGAGGCCAAAAAAAGAAATCACCGCAAAATCGGTATTGCCCTCGATCTTTTCAGTTTTCACGATGAAGCACCGGGGATGCCCTTTTTTCATGCCAACGGGATGGTGGTCTGGAACGCCCTTTTGGACTACTGGAGAGAGGAACACCGGGCTGCCGGATATGTGGAGACCAAAACCCCGATTCTACTTCAGCGGTCGTTATGGGAAAAAAGCGGCCACTGGGACAATTACCGGGAAAACATGTATTTCACCACCATCGACGACAATGCGAATGCAATAAAGCCGATGAACTGCCCGGGCGGAATGCTGATGTATCAAACAAAACCCCATTCTTACAAGAATCTTCCGATCCGGGCATCCGAAATCGGGTTGGTTCATCGTCATGAGCTTTCCGGAGTTTTGTCCGGACTTTTCCGTGTCCGGGCGTTTCACCAGGACGATGCGCACATTTTTATGACGCCCGAGCAGATTCAGGATGAAATTCTGGGTGTATTGCAGCTGGAAGAACGCATTTACAAAACCTTTGGCCTCGGATTCAACCTGGAGCTATCCACACGTCCGGAAAAATCCATCGGCACCGATGCCCAGTGGGAAGTGGCCACCAAAGGTCTGGAAGCAGCCCTTGACACTTACGGCAAAGCATACAAGATCAATGAAGGCGACGGCGCTTTCTACGGGCCCAAAATCGACTTCCATATCAAAGATGCCCTGGGCCGGACCTGGCAATGCGGAACGGTTCAACTGGATATGTCATTGCCTGAAAGATTCGACCTTTTCTATATCGACAAGGATAACGAAAAGCGTCGCCCCATAATGATTCACAGGACGGTCTACGGCTCAATAGAACGATTTTTTGGTATTCTCATCGAACATTTTGCAGGGAAATTTCCCCTGTGGATGGCCCCTGTCATGGCCGTTATTCTCCCCATTAACGATGATTTTGCGCCCTATGCAAACGATGTCAGAATAAAATTTGAAACCGCCGGGGTTCGCACAGAAGTGGACAGCCGAACCGAAAGCCTGAACAAAAAAGTTCGAGCTGCACAGCTGGACCAAATTCCGCTGATCCTGACAGTGGGCAAAAAAGAAAAAGAATCCGGAAATCTTTCCGTCAGAACCCTCGACGGCAACGTCAGGTTCGGAGTTACCCACCAAGGGTTTTTGGACAGGGTCCTTTCCCACATCCGCCAAAGAAAGCTCGATCTTGAAATCTTCTGACCGATGGAGTGAACATTTGACATGAAAGATTCCGGGAATATGAATGCGGGAATTACAACCCATGAAATCAAATGGTGCGACCTGCGCTGTGAAGATGCCGACGTTGCAAAACTCGACGCCCTGGACGGGTCCTGCCGCACCTTTCAGTCACTCTGGTGCAAGAATCTTAAAAAACATGTCACCAAAAACGCGCCCTGTGAAGCGTTGTTCGGGAAAAGACGACCCACAACCGGGTTTTAAAACAGGTTTCAGGGGTCAGGGATCAG
>DATKWE010000106.1:0-5088 GCA_035529735.1 Desulfobacterales bacterium | reverse complement strand
CAATTCTTTTAAATTTTTATAGTGTCGCTGTTTGCCATGATTGAATAACATCCTGTGATTCAATGGAATATAAGCGTTCATGATGCTTTTTGTTGTATCATTTTTCTCTGGCCGGTACGTTGAATTCAAACTCAAATAAAGCACAAAACGTGCCATAAAATGCCGTTGGAGGCATATCCATTCCAATATGTTTTATCTAGATCGAAGGGTTAAAGGGGGAGGTGAACACTTAAGAAATAGTGCACAATTTGTAAGACATTAAACGGCCCCGGGGGCCGTTTAATTGCGATGTAATGATTGCTGAGTGTAAGCACCTGGTCTGTATGCAGCTGCATAAAATCCGGTTCAGTAAATGAGTTAAAAAACAGTATGAATTCTTCTGGTTGAATTGGTGTTTAAAAAAGTTCCCCAAACACATGGCATTTTAAAAGCCAATAATGCGTTGTAATAGGTACTTAAACGGGACCTCCATCGGACATTGCGGCAGATTCGGTTCCTGGTGATCTGCTGACTGGAGCAGGCACCGCCGGGAGCCGAGTATCCCGCACAATGTGCACTTTAATGTTTCATAGATTCATGGTTTGGCCACTCTAAAATGAGATAACGAATTTTTCCGTTTTAGCATTATACGCTGCCAGCAAGTACCAGCCGATAAAAAAAGCCAAATAAAGAATCGGGGTCCAGGTCCAGGTGAAGATATCGACAACATAGATTCCCTTGCCCAAAAAGGGACCCAGAGCGGTATCTTGCACGGCGAATCTAAATGGCGGATACACAGTAATAAAACCGACGATGGCCAACCAGATTTTGGTGTTTCCTTCGCCGGCCCGCCACAGACCGGAACTTGCGCAGGCACCGGCAATGACCATCCCCAGGCCGAAAATAACGCCGCCGATCAAACTTCCCAACCAGAAACGGTGGTCGATACCATGGGTGTCCGGCTGAAAGAAACCGTACTTTATAACCGCCGAGCCGGCGCTGTAGATGATCAGGCTCAGGATTACCGCTTTGACCATCTCATAATCACCGGTCATAAAAGGATTTCGAAAGGTTCGCTGCAGACAGAAGCGGGCCCGCTGCATAAAAAACCCGATCCACAGCCCGAAAAAGGCCATACCCCCGATCAGGGTTTTGTCGAAGGCAGAGTAAACATAAAAAGAAAGACATATTGCGATATAGATGCCGGCTCCGATGTAAGGATACACTTTGCTCCAGTTGATTAACGGTATTTTTTTGGAATCAACTGGTTTTTGAGTCGGTATTTTTACCGGCCGGTGCAGCATCTCCCAGATAAGATATTTGATACCCAGATATGATCCGGCAGCCAGGCCGACCATCATTGCGAACCCCCCCAGGGAATAGACTCCCACAGCGGTGTAAAACCCGCCTTCAATACACCCGTTGGCAAAAGAAGAGCCTATTGCCATTAAGGCGCCCCCAAGGAATCCTTTTACATACTCACGGCCCGGTGCGCGGTAAATGCTAAACTGCCTTTTCATCATGGACGCCCCCATTGAACCGAAAATCATGCCAAGGTTCATAACGGAAACAGGATGGATCCAGGGGGCAAGCGGCGCCTCCTTTAATCCGGCAAGTTTTCCAAGGCCCAGATAGTAATACAACTGATCGCCCCAGTTGCCATATCCTGAAGAAATACCCCAGGGATAACGCCACATAAAAATCAGTATGGCCAGAATACCCAGTCCGACACCGGCCAACCACATGGGCATATCCTGAATGAAAATAAAATGGTAACCTTTACGGATTTCTTCCCAAGTTTCACCCCACAAGCCTGTTTTTGTAGTTTCCAATGGCAGCATCTCCTTGTAATTTTCGGGAAATAATTATCGATTGCGCTAAGACTCCGGAACGAAGTATCCGTGAGAAAAAAGAGGATGGTATTTTCGAAAGATTCGGGCATTATTGTATGGCTACAACCCTGGTTGTGAAATCACCGGGCTGACAGATCCCATTGTTAAAGATGTCATTCAAAAATTATCGGTGCAATTTCTGTTCCATAATTGCCTAATTTAAGGGAATATTTGTCCAATTCAAGCCATTCCTACCCACATCTTATTAAAATAAAAAAACATACGAGATCGACCCTTGGCCAGTTTCAAGTGCCAGGGGGTCGATGCGGATCATCTGCCTCACAGAAGGTCCGAATATCGTCAAAAAAAATCCTCAACCAACTGGATTTTCGGGTATAAAACGAAATCCGGCGTCCAGAGTCAATGCTCCGCCCGCTGGTGCCTTCCAGAGGATAACGATTTACCATCCCCTTGGGCGGATGATGACTTGAAAGACGATGAATGTCCGCCTGGCGCCTATTTTCAATCAAAATCCGATTTCACTTTTAACGGCTCTCCAAAGGCGAGTTCAGATCCATTCAATATTCATCATTTTATCTTATAAATCTTAAAGATAACCCGAATACATTTTACAACTTGTAAAAAATTCTGACATCTTATGCCCTGCAAATCTATGTATCAAACGCTCCTTTTTTCCAATAAGCCAATCTTATCTAAAGGTTACATAAATCACCCGATGTTTTGAATCCTGGCACGATTGTCGCAAAAGTAAAATTATATCGCAAAGGTAAGGCTATAGGAGTTTGACGATATTAAAATGGTCGTTGTTTGCCTTCATTGCCGCTTCACAGATGATTGTAAGCACCGGATGTTCCTCACATCCATAATAGATACCCTCACCATTGATAGCCGGTGTCGGAAAATTTTACATGGTGAAAAGAATCCCAGACAAACAGAAGTGATTGAATGATTGGAAAAAAAATAAGGAGGAAATTAAAATGAGTTATTACCTTTACAGCAACACTCAGGAAGTGAGCCCCTATGAAAGGATGATGGCATCGCTCAATGGAGAAAAAAGGGA
The DNA here is from genome assembly GCA_035529735.1 of Desulfobacterales bacterium. GTDB lineage: Bacteria > Desulfobacterota > Desulfobacteria > Desulfobacterales > UBA11574 > JAAXQD01. Next base: position 2,196 of record DATKWE010000106.1, on the reverse strand, counting down.
CCGTGTACCGGTTCATTTCTATCCCAGATGGGCTGCTTTAGAGCACATCGGCGTCACCTTTAAACAGGCCTGGGATGACCCGGACCTGTATGTCAAGGGGCAGATTCTTGCCCAGGAGCGGTTTCAATATGACTGTGCCATCGACTATGACATGATGGGGCCTGTAGAGGAGGCCATAGGTGCTAAACTCAAATATCCGGAAAACGATGTGCCCCAGATTGCCGAACCCCTCATCAAGACCAAAGAGGACATGAAAAAGGCAAAATGGAAACTGGATCCCCGCAAAGACGGCAACATGCCCAAAGTGCTCTATGTGGTCAGCCGCCTTAAAGAAGAGTTGATCAAACGCGGTAATGGCACCCAGCATGTGCCCATCATGACCTGGGGGAGTTGTCCTTCCCGGACCGTTGCCTGCCTGACCGGATTTAAAGAGTGGTTTTTGATCGTCGCCAGAGACCCTGACTGGGCGGTGGAACTGATGGAATTGGCGCTGGACGGATGGCTCCAGATGGTTATCGCGGCATGGGAAGCCGGTGCCGACTGTGTGTGGGTCAACGATCCGGTCTCTTCCAGGGACTGCATCTCCCGGGACCACTACGAAAAGCTGACCCAGCCATATCAGCGAAAATTCATCGAAGCCATCCGAAGAGAGACCGGAATGAACATTACCATGCACCCCTGCGGCAACTGGCATGATCGAATGGATCTTGTCTACCAGAATCAGGCGGACTGCTATTTCCTCGGGCCCATGGATGTCGAAATGTGTACCCAAAAAGCGGTGGAAACCAACGAAAAAGGGCTGTCCCGGGTAAAGGCTTTAAACGGTAACGTCGGTGCAGCCACCAAAAGTACCACAGACGGCCAAACAGCCGTTCCGTACGCCACGACCATGAAAAGAGGAAAACCCGAAGACATCGAAAAAGAGGCCAAGGCGGTCATCGATATTGTCGAAGCTGCCGATCTTCGCTGCATTCTGGGTACCAACTGCTGGGATGTCAAGGGCTCTTCTTATGCCAATCGCGACACCATGGTCTATGCCGCCAGAAAATACGGTCAGTACAAATAGACCGTAAAAAGGAGAGGAATGAAATGGGTATCCTAAGTGACATCAAAAATGCCATATTCGACGGAGAAGAAAATAAGATCGTTGAACTGGTTAAACAAGCTTTGGATGAAGGTCAGACGGCTTCCGAAATTCAAGACAAAGGGCTTGTCGAGGGGCTTCGGGCCACCGGTGACGCTTTTGAAAGGGGAGAGAAGTTCATTCCGGAGATGCTGCTGTCGTCAGAAACCATGAAGAGGGCCATGGTGATTCTCAAACCGCTGTTGGTGGAAGGTGCAGGGGGAGGTTTCGGAAAAGCCGTGTTGGCCACCGTGGAGGGCGATGTTCACGATATCGGCCTGGAGCTGGTGGGCACCATGTTGGAGACCGCAGGCTTCGAAGTCCGAAATATGGGCCCGGATGTACCGACCGAAGATATTGTTGAAGCCGTAAAAGAAGACAAACCGCACATCGTCGGACTTTCCGCGCTGCTGTCAAACACCATGGATATCATGCCCGATGTCATTGAGGCCTTGGCAGATGCCGGACTCAGAGATTCGGTAAAGGTGATGGTGGGCGGTGCGCCGGTCAAGCAGGATTTCGCCGATGAAATCGGTGCGGATGGATGGGCCTACGATGCCGCCAGTGCCGTTCCCAAAGCCAAGGAACTGCGTGCCCAGCTTCCGGATTAAATTGAACATGGTCCTGAAACCGATTGCGGCAGTGAGGCGGCAAACCGGCTTGCTGCTAAACTGCTATAATGGGTTCACCTCCATTAGGTCGATCATAAAATCGTCTCAAGGTGATTTTGTGGTTGTTATTTGTTCGCTTTTTAGATGACTCAAGAGTATGGGCGCTTTTTATTGAAAATTTAAAAACGCATTGTTCTGAGTTATCGGTGATGTTTGGTAGGTAACCCCAATTGAAAAAGGAGGAACACCATGCAGGAAAAGGACGGGAAAAAGAAAGAAAAACAGTCTCTCATGGAAAAGCCGCTTTCACGCAGAGATTTTTCGCGGATTGCCATGACATTCGGCGTCACTTCGACGTTGTTTGCCTGGCAGAGTTTTGCCGATGCCGGCATGAAGCCGGATGCCCATATGCTGGCCCAAAAGGCCAAGAATATTCAGGACGCACGTTACAAGGCCAAACCC
>DATKWE010000105.1:0-14252 GCA_035529735.1 Desulfobacterales bacterium | reverse complement strand
CCGAAAAACTTCGATTCAGCTTGCTGTTTTTCTTGTGAATCATATAGGAACTTGATATAAAATTCAAAACAAGTGATAAAATGCCGAATTATGGTTCACCCCATTCTATCCATACGAGCAGGCTAGCACCGGGCGTCCTTGGAGACTCAATTCGAAACGAACTTAAAAGACCTCGATTTAAAAGAAGGAAGAACGTCATGAACAAACTGAAATTGCATCAAAACAACCCTACCCGGATACCCCTGATCCTGGGCAGATTCTGGGTCGTTTGGGTCATTATCGCGGTGTTGTCTGTAGGGGGATCATCAGAGTCCTTTTCGGCAATGAATACTGCAACACCCCCCGGATCTTTTTCACCTCTGGTTAAAATCGCCAATCCATCGGTGGTCAATATCAGTACTGTCAAAATCATCAAAGAGGAGCGAGAAGGTTCGATGCCGTTCGGTCCGAACGATCCAATGAAAGATTTCTTTGAACGTTACTTTGGAGGTCAGATACCCAAAAAGTATAAGCAGAAGAGTCTGGGCACCGGTTTTATCATCGACAAAAAAGGCTTTATCTTGACCAACAACCATGTGGTTGAACAGACCGACGAGATCAGAGTTCGTACGGCGGATGATAAAGAATTTGCCGCCAAAATCGTCGGCCGTGACCTCATGACGGATCTGGCGCTTATCCGTATCAAATCGGACACGCCGTTTATTCCGCTTCTTCTGGGCGATTCGAACCGGCTGGAGGTCGGCGACTGGGTGGTTGCCATCGGCAATCCATTTGGTTTGGGAAATACGGTGACGGCGGGAATCGTGAGTGCCAAATACCGACAGATCGGCGCCGGCGCGTATGATAATTTTATTCAAACCGATACCCCCATAAACCCGGGTAACAGCGGAGGCCCCCTTTTAAATACCGCCGGTGAGGTTATTGGCATTAACACGGCTATTTTTTCCGAAAGCGGGGGAAGTGTCGGCATTGGATTTGCCATTCCCATCAATATGGTAAAAGACCTTCTGCCCCAGCTTAAAAAGGGGAAGGTGATCCGGGGATGGATCGGTGTCATAATCCAGAGAGTCACCCCTGAACTCAAAGATAAGCTCAACCTGCCGGATGAAAAAGGCGCCCTGGTTTCAGATGTTGTTTCAAGAGGTCCGGCCGGTGAATCCGGCATCAAGCGCGGAGACGTGATCGTCTCTTTTGACGGTAAACTGATAAAGGAAAGCAGAGAACTGCCGTATATTGTGGCCTCAACATCTTTGGGTAAAACGGTTCCGGTGGATATTATTCGCAATCGGGAGAAAATGAGAGCAGAGGTCAGGGTCGGTGAGTTGAAAATAGAAGAAGAATATCAGCAGGGATCCAAAGCCGAGCCCAGTTTCGGAATGATCCTGCAGGAGATTACCCCTGAAATTGCACAACAATATGACTTGTCGGAAACCAGCGGCCTTATCATTGTCAATGTCGAAAACAATTCCCCGGCAGCCGAAGCCGACCTGAGAAGCGGAGATATCATCCTCGAGGTTGACCGTACGCCGGTTAGAAGCATAGCGGCCTTCAACCGTAAAATACGCCAGTATAAAAAGGGAAACACGATTCTCTTTTTGATCAATCGCGATGGATCAACGCGTTTCCTGACACTCACGATATCCGAATAAACCGCTCATTGAACAGCGCGTGTGACCTCTGGTCGGGGGTTTGTTCTGCTTCAGCCGGATTTAAAAAACGCCGATCATGTAAGGATGAATCTCCAAAAAAGGAGGGATGAACGATGCGCAAAAAATGCTTTGGCTGCCGGATACCTACTTGATATAAAAGAGCATATTCTATATTTCCGGAGGTTGGCGCGGTTGCCGCATAATTCAGGTTATAAAGATAATGTAAACTAAAAACGCTCTTGGTACGTCCAAGTAGTGGCAAGTCAAGAAAGAATCATTGGCTTTAACCCATTAAACATTCGCAAGTCGTCGGTTAGAAGCCTTCGCTGATAGAAGATAGTCCGACGTAATTTTCTTGATAATACCAAAATGATAGAGGAGAAATCCATGATGAAACTGCTATTTATCAAATGTTTTTGCATGGTTGTAGCATTGACGGCATTGGGACTGGGATTCTGCCCGCCACCGATTATTGCTGCCGAAAAAACAGCCCCGGTGCCGGAAGAAGATGTTCAAGTGCTTGCCTCAGGCCCCATTCACGAGGCATTTGCGGAGGCAGTGGCATTGGATCCTGAGCCGGGAATCGTGGCGCCCAAGGCACCGCCGGCCCTCATCGAGGAGATTCCGCCCGAACAGAAACCTGAAGGGGACGTTCAGTGGATTCCCGGTTACTGGGCCTGGGATGATGAACGGAACGAATATATCTGGGTAAGTGGAATTTGGCGGGTATTGCCCCCGGCTCGGCAGTGGGTCCCCGGTTATTGGACCCCCGCGGGGGAGCAATATCAGTGGATTTCCGGTTACTGGGCCAATGTGAATGCAAAAGTGACAGAATACCTGCCCGAGCCGCCTAAATCGGTTGAAATCGGGCCCAGCAGTAATGCACCGTCTCCGGATTACATCTGGATGCCCGGTTGCTGGGTCTGGCACTATGGACGCTATGCCTGGCAGCCCGGCTATTGGGCCGTCGCGGACCCGAACTGGATTTGGGTGCCTGCCCACTATATCTGGACGCCGCGCGGATATATCTTTGTGGGTGGGTACTGGGATTATACCGTCATCCATCGTGGAGTTCTGTTCGCGCCGGTTTTTTTCACGCCCCGGGTGCACCTTGGGATGACCTTTTGGTTCTCACCCGGCTTTGTGATTGATCTGAACGTCTTTGATGACGCCCTGTTTCTGCGACCTCGGTATTGCCATTATTATTATGGGGATTATTACGCGCCCCGGTATTACAGAAATGGGATTTATCCATGGTTTTCTCTGCATGCGAGACGGGTTGTCTATGATCCCATCTATGCCCACCAACGCTGGAATCATCGGAACGATCACCAGTGGGAGAACCATTTGCAGACAAGATTTCGTGAGCGTCGGGAAAACGAAGGGTTACGACCGCCCGGGAGCCTTGAGCACCGTACAGGGCCTGACAAAGCGGGCAGATCGTCAGGACCCCAACGGCCCGACTTTGTCATGCCCCTCGACCGTTCCGGGAAAACCAAGGCCGGCGCCTATCGCTTCCAGCCCCTGAGCAAAAAAGAGCGAGGGGAATTCTCTCAACGGGAGAAAGCGGTGCGCGTATATGGAAATGAACGCCAGCGTCGAGAGACCCAACTGCAGAATATGCCGGAAAAAAAAGCTTCAAAAAAACCAGCGCCGAACAAAGAAAAATTTTCCAGTTCCCCGATTATGGACAGGCCAAAAGGAAAAACGGATCAAAAAAAAGCCCCCCCCGCTCTGTACAGGGCGCCGAAACCGAACCCCAATGTGGAGCCCCTGCAGAGGGATTTGTCGCGGCCGTGGGACAAGTCTCAGAAGTGGGAAGACAAAAGGCAGAAGCCAGAGGTCAGGGGACAGCAATCCATGGGCAAGGTCCAGGAATCTGGGAACAAAGGAGGGCGGCCGGAGGACTTTAGGCAGAAGTCTGACGGCAGGAAACAGAAAGGCGATGAGGGGAAAGGGATGAAGCGTGAATAGTGAAGCGTCAAAAGGCAATGGCGAGGCGTAAGGCGCAAAAAAGGATTGAGGGAAAATGTCGGAGCATCCGTCCGCTATTGCCTATACTCGGGTTGGGAACTTGATCAGGCAAATCTAAGGATTAGATTGTGAAGAAAATTCTTATTCTGGGCGGGGGATATGCCGGAGTGTCGACAGCGATCCACCTGAAGGATGTCGATGCTAAAGTTACCCTCGTCAACAAACATTCCTATCATCATCTGACAACGTTGCTCCACCAGCCGGTGGTGGGACGACGAAATTATCAGGACCTTTCGGTTGGATTAACCTCGCTCTTGCCGCCTCCGATCAAATTTATACGCGGAACAGTGGAATCGATACGGACAGCCGAACAGCGCGTAAACGTCAAAGTTCGCGGCAAAATTATTGACTTGGATTATGACATTTTGGTTATTGCCCTTGGATGGGAACCACAATTTTTCAGCATTCCGGGACTCAAAGAGAATGCACTGACGCTGCACAGTCTGAACACTTCGCGCCTGGCCAAAGACCGAATCGAGGAGGCACTGATCGCCTATGATGAAAATCCGGATGAAAAATGGCGGGCAACCATCGTCATCGGCGGCGGGGGCCTTTCCGGAATTGAACTGGCGGGAGAACTCATAGACAGCAGGAAATTGATGGCAAAAAGCGTCGATATTTCACCTGGAGAGATTAAAATAATCCTTGTGGAAGGGGCTCCCACGTTGCTTCCCGGACTCGATCCGTGGCTGGCTGAAACATCGGAGCGTTACTTGAAGGCAAAGGGTGTTCAATGTCTTACGAATACAAGGATTACAAACATGCAGGACCACACACTGACCCTTTCCGACGGCGTCACAATTCAAGCTGGAGCCGTTCTTTGGACAGGCGGTGTAAGGGGCAATGCGCTTCTTGAAAAAAATGGATTTTCGGTGGACAGACAGGGGCGAGTGGAAACCAACGAATTTTTACAAACAAAGAACCCATCGAATATCTTCGTTACCGGCGACTGTGCATCGACAACGGACGGCCATGGCAAACCCTTTCCGCCGACTGCTTGGCTTGCTGTGCAGCAGGGCAGGCATACTGCTCTGAATATACGCCGTCTGCTTGCAGGCAATACGCTGTTGCCTTATGTGGCGGAGGCAAAGGCTCTGGTGCTTTCTTTAGGTCGCCGTTATGCCGTAGGTATTGTCGGGGGGCACCGAATGTCCGGAAAGACCGCTGCGATGCTCAAGGATTCCCTTGCATATAAATATCTCTATGATATCGGCGGGATACGCTTGGCATGGCAAAAATTCTGGGAATGGGCTCCCTATCTGGTTCTAATGCATCGTGATTAAGGTGTAATGGTGCGAACATTTCCCCGGCTTGCGGCAAAGATTCCCAATCTTCATTATCATCAAAATGTAGCGTTTCAGAGGCAATCGGTGGTTTCGACACCTGCAATTGCATCGGCAACATAATGGATAAAATCATAGAAATTCAAGATCTGATAAAACAATTCAATGGATTTACGGCCGTAAACGAAATTTCATTTTCTGTGAACCGGGGTGAGTTTTTTGGCCTGCTGGGTCCCAACGGCGCCGGTAAAACGACAACGATCCGAATGCTGTACGGATTTTCACCACCGACTCGGGGCGAGTTGCGTATCTTCGGCATGAACATCAACACCGACTTCCGCAGGATTAAAGCCAGAATTGGTGTTTGTCAGCAGGAAAATACCCTGGACCCGGACTTGAGTGTAGAACAAAATTTGCACGTGTTCGCCGGATACTTTTCCATCCCTAAAAAAGAGGCTGCCGTACGGTCCAGGGAACTTCTCGATTTTTTTGCCCTGAGCCATAAAAAAAATGCCAAGGTCATGGAGCTTTCCGGTGGAATGGCCCGCCGGCTGATTTTGGCCCGGTCGCTGATCAACCGGCCGGAACTGTTGATATTAGACGAGCCGACCACCGGGCTTGATCCCCAGTCCCGGCACCAGGTCTGGGAAAAACTGGAAGAGCTTAAAAAGACCGGTTTGACGGTCGTGATCACTACTCATAACATGGAAGAAGCCTCCCAACTCTGCGACCGTCTGATTATTTTGGATCATGGTAAAATTCTGGTGGATGGCAGCCCGAAAGATTTAATCGACCGGCATGCCGGAAAAAATATCATCGAAATCGAGGGGCCGGATCAGGCCCTGATCGAATATGTAAAAGAACACGCCGTCGAGCACGATGATCTTGGCCGACGCCTGATATTGTATGAGCCTGAAGGAAAGGGACTGAACAACACCATTCGCGAAAGATTCTGCAATGAAAAGTGCATTTACCGCAACAGCACACTGGAAGATGTGTTTTTACGTTTAACGGGAAGGGAACTTCGAGAATGATTGATCCTGCTGCATTTTCATGGCGTTTTATGAGGGTATGGAAAAGAAACCTGGTGGTTTACAAGAAAATCTGGAAGGTGAGCTTTCTGACGCCGCTGCTCGAACCGCTGTTCTATATTCTGGCCTTCGGTCTGGGCTTCAGCGGCTTGATCGACCATGTGAAATACGGCGGGGCAGATCTTTCCTACACGGAGTTCATCGCACCGGCATTGATCGCCACAGCGGTCATGTGGAATGCTTTTTTTGAAACCACCTATGCATCCTTTGTCCGCATGTATTACCAGAAGACCTTTGACGGCATGCTGGCAACACCACTATCGTTAGAGGAAATCATCATCGCCGAAATTGCCTGGAGCGCCACCAAGTCGGCAGGTGCTGCGACGATCATGTCAATTGTCCTGGGTCTGATGGGATTTGTTCAGTTTCCCATGGGACTACTGCTGATCCCTTTGGCATTTTTCGGGGGGCTGGCTTTCGGCGCCATCGGCATGTTCTTTACAGGGATCACCCCGACCATCGATATGTTCAATCTTCCGATATTTCTCTTCATTACACCGATGTTTTTGTTCAGCGGAACCTTTTTCCCTGTTTCCAATCTGCCTGTGTGGGTGCAGCCCGTTGCACTGGCCTTCCCGCTCTACCATCTGGCCGAACTGGCCCGTCGGTTCAGCATCGGAACCAACGAGATTTCACCGATCATCAGCATCGCGTACTTAACCGTGTTTTTTCTTTTCTTTACAAACCTTGCTCTCGGAGCGATGCGGAAAAGACTGATTCAATAAACATCCGCTCCCGAACAATATGATCTAATACATGTACCCTTAATCTCTGCAAACTTTTGTCCTTTATGGTGCGCCCGGCAGGATTCGAACCTGCGACCTACGGATTCGTAGGGCAAAAACGAAAATTAGACAACGGCAACAAAAAATATACCATTTGATTTTATTGGCATTTTCGTCGTCAAAAGGGTTGAAGAGCTTAAGCTTTGAAGAAACTTTAAACACAAAAAAGGAAAGTTTCTTATTATTAATCACTATATTACATTAGGGGGTCCGCCAATGAAAAAATCAAGTGGAATGAGGCCTATTACGGCAAAGCAGTGAGTCCCGTCGATATTATTGTGAAACGCTCTGTCAGCAACCCCGGATCAAAGGCTTTGCGTACAATCGTGGCGAAAGCTGCAGCTGGGAAATAAAATGCGGTGGTTCCAGGACAGTAAGTGCTGCTACCATGAGACCTGCCGTGACGATGACCTTTCTGGAATTGGTCAGCGATACTGAATTTGCCCCTTTGTAACATCGATAAAAGAAAAGCGTGGATCGAAATAATCCGCGCTTTTATTTTTTCTGGCTACCACAATATGGAGGGTCTAAAGATAAGGCAAAATAGTCGTGAGTTCTGCTATAAACGCACGTTTCATGTCCAAAAAAAATCGTGTGATATCGTTTTTTGAATAGGGGCAAATCCTTTTTCTCAAGTTTGCCCTTTTGATTTTTTATGAAATTTTAGATATATGTAATCAGCCTGAATTGATTCCGGGTTGTGATTATGGTAGAGACTGTCGAAAAAATCCAATTTCTGTATTTTTGCGAATTTCTCATATTATAATATCAAACACTTAAAAGTTTATAAAATTCCTTTATTAGGTTTTTCGACAGTCTCGCAAGATATATGGAATTTCATTTTTTCATCAACTATTTGAGTTCTTCCATCGATACGGCAATAGATTGTTTTTTTGAAGCGGTAAGTTTCCGCGAGATTAGAACAAAAAAATCGCCGATTGGTTAATACCCCAATTGAGTGAAAATCCTCAATTGGAAGTTATTTGTTATCCGTTATTCGTTATTATTAAAACTTGAATTCAACTCATAAGTGCAACGTTTAAGGTGGTGAAAAAATGAGCTAACTGCGGTATAGTAAGCGTTTCTAACCACCATTTTATATCTCTATCAACGGTGAGATATAATTCCAATTTTAGATATCAGAAAACCAATAACTATTAACGATTAACACCGAATCGAGTTTTGACTCGATTCGGGTAATATTTAATGCCATACTGCTTTTAAGAAAATTATTGCCGGATGTAAATCTTGTAGGAAGGGAATAATCAGATGATTAATATATTTAAAACCACAGCTGACGGATTTATTTCGATTAATGAAATCGAAAACAATTGCTGGATAAATGTTTCAAACCCTAGCCCGGATGAGCTGATAAAGCTATCAAAGGATCTAACTATTCCTTTGGACTTCTTAACAGATTCATTGGATGTTGATGAAAGATCGAGAATCGAAACAGAAAATAATACGACCTTAATTGTATTAAGAGTACCTAAATTTGATAAAGATAATTTGGGAGTTCCGTTTACAACATTGCCTCTGGGTATCGTCCTTACCAAAGATATAATCATTACCGTATGCTTATGGGATATCAATCTGGTTTTGGATTTATTTAAAGGTAAGATAAAAAACCTTCCCACTGAAAATAGACGCCGTTTCATTTTACACCTTTTTCATAGAACAGCTTTTTTTTACCTGAAATATCTGAAAGAAATTAACAAAAAGAGTAACGAGGTTGAAACGGAATTGCACAGATCGATGAAAAATGAGGAACTGATAAAACTATTGGATATAGAGAAGAGTCTTGTATTCTTTACAACCTCGTTGAGGTCTAATGAACTCATGATGGAACGATTCACTAGAATCAGGGCCTTAGAATTGAATGAAGATGATAAAGATTTACTGGAAGATATAATTGTTGATAATAAACAGGCTATTGAAATGGCGAATATTTATAGCAACATCCTTAGCGGTATGATGGACGCCTTTGCATCCGTCATTTCGAATAATCTAACTATTGTAATGAAATTTCTGACATCGGTCACAATCATCCTTATGCTTCCGACATTGGTGGCAAGTATATATGGAATGAATGTTGAGCTGCCGTTTCAACATTCTTCTCATGCTTTCTTTATAACGATTGGGCTTTCATTTTGCCTGTCGTCTGTTGTTGTGTTGATATTCCTAAAAAATAGATGGTTTTGATGTGAAATTGTTGTCAAACCTTGATTGGCGTACTCATACGACGAATCTGATCGTTAAAAAGAAAATTATGGTTTCTATGAAATTTGATGGTCATATGGACGTTTCAATCGATTATCCTGAGAAGACGTCTTTGACTTTCGCGACGATCTGACGCTGTGTCATTTTGTCAGCCGCTTCGACAGCAGTGATCCGATTTGCGAGATGCTTGATTTTTTCAATGGCCTTCTTCAACTCGCCTTTGGTTTCTCCGGGCCCCATGATGTAAATTTTATCCGCATCACCGATGACACCGATCAGCTCTTCGTAATATTCGCTGAGCGCATGTTGATGCCGACGGTCATGCCGGCCTTCGGACGAGACTTCCTGGGGACCATACGGCGTTGCCGATCGGCTGCCTCCTTTGAGGCGGGTGTGTTTTTCCACACCTGACTCGATTTCCTGTATGGTTACGTTCTCACCTTCGATCCTTACGATGACAGCCTTTTTCTTATCAATCCACAAACCAACCTTGCGTTTCATTTTTCCTCCTACAAGAGACTCTAAGTGTTCAGAAAAAAGTTAAAAAGCGGATGTATTATAGATTCATAGAGTTCCATCAGAGTTCGGATTTAAATATATCTTAAAAATGCTAGTTTTGAAGAAGCTCTATTCAACGCGATACGCAATGGTGATCATCCAATATGCACTGGCAATAACATCTATGATGCAGGCAAGTAAAGTTATTACACAAGTTTCGCACCCTTAATTTTAAGCAACGCCAATACAGCGGAGCAGGCACAGTTGTGGTGGTCATCAAACCGATAAAACAGATGCCCGCTCTACCCTGACCCATACCACCGCGCGTTTCCGAGCTTGAGCCATCTCGAATTCCGCCACTGTGAATTCATTGGCCGGTTCTGTGGAAGAGGGGGCCAACCGAATGCCCAGCCGGCTCAGTTTCAGAGGAACCGTCTCCAGCCTCAAATGCTGCTCCGGGTTTAACAAGACCGCGTTCAAGTGCTCGAGACGATCTTCGGGTGTGTCCAAATCGGCTTTGATTTCTTCCAGCTTCCTGTTGATGTCGCTGAGCACTTCTAACGACTCTTGGGTCTGATTATCGCCGGCTTCAGTAGGGTTCAGATCGGACTGCAGGTCTGTTTTGGGTTGCTGAACCTTGAATTCCAGCAACGCTCGCTGTTTTTCCAGCTCTTCCTTCCATAGCTGAAGATCGGTTATTTTTTCAAAAGCTTGGGTGAAAAGGCTTACCAATGCACGGTGCTGAACTTGCAGGCGGGTTTCGGCCAAATCGGCAGCCGGGTCGATCACCTTAAAGTTCTCGAAGAAGACCGCTTTCTGAGGAACGTCCCTGCGGACAATTTCACCGTTTTTTTCCGTTCCGAAAAAATTTTTTTCCCTTCGGTCAGCAACGAGTATCGCAAAGGCCTGGGATGCATTCATACGCTGGAAAAAGTTCTTGAGCGCTTTACTGGATTGCAGCACACCGATCAGCTCTTCACGACTTATGAACATGGCTCTGAGCAGAGGGTCTTCGTCCCAACGTCCGGGATCGAGATCCACGGGTCCCGGGACTATAGGAATGAGCCCGGAAATGTATCGCATGGCGTGCCGAACGGACGGCAGAATCTTTTTTCGAAATCTGTGAACCGGTAAAATCGTTGAATCGGTTTTCAGTACGATCCTTTCGATCTCCTCCAGGACGGCGGCCTCTCTTTTTTGATCCAGCGGTCGGTGGGCACTACCGTAAACCAGCCGCTGATAGAACGCTGCCCATAGGCTTTTCAAACGCATGGCAATCAGGCCTCAAAAGTTATTTGTCTTATACTGCCGAATAATATCACCTAAATTGAGGGTTTCAAATGGTGAGAATTTTTTGCTTAAATGAATCCACCGACTCGATGAGACCCATTAGAGACTTTAGAATTTATATTTATTTATAATTATTACTTTTTTATAGCCCTGTCACTATTTGAAACGCTCAACTTAGATATTACCAAATCCTATGCCTGTATGGCGATCTTTTTCACTTCTTCCGACACATCTTTATCAAACTGTTTGAAGTTCTTCTGAAAATTCGCAGCAAGTTCCTTTGCCTTCTCACGGTAGGCAGCTTTATCCTGCCAGGTATTCTCGGGAATGAGAACCTCGGGCGCAACATTGGGACAACTGACCGGGATATGCAGCCCGAATATATCATCCCTCTTGGTTTCAATCTTTGCAAGCGTGCCGTCCAGGGCTGCCCTGACCATCGCACGGGTATCCCGAATAGGCATGCGGTTTCCAATGCCGTAAGGTCCGCCTGTCCATCCGGTATTGACGAGCCAGCAGTTGACTTTGTGCGTTTCAATCTTCTCGCCGAGGAGCCGAGCGTACACGGCCGGATTGAGCGACATAAACGGCGCACCAAAGCACGCGCTGAAGGTCGCCGAAGGCTCTGTAACGCCTTTTTCCGTGCCGGCAAGTTTTGCCGTATAGCCTGACAGAAAATGATAAATTGCCTGTTCCTGGGTGAGTTTGGAAACAGGGGGCATAACACCGAATGCGTCGGCGGTCAGAAAAATTATATTGCTGGGTTGACCGCCCATTCCGTCCCTGACGATGTTTGGAATATGAGAGATTGGGTATGCCGCACGGGTATTTTCGGTCAATGAATCATCGTCAAGATTGATGCGGCGAGTGTCGAAATCGAGGGCGACATTTTCCAGTATCGTCCCAAACCGGCGTGTCGTTTCATATATTTCCGGCTCCGCGTCCTTGGAGAGTTTTATCACTTTCGCGTAGCAGCCGCCTTCGAAGTTGAATACACCGTTTTCACTCCACCCGTGCTCATCATCGCCGATGAGCATACGTTCCGGATCTGCGGAAAGCGTCGTTTTGCCGGTACCCGACAGGCCAAAAAATATCGCTACGTCACCACTTTTGCCGATATTCGCCGAGCAGTGCATCGACAGAACGTCTTTTTGTGGAAGCAGATAATTCATGATCGTGAAAATCGATTTTTTGATCTCACCGGCATAGCTCGTGCCGCCGATAAGGATCAGCCGCCTCGAAAAATGAACCAGAATGAATGTCGGCGAAACCGTGCCGTCAATCTCGGGATTCGCCATGAAACTCGGCACATTGATGACCACAAAATCCGGCCTGTGCTGCGCAAGGTCTTTTTTATCAAGGATGCGGATAAACATGTTCCTCGCAAACATATTGTGCCATGCCGTTTCGGTAATGATCCTTACCGGAATCCTATAATTGGCATCTGCGCCGGCATGGCAGTCCTGGATATAAATATCCCTGCCCTGTAAATACGCACACATGCGCTGGTGCAGCAGTTCGAATTTCCGTTCATCGAAGGGGATATTTACCTTCCCCCACCAGATTTTATCCTGGCTCGACGGTTCCTTGACGACGAATTTGTCCTTGGCCGCCCTTCCGGTATGCTGACCGGTGCGTACAACGACGGGACCAAGATGAGAAATGAATCCCTCCCGGCGCCTGACGACTTCTTCATACAGCGCCGGAGTGGATAGATTCCGGTACACATTGCCGGAATTGGTAATACCGTGCTGCTCGATACCGAAAGTTTCTCTTTTGTGAACATGCTGATGTTCCATGATACTTCTCCTTCTTTCAAATTATCCCATAGGATAAAGTTAAGCATTCGGACACAGAGGACCCGGCTTTGGTTGTATCCCCGCGAAGAGATTTTAGTTTGACAACAGGCCGTCCATTATTGTTTCAACAGGATCTGTCGGGTTACCAGGGGTGAAAGGACATAAAGAAACATATACGTTAACGCTACATATCCCAAATAGGGTGTAAATATGGAAATAATCAGCACTATCATATTCAAGCGACCAAACCAAAAATGCTTGTCCATATAACGGCCGAGATGCAGATAGCGAATGGGATAAAAATTCATTAAGATCGCTGTAAAAATCATTAGACCGAAACAGAAAACACCCCAGTGGCGAGCCCATTCTGAAGATCCTACAACGGCCTGGTTGAACATGATCAATGGGGCTGCTACCAGCAATGCTGCCGCCGGCGTCGGCATGCCTTTAAAAAATCCGGGAACAGGGGTGCGGTCAAAGGTAAAGTAAACCAGCCGGGCGCCCCCCATAAGTGCATAGAGTAATGCAACCCATCCAATCGGAAGTTGCCGGATCACGGGATCAGATGTATCTGCGAAAGACAAATAAAATATCCAAGCCGGGACAATACAGAAGCTTACGGCATCGGCAATGTCATCAAGAATGCCGCCAAAGCTGATCCGAGGTGTCCGTTCCTGTTCGGGCAGGGGCTCTGTCAGACCCAGTTTTCGTGCCAGGGCTCCGTCGAGCTTGTCGAAAATGGCAGCGCCAATCAAACAAAGATAGGCCTCACGAAAACGATTCTGATACGCAAAAAGAAGTGCCAGCAACCCCATCATTGCGTTCATGATGGTCAATGTATTCGGAAAAAAAGACAAAATGTTTCGCCGTATGCGTTCATCCTCGTCACAAATCTCTTCCAGGCAATAGGTTCCGTATTTTCGATAGTATGCTGCAATAGATCCGAAGTTAATAATTAAAAAAATAATCTCGATCAAAAACAAAACACGCAGGGGAAGATTCCCCAGCCAGGAAATCCATAGGTAAATTTTCAAATTCGGGCCCCCGGCGACAAAAAAGGCATGCGCATACAACAGCGTGCCGACCGGAGCCGCCACTATGGTTCTGAGCCGCGTAAACTCTTTTATTTCAGGTTCCGGTCCAGTGCGCATGGCAAAAAAACGCATGAAGTTGGCAAAATTGTCTCGGATCAGAACCGTTACGCAAAGTATCAGGACAAAAATGCTGTGCAGCAATTCAGCCTTGGTGCCGACGGCCGAGGTAAATAGGAGTCGCCACATGGCCCCCACAGCCACCAGTGGGAAAATGAGCGAATATACAATCTTGTCCATGACACGGTCGGTGAGGTGAGCCAATGTGGAATGGAGGTGAAAACGGGTGGCAAGCCATCCGTCGATCAGGTCAAAGCACATTGAAATAAAAAGCAGCATCACCCCCAAGGTGTAGAGCATCGGGTTGCGGGTCCACATGACCGCAAAGGCGCAAAGCATTCCACCAAAAACAAGTGGAGGCCTGCCGTAAACCAGCAATGCTGAAAACTTTCTCTGAAAATTGAGTTTTGCCGACATGCCGATAGTTTAACCTTAGCCCCGGGTTCCGTCAA
>DATKWE010000104.1:0-3079 GCA_035529735.1 Desulfobacterales bacterium | reverse complement strand
GAAGAATTGTCAGGACTATGGCGTAAGCTTTCCGTTGATCAGGTTTTTTGTGTGGACACTTGGAAACTTATCCGAAATGTTTTCAGGTGGGGGGGGCGTCTAATTTCCGGTGGGATTTCCAAAGAATCCTCTGCGAGAAGCCTGTTGGATTCGACACCGCTTCGAGAACTGCTGCAAAAGGTACTTTTACCTCAAGGAAATGTGATTGCCGGCATTCGTAGAAATTTACAACATGGGAGACTTAAAGCCTTTGCAATCACCGGAACCAACTATGCCACCGGCCAGGCCGTGACATGGGTTATGGGCAAGGAAATTAGAATGTGGGAACGACCCTGGCGACGAAGTGAAGCCACCGATATTACCATCGATCACATTATGTCTTCAGCTTCGCTGCCGCTACTTTTTCCGGCCGTTAGAGTTGGGAATGCATGGTACGGTGACGGAGGTATCCGGCAATCAGCGCCGCTTTCGCCGGCGATATATCTCGGTGCAAAACGGATTCTTGCAATCTCGACACGTCATCTAAGATCCATAGAAGACGCGAACACACCCGTATGTATTGGATATCCGCCACCTGCCCAAATAGCAGGCACTTTAATGAATTCTATTTTCTTGGACGCTCTGGATCAGGATGTTCGAACGCTCAAGCGTACCAATCAGTTGCTCGAACAGATTCCGGAAGAACATCATGATGACCGAAATGTGGTCTATCTTTTTGCAATGCGTCCTTCAGAGGATCTGGGGGAATTGGCAGGTGGATATGAGCCGGAATTGCCTTATATGTTTCGGCATCTATCCCGCGGACTCGGCACCCATGAGACATCAAGTCCGGATTGGCTGAGTATGGTCATGTTTAATCCGAACTATTTGGCCCGCCTGGTCAAGCTCGGCGAAAATGATGCGGATCAGCAGACCGGAGAGATAATGGAACTGATGAATGTTCAAACTTTTACGACCCATAAATAATATTTTTCTCAATAAATATCTGCCCGTTGCTTATGTAACGAAAGGGTTAATTTAATGCTGGACGCATGGCAGGAAAATACGCATTGTCCGGAATGAGGAGGCTCCTATGCTAAATTTTGATTTGTCCCCGAAGCACCTTGAAATTCAACAAAAAACACGTGAATTTGCGTTAAAAGAAGTATTGCCCGTTGCATGGTATTATGACCAAAAAGATGAAATTCCGCTGTCTGTGTTAAGAAAGGCATATGATGAAGGTCTGATGAACAATGACATACCCAAGAAGTATGGTGGAAATGAGTACGGGATCCTTGAAGGCGTCATCATGACCGAGGAAATTGCAGCGGCCTGTCCGGGTCTTGCCACCTCGCTTTTCGATAATTCCCTTGGCATGGAACCGGTTATCCTTTGTACCAATGAAGTGCTCAAAGAGAAATATCTCCCCAAGCTATTAAAAGAATTCAAACTGATCTGTTTTGCCACATCCGAACCTGTCATGGGATCAGACGTTGCCGGCATTCGGTGCGAAGCCAAAAGAGATGGAGAGGATTACATATTGAACGGGACCAAATACTGGATTACCAATGGTGGTGTCGCCGATTATATTTCCGTATTCGCTACGGTAGATCCGAAATCCGGTCATGAAGGGATATGCGCCTTTCTGGTGGAAAAGTCCTGGGAAGGCGTATCGGCAGGCAAGGCAATTCCCAAACTCGGTCAGCGCTGTTCAAATACCGTAGGTCTTAATTTTAAAAATGTGAAAGTTCCCAAAGAAAACGTTCTTGCTCCGCCCGGAGAAGGCTTTTTACTCGCCATGAAAACCTTTTCCAGGACACGTCCGGTTGTGGGAGCCTTTGGCGTCGGAGGTGCTCGGAGCGCTATGGAGTATGCCATCGATTACGCCAAAAAACGCAGGGCGTTTGGGTCCAAGATCGGGGATTTTCAGGCCGTTCAGTTTAAAATTGCCGAGATGTACCAGAAGGTTGAAACTGCGCGTTTATTGGTATGGAAGGCGGCATGGGAAGCGGATAAGGGGCTGGATCCGACAATAAACGCATCCATCGCAAAGTTTTACGCAACCGAAACGGCGTTGGAAGTTGTCAATGAAGCCCTTCAGATACTCGGGGGGTACGGCTATACCAAAATGTTTCCTCTGGAGAAACTACTTCGAGACATTCGCCTTTTAAGAATATATGAAGGGACCAGTGAAATTCAGCGGATGATTGTTTCGGGTCATGCCATGTACACCTATCAACCGGTTATGCCGTCTCTTGATGATCTGCCGATATTTAGAGATCAAGATCCTTGGGAATTGGACGCCGAAGGGAAAATGGAACCTGCGTGGCGGTGTCGAATGTGCGGTCACATCCACTATGGGCAAGAGCCGCCCGAGGAATGTCCCTATTGTTTTTTCCCTCAAACCACTTTTAACAAAGTATGGCCCGCGGAATAATGGTGTTATTAAAAAAGCAGTCACAAGGAAAAAAGAGTTGAATTTTACAATTTTTGATACCCCCGTCTTAAAGACGTTTGGACGTTGGTTTTCAATGTTTTTTTTAAGAATCGCCGGATGGCGTATTGAAGGCCGGTTCCCGGTTATCCCTAAATTTATTTTTATCGGGGCTCCGCATACATCAAACTGGGATCTTCCGTACGCTTTATTCATCATGTTTGTTCTCAGGGCCAAAATATACTGGATGGGAAAAGAGGCTATATTTCGCAGACCATTTAAAGCGTTTTTTGAATGGATAGGGGGAATACCCATCGACCGATCCAAATCGAGCAATGTTGTTGCACAGTCAATTCAACAATTTCATGAGAATGATAATCTGATCCTTATGATTTCGCCGGCCGGAACGCGTAAAAGGGTCAGGAAGTGGAAAACAGGATTTTATCATATTGCTTATGGCGCAAATATTCCGATTGTGCTGGGCTTTCTTGATTATCGGAGAAAGGTTGGAGGTGTTGGTCCGGTGTTCTATCCAACGGGAGATATTGAAGCTGATATAAAGACGATCAGAGCTTTTTACGATGGTGTTACCGGCAAACATCCCGAAAAATCGCTATCAAAAATCTAACACGAGTTTGCATGATTTTAGCAAAAACTCAAGTTTCG
>DATKWE010000103.1:0-12296 GCA_035529735.1 Desulfobacterales bacterium | reverse complement strand
AGCTCATCCATCACCTGCGATCCATCACCTGGGAGCCTTTCAGCAGTAGCCCCCCTGTCAGGGCAATAAGACTGCTGATCATAAACATTTGAAATGTCCCCAAAATTTCAAAAAAATAGCCGCTCATGAAAAGTCCAACCATTAGGCCGAGCCCATAGGTTGTCGCGTTATTCACCGACTGCCCCAGGGTCTTGGTTTCATCGGGTGTCAATGAATCAATGTATAAAATACTTGCAACATGAAACGTTCCATATGTAACAGCGTGAAAAATTTGTAAGAACAGGATCGACGCTGGAGATGTGGCAAAAAAGAGCCCAAACCATCTTAATGCCGCCACCATGAATGAAAAGACCAGAACATTATCTATGGAAAAACGTTTGAAGATCATATCCGATTTTATCATCACGACAATTTCGGCAATGGATGCCAGTGCCCATGAGATTCCGATAAATGTCTTTCCATATCCCAGGTTCTCAAGATGGATAGAATAAAAACCGTAGTATGTTCCATGACTCGCCAGCATTAAAAAGGCACAGAACAGAAACACCAGCACACGTCTTTTTAAAAGAACTTTGACTTTCGAAGAAAAAGCGGTTTGCCTCTTGATCTGAATATCGGGGATCTTAAAGGAAATCAGTGCCTGTAACAGAGACCCGCAGAAAATAAGTATGAGAATTATTCTGATGGAATAAAGATCTATAATCCGCCCCAGCACGATAACGGTAATGATAAAAGCGATGGAGCCCCATCCCCTGATCGTCCCGTAGCTTTTCTTTTTTGCGCCCAATACGTCCATGGTAAAGGCTTCGAGAAAGGAAATGATCGGCGCGTAAAATATACCATAAAAAACGGTGATAAAAAGCATGGGCCAAAAGTCGGTGGTGTAGAAGTAAAAACCCCATATTGCGACACTGATAAAATTACATACAATATATATCGGTCTTCTAATCTGAAAACGGTCAGCCAAGATTCCCCAGACCAGTGAGAATAAAATTAATGCGACGGATCTGACGGCTGACAGCGTACCGATTTCAAACCCGCTAAAATCGAGATGATAGCAGTATAAATTAAAATAGGGTAAAAAAATGCCCATGACGCCAAAGTATAAAAAGTACTGTGAGCCGATGATAACCTTAAATGAATTTTTAAAAGGTCGATTCATGGGTTTTTAATATTTCATTTGCAGACAAAATACAATTTTTATCTATAAACAGAATACGCGCTTTTCGGAATTGGCTGACAAGATTCAGGACTTTTCTTTACAAACGCTTATTTAGGTGTTAATATTCACATATTGAAGTTCCCTGAAGCCCCGCCAGGCGGGATGAATCGACGCATCAGCATGTGATTATTTTTGAACGAACCCTTAGCGCGCAGGAGCTTTAAAATGGATTATATCAAAATACGATTCACTGACGATTTTGATCATCACGATTCCAAGTTCGAAAAAACAGTTGAGGATCTCTTTAGATCGATAAACCCCATGTTTACGATTGCCGAGCGGACGTGGAAGCCTCAAATGGATATTTATGAAACCCCGGACGAGATCATTATCATGGGTGAAATTGCCGGAGTTACAAAAGATGACCTGGAGCTGGAAATCAGCAGTAAAGCCGTTAAAATTCAAGGAAACCGTGTCCCGTTAACACGCATAGAAAATGCAACATACCGTCTGGCGGAAATACAGTATGGTAAATTTGAGCGCATACTCTATCTTCCTGCGCCCATTGACCCTGAAGTTGTTTCTGCCTCATATTCGAACGGATTTCTACAGGTTCGACTTGCCAAGCTTTCTCTTGATAAGACTTTCAAGGTCCCAATTACAGAACGATAGCTTGTGAAATAAAATCAGAATTCGTTTGTATGAAACGATTTGGAGGTTCACATGACAGAACAGCAGCCATCACCTGAACTCAACGCGGAAAAAATTCCGGAAGTTCTTCCGATCCTTCCATTGTTTGACGCGGCTCTTTTCCCCAAAATGGTTTTGCCTCTTGTTGTTATGCAGCCGGAATCGATTAAACTGGTCGACGAAACCATGTCCCAGAATCGACTCATAGGACTGATTGTAGTAAAAAAGCCCTCCAAGGATAACGTTCATGCCCAGGATGATCTGAACACCGTAGGCACCAGCGCATTGATCCTTAAAATGGCAAAAACAGAAGATAACAAATTGCAATTGCTGGCCCAGGGTTTGGGAAGATTCAAGGTCAAAGAATATGTGCAAGAAAAGCCGTATCTTCGAGCCAGCGTCGAACATATTAAAGAAGACAATACAAAAGACAAAGAAATCGAGGCCCTGATGTCCAACCTGATCGGCCAGTTCACCAGAATTGCCGAACTTTCTCCCGGGTTGCCCCAGGAAATCGTGGTGATGGCAAGATCCATACGAGAGCCCGGCATTTTGGCAGATATGATTGCCTCCACCATCAACTCCAGCCTTGAAGAAAAACAAAAGGTTCTGGAAATTTTTGACACAAAAAAACGGTTGAAAGAAGTGACTCGGCTGGTTAACCATCAATTGGAAATCCTCGAACTGGGAAACAAAATTCAATCCCAGGTCAAAGGGGACATGGATAAACGGCAGCGGGAATACTATCTTCGCGAGCAGCTCAAAGCCATTAAAGAAGAACTGGGTGAAAAAGATGAAGCCGCTGTGGAAGTTGAAGATTACCGGGCAAAAATCGAGGAAAAAAACCTTCCGGAGGAAGCCCGCAAGGAGGCTGAACGGGAACTGAACCGCCTTTCCCGCATGCATCCGTCTTCAGCGGAATATACCGTGGCATCAACCTACCTGGACTGGCTGACCATACTTCCCTGGCATGAAAGTACAGAAGACAACCTTGACATCAAAAAGGCCAGAATAATTTTAGATAAAGACCACTTTGGGCTGGACAAAGCCAAAAAGCGAATTCTGGAATATCTGGCGGTACGCAAGTTAAAACCGGAGTCAAAAGGGCCCATTCTGTGCTTTGCCGGTCCTCCCGGTACGGGTAAAACATCTCTGGGCCGCTCCATCGCCCAGGCTTTAGGCCGCCGGTTTTTCCGAATTTCACTCGGCGGCGTCAGGGATGAGGCTGAAATAAGGGGACATCGACGCACGTATGTTGGCGCGCTTCCCGGCCGCATTATTCAGGGGATACGACGATCCGGATCGAACAACCCCGTATTTATGCTCGACGAAATCGATAAGGTTGGAAGCGATTTCCGAGGTGATCCGTCGTCTGCGCTTCTGGAAGTTCTCGATCCTGAACAGAACTTTTCTTTTTCAGATCATTATCTGGACGTGCCTTTTGACCTGTCAAAAGTGATGTTCATAACCACCGCCAATATTCTTGATACCATCCCGCCTGCACTGCTGGACAGAATGGAGGTTCTGAAGCTTCTCGGCTATACACTTGACGAAAAAATCAGAATCGCAAATCGCTATCTTATCCCCCGCCAACGTGAAGCCCATGGCCTTAAGACCAAACAGTTGTCTTTTACAAAAGGCGCTGTAAAACACATTATATCGGGGTATACTCGCGAAGCCGGCTTGAGAAATCTCGAACGTGAAATCGCATCGATCTGCCGTGGGGTTGCTGCCAGTATCGCTGAAGAAAAAGTCGCGTCCGTTACAATCAAGGTTGAAAATATTTCCGAGTACCTCGGGCCCGTTCGATTGATTTCGGAAGCAAAAGCCAGGACTTCAATTCCCGGAGTGGCAACGGGGCTTGCCTGGACACAGGCCGGCGGCGAACTCCTCTTTATTGAAGCAACCTCCATGAGGGGTAGTAAAGGCCTTACCCTGACGGGCCAGCTTGGAGATATCATGAAAGAATCCGCAACCGCGGCATTGAGTTTTATTCGATCGAATGCCAAGACCATTGGCATTCCTGATGATTATTTCGAAAAACACGATATTCATATTCACGTCCCGGCTGGCGCTATTCCCAAAGACGGTCCTTCAGCCGGTGTCACCATGCTGACGGCACTGACATCGTTACTGACCCATAAAACCATCAACAAAGATCTTGCCATGACCGGTGAAATAACATTAAGAGGCCAGGTTCTCCCGGTCGGCGGCATCAAGGAAAAGGTGCTGGCAGCCCATCGTGCGGGCATAAAGGCGATTATCATACCCAAGTGGAATGAAAAAGATCTGGAAGACATACCCAAAGAGATTCAGAAAAAAATCCGCTTCTATCCCGTGGAAAGGATGCAGGATGTTTTGAAAATCGCATTTGAAAAATAGTGATGTCCATTCTATTTAAAAAAAGACATTGCCCTGCAATTCATAGACGTCTTGCTTTTTGCGGTCTTTTAATTTTTCTTGTTTACGGATGTGCAGCAGTCGAGCCTCCG
Source organism: Desulfobacterales bacterium (assembly GCA_035529735.1). GTDB lineage: Bacteria > Desulfobacterota > Desulfobacteria > Desulfobacterales > UBA11574 > JAAXQD01. The sequence continues at coordinate 7,952 of DATKWE010000103.1, read as the reverse complement.
CCGACCCCTCCCGGGCAACCGAAACCCTATAAAATTGGAAAAAACTGGTATCAGCCGCTGGCGCATGCACAAGATTTCAACCAGCGCGGCCGAGCATCTTGGTACGGTAGGGACTTTCACGGGAAAAAGACAGCTAACGGCGAAACCTATAATATGTATGCCATGACAGCCGCCCACAAAACCCTCCCCCTCGGCACGTATGTCAGCGTAAGTAATTTGGAGAACAGCAGAAAAATCGAAGTCAGAATTAACGACCGGGGGCCTTTTGTCCGCGGTCGGATCATCGACCTTTCTTATACGGCGGCAAAAAAACTCGGCGTTGTCGGACCCGGTACAGCGGACGTTGAAATTATAGCACTCGGCACACCCAATCGGACGGACATATCCAAAAGCACCGGTCAATCCTATACGCCGTCAAATTATTATCAGGGAAATTTTACCATTCAGATCGGGGCCTTCAGCGAGTGGACGAACGCTGAAAGACTCCGGAAAAAGCTTGCTCGATCCTACGAAAACGTCCACATCACAGCCTATTTCGATGGGAAGAATACCTTTTACCGGGTCAGGGCAGGCAGATATTCGAGCCTGGAAGAAGCAAACAGGAATGAAGAATTCATGATCCAAAACGGATATGAGAATGCATTTGCAATTGCGGAAGATAATTGACGAATCGAGAACACATACTGCAAAAAGTCGCCTTTCTGGACCGTGACGGCGTGATTAACCGGGATTCGGCGGATTACATAAAGCACTGGTCTGAATTTGAGTTTCTGCCTAAAAGTTTAGAAGCTTTTAAGCAACTCAAACAGAATGGGTTTACCACCATTGTCATCACCAACCAGTCGGTTATCAATCGTAAAATGGTATCCAGAGAGGGACTCGACCATATTCATACCCGGATGAAGACCCGCGTTCAATCCAGCGGGGGTGAAATAACAGATATATTCTTTTGCCCCCATACACCGGAAGACCGGTGCGATTGCCGGAAACCAAAGCCGGGATTGATTTATCAGGCAAAAAAGAAATACCGGATCGACCTTGCAACCGCTGTCATGGTTGGGGATAGTGCAAAAGATATTGAATGTGCCCGAAATGCCGGTTGCAGGTACGCGCTTCTGGTCAAAACCGGTAATGGAATCCAGGCTGAAAAAATATTAAAAGAAAAAGCGATTCATATCGACCATGTGGCCCAGGATCTTTTCAACGCCGTTCACTGGATAATCACCCGTTACAATTCGCCGGGCCATCCGGGCCACCTGCATCGATCATGAACAGGCCCCTTCCCAAAACCACCCTTGAAGGTGAGCTGGAAAGAATCACCTATTCTAATCCTGAAACCCATTATACCATCGCAAAATTAAAAACGAGCAAGACCCACAATATGGTGACCATCGTGGGGTCAATGCCGGCCGTCAAACCGGGACAGTTCCTTAAAATCGAAGGAACCTGGGAAACCCATCCTAAATATGGCCAGCAGTTCAAAATTGAGTCATATGAAGAGACGTTGCCGGCGACCATCAGCGGTATCAAAAAATATTTGGCATCCGGTATTGTCAAAGGGATCGGACCTTCAACGGCCCATAGAATGATCCGCCATTTTGGAGCCAAGACTTTTGAAATCATAGAAAAAAGCCCTGAAAGACTCGTGGAAGTCGACGGCGTCGGACAAGCAAAAGCAACGTTAATCGGTGACGCCTGGAAAAACAATCATGCGGCAAGAGGCGTCATGCAGTTATTACAAAATTCGGGGGTCAAAACCGCTTATTGTGCAAAAATACTTAAAACGTATGGTGCGGATGCGGTTAATATTATCCGAAATGATCCTTATCGCCTGGCCACCGATGTTCCCGGAATCGGTTTTTATTTTGCGGACAAAATCGCGCTCAAGATGGGTGTCTCAAGGGATGACACCCAGCGTGTGAGGGCTTGCATCATCCATGTGATTCAGCAATTCATCAATGAAGGTCACGTCTTTGTTTATGAAAATCAATTGGTTGCGCAGTGTGCAGACCTTTTTTCGTTTGAAGCCGATATCACCCGATATTCCATCGAGAAATTATCTGATGGCGGAGAACTGGTGATTGAAAATGCACCGGATACTTCTGAAAACAGAATCGTTTACTTGAAAGAAATTCATCAGGCGGAAACCGGTATATCCAATCGGATAAAAGCCCTGCTGTCTGTCCCGGTAATACCGCCCTCAATAGATGCGGAACGCATTTCAAAAGAAGTTCAAAAGAAATTGGCCATAGCACTTTCCCAGGAACAAATTGACGTCCTTGAAAAAATTCTCTCCCATCGCGCGGTTATTATTACCGGCGGACCTGGAACCGGCAAAACAACCCTGATTAGATCTGTCAATGCCATTTTTGAAGCCCTCGGGAAACGGGTTCTTCTTGCGGCGCCAACCGGTCGCGCAGCCAGACGGCTGTCCGAGGTTACCCGAAGGGATGCAAAAACCATTCACAGATTATTGGGCGTTAATTTTAAAGACGGCCTGTTCGATAAAAACCGGGATAACCCTTTGGACGCGGATGCAGTAATTATTGATGAAGCTTCCATGGTGGATACCCTTTTGATGTTTCATCTGATCAATGCGGTCCCCATGACCGCTGTTCTGATATTGGTCGGTGACGTTTTCCAGCTTCCGTCAATAGGTCCTGGCAACGTTCTTTCCGACATGATAAAATCAGCCCGGACACCTATATTTTATCTCAAGAAAATTTTCAGGCAGGCGCATAAAAGTCCCATTGTGTTTAACGCTCACAAAATTCGCCAGGGTGAATTCCCGGTCTTCAAGCCGCTGGACCATACCGAAGACCTTTCTGAGTTTTATTTTATAGAACAGGATGATCCGAACACGGTTGTCACCACGATTCTTGAATTGTGCAACAAAACAATTCCAGAACGGTTTAATTTTGATCCGGTGCACGAAGTTCAGATTCTAACACCCATGCATAAAGGCGTCATCGGAACGACCCATCTTAATCAGGTTTTGCAGGAGGTATTGAACCCAAATCCGGTGATTATCGAAACCAGAGGCAGTACATTCAAAATCGGAGACAAGGTCATGCACCTTAAAAACAACTATCAAAAAGAAGTTTTTAACGGAGATATCGGGATCATACGCACTGTTGACGTAAAAGAAAATGTCTTTTCGGTGGACTTCTACGGAAGGACGGTAAGTTACGATTTTACGGAGATGGATGACATATCCCTGGCATATGCCATATCTGTTCATAAATCACAGGGATCCGAATATCCGGCCGTCATATTACCGATAATGACCCAGCATTTTGTTCTTCTCCAGAGAAACCTTTTATACACCGCCATTACACGGGGTAAAAAACTGGTAATTCTAATCGGCACAAAAAAAGCCCTGGCAATTGCGCTCAAAAATGATACGCCCAAAAAACGTCTTTCCGGCCTTGCTTTCAGGCTTATGCAGAATTAACATATAATGAAGCTCCCCCCCGCAAGGGAACGGGGTATTGGAAATCATAATAAATATGCATTAAAAATCTTGACAATGCTTATTATTTCAATTAGTTAAACTTCAACCTTGTAAAGGTTAGCGGATAAATATATATATTAACAAAAACAATTAGTTAGGTGATTACTTATGGCAGTTCCAAAAAGAAAAACATCAAAATCAAAGCGGGATAAGCGGCGGACGCATCAAAAGATTGCAGGCCCTAATCTGACCAGTTGTCCCCAGTGCGGCGATGCCAGGCTTCCACACCATGCATGCCCCGGTTGCGGCACGTATAAGGGCCGCACTGTAATTGAAACCGAATAGTTTTGCTTGTTTCCTAAAAAGACTTTTTTACGCGACCGGTGAGCATTTTTGGGGTTCTTGAAAATATTATCCCTTCAAAGCACGCAACTGTTCCTTCAGTTCCAATATACAGGGTGATATCATGTCCGGAATTACAGCACCCGTTGTTATCGGCAGCGATCATGCTGCATATGATTTGAAAGAAAAAATCAAAGTATTCCTCATCGAAAGGTCCATCGATGTTGAGGATGTGGGATGCTACAGTGAAAATTCGGTGGACTATCCGGATTATGGTATCAAAGTCGCATCAATGGTTTCTTCGGGTAAATTTTCCCGTGGGATCTTGTTGTGCGGCACAGGGATTGGCATGTCCATGGTTGCCAATAAATTTTCTCGAGTCAGGGCGGCGCTGTGTTCTGATCTTTTTTCCGCCATCATGAGCAGACGACACAACGATTCCAATATATTGGTCTTGGGAGCTCGCGTTATCGGAGACATGCTCGCTCTGGAGATTGTTAAAGCCTGGTTGGAGACACCCTTCGACGGTGGACGGCACCTTCGCCGACTGGAAAAATTCGATCGCATAGATATGGATGCGGAGCACGGCTGTACCGATTGACCCGTTAGCGGTTAAACCGTCAGCCGGCTAACCGGAGAAACCATCGTTACAGTTTTGCGCTTAAAACCAAACAAGGAAAAAATATTTGGACCTTAGACTCATCGAAAAAGTTGATCCTGAGATTGCCCGTGCAATCGCCATGGAAATCGACCGGCAGACCAACACGTTGGAGCTTATTGCATCGGAAAATATTGCAAGTCCTGCAGTCATGGCCGCCCAGGCAAGTGTCCTGACCAATAAATATGCCGAAGGCTATCCGGATAAACGGTATTACGGCGGGTGCGAATATGTCGATGTTGCTGAAAAACTGGCAGTAAGTCGCGCAAAAAAACTATTTAAAGCTCCCTATGCGAATGTTCAGCCGCACTCGGGTTCCCAAGCCAATATGGCCGTATATTTTGCCCTGTTAGATCCGGGAGATACCGTCCTGGGAATGAATTTGTCCCATGGGGGACACCTGACCCATGGCAGCTCGGCCAGTTTTTCAGGAAAGCTCTATAATTTTATTCACTATGGCGTAACTGCAGATACCGGTACCATCGACTATGAAGAACTGGCACGATTGGCAAAAAAGCATCGGCCGAAATTGATCGTTGCCGGTGCCAGTGCCTACCCGCGTATTATAGATTTCGAAGCGTTCGCACAAATCGCGGCATCGGTAAATGCGTATTTAATGGTGGATATGGCCCATATCGCCGGTCTTGTGGCCGCCGGACTTCATCCCTCTCCCGTACCGTTTGCCGATGTGATAACTTCAACAACGCACAAAACGTTAAGAGGGCCGCGCGGCGGCCTGATTCTGGCTCGAACCGATTACAGCACCCGACTGAATAAGGAAATATTCCCTGGCATTCAAGGCGGACCGCTCATGCATGTTATTGCGGCCAAAGCGGTTGCTTTCAAAGAAGCCCTGAGCGAATCATTCAAGACATATCAGAAAGATATCGTGAAAAATGCAAATGTTCTCGCCGGCCATCTGATGGGTAGCGGTTTAAAACTGGTTTCCAACGGAACCGATAACCATATGATGATCGTCGATTTGAGAAATCTGAAAATAACCGGGAAAGATGCTGAAGACGCTCTGGGCCGTGCCGGAATTACCGTGAACAAAAATTCCATACCCTTTGAGACGCTCAGCCCTGCGGTGACCAGTGGTATCCGTATCGGGACGCCCTCAATTACCACCAGGGGCATGGAAGCGTCGGAAATGAAAGCAATTGGAGAACTTATTGTCCATGTGCTCCAAAATTACACGGATGATAAAATTATTGCAACGACCCAGAAAAAAGTGTTTGAGCTTTGCCAAGCGTTTCCGCTGTATCGAAACTGGCACAACGAGGTGGAATAAAAGTGACAGAGGAAAGCCGCCGCCCTTCATGGGAAGCCTATTTTATGGACATCACGTCTTTGGTGTCCCGGCGTTCCACATGCCTCCGGCGATCGGTTGGCGCCCTCATCGTAAAGGACAAAAGAATCTTGTCCACCGGTTACAACGGTGCGCCCACCGGCATTAAACACTGCCTTGAAACAGGATGCCTCCGGGAGAAACTGAATATCGCCTCGGGTGAAAATCATGAGCTTTGTCGAGGGATACATGCCGAACAGAATGCGATCATTCAGGCCGCTTATCATGGTGTTTCCATAAAGGGTGCATCACTTTTCTGTACCAACCTGCCGTGTTCCATATGTGCCAAGATGATTATCAACGCAGGAATAAGTAGCATTTTTTACGCGTCTGGATACGCAGACTCCATGTCCGAAGAAATGTTGAAGGAAGCGGGTGTTGACGTCATAAAGATTGATGTCGGCCCGTCCGAATTAACCATCAATAATCCGAGATAGAGCCAGGGAGGGATTCATGAAGTGTCCATTTTGCGGAGAAATTGACAACAAAGTGATCGACTCTAGATTGAGCAAAGATGGGAATGTCATCCGGAGACGCAGGGAATGCATTTTATGTAGCAGACGATTTACCACTTACGAACATATTGAAGATATCCCTGTCATGATTGTTAAAAAAGATGGGCGTCGTGAAGTCTTTTCCCGTGAGAAGGTCCGTTCGGGCCTCCAAAAGGCATGTCAGAAACGGGATATAAGTGTTAATGTTATCGATGAATTCCTCGATGAACTGGAACGTGATCTCAGGGAAACCGGTGAAAAGGAGATACCTTCCCACAAAATCGGTGAAAAGATCATGGTAAAACTTCATGATATAGATGATGTCGCATATGTAAGGTTTGCTTCAGTATACAGGGAATTCAAGGATGTAAACGATTTTGTTTCTGAATTAAAACATCTTTTGAGCAGGCATTAAACATGATGAGTTGGAAAAACGTCGAACTCATCCGAGTTTAGATCAACCATAGCATTTTGACATTAATAGACCACAAGCGTTTTATGCAGATGGCACTCGACCTTGCCAAAAAGGGCGAGGGGTTTACTTCGCCAAACCCCATGGTCGGTGCCGTAATTGTTAAAGACGGCGAAGTTGTCGGAAAGGGATATCACAGGGCCGCAGGGGAAGCTCATGCCGAAGTCGATGCCATCGGCAATGCTGGAAGTTTGGCACGAGATGCAACCCTTTATGTCACGCTGGAGCCTTGTAATCATACGGGGCGTACGCCCCCCTGCACCGAAAAGATAATAGGTGCCGGGATTCGGCATGTCGTTGCCGCCATGAAAGACCCAAATCCCGACGTGAAAGGCGGCGGCTTAGAATATTTAAAAAATCGCGGCATCAAAATCACGGTGGGCATTTGTGAAGACCACGCAAAAAGACTGAATGAATTTTTTATAAAATACACCCGAACAAAAAGACCCTTTACGATCATTAAATGCGCAGCGACGTTAGACGGACGCATCGCAACAAAAAGCGGTGATTCCAAGTGGGTTACCGGTGAAGCGGCCAGGGAGTTTGTTCACCGCCTTCGTCATGCTGTCGATGCCATTATGGTGGGCATCAATACTGTAGAGAAAGACAATCCCAGTCTGACCACCCGGCTGGCAAATCGTCCAAAAGATTTCAAAAGTCTGGATCCCACAAGAATTATTCTCGACACCCATCTTCGAATTTCTGAAGCGGCTAAACTCTTGCGGCTTCATTCGGATTCTGATACGATACTGGTCACCGGGCATTCGGCTTCAAGTGATAAAAAGGCCCGAATAGAAAAGACAGGTGCCAAAATTATCGAATCACCTTTAAAGGATGGGATGATCGATCTTGACCGCCTCATGGATCGCTTGGGGTCCTTGGGGATAACCAGCCTCCTTATCGAAGGCGGCAGCCGGGTTATTGCATCAGCTCTATCCGCAGGCATCGTTGAAAAAATTATATTTTTCTTCGCACCTAAAATTTTGGGAGGAGATGACGGCATTCCCATATGTAAAGGACCGGGAGCGGATGTAATGGATCGCTGTATTCCGGTTAAGGATATTCATGTCAGACGATTCGGTGACGATATTATGATCGAAGGGTATATTGACAAATAATTTAACCCAAGGCGGATACACCGAAACCGGACAAGATCCAAGATTGAACAATTGATAATTTCCAAT
>DATKWE010000102.1:0-10971 GCA_035529735.1 Desulfobacterales bacterium | reverse complement strand
GCTGGGTCTGTGCCTTGGGGCCTCCACCATATCCCTGGTTCATCTGGATTGCGATCCGATCGAGGATACGGGGAACCCCACAAGGGTTATGGGTCCCCCCCGGGTCGTAAAATATTCACGCCACCCCCACGAAGGCGATCCCAAGCGGACCCTGCTGTCCGCCGTCAACGGTTTCGACCTGAAGGCATTCGACCGGATTGTGGCCACCGGCCGGAAGTTCCGGGCGTTTGTCAATCTCACCTCCATCCCCGAACCCGAAGCGGTGGAATATGCCTATCGATTTGTGAAGCCTCCGGGGGTCTCGTGTCCGGCGGTTGTTTCGGCCGGAGGTGAAACCTTTATGGTATATGTGCTCAACCGATTGGGGCAGATCTCCAATGTATTGACCGGGAACAAGTGCGCTTCGGGAACCGGTGAATTCTTCCTTCAACAGCTGCGGAGAATGGACGTGTCTTTGGAAGAGGCCGCCCAATGGGCCGCGACCACAGCGCCGCATCATGTCTCCGGGCGCTGCTCGGTTTTTTGCAAATCCGACTGTACCCACGCCACCAATAAAGGGATTCCCAAAGCAAAGGTCACGGCCGGGCTCTGCAGGATGATGGCCGGCAAGATCCTGGAGCTTTTAAAAAAGGTCGAAAGAAAGAACATTATGCTCACCGGCGGAGTGGCCCGGAACCGCATGATGGTGGAATATTTGCGCAAAGAGATTCCCGGGCTGATCGTTCCGCCGGAGGCGCCCTATTTTGAAGCATTGGGTGCCGCGCTCTGGGGACTGGAGAACGATACCGCCGAATTTTCCGGAATGTCCGATTTGCTGAAGCGCAAAGCGGGTTCGTTTGACCGGCTCCCGCCGCTGCAGGATTTCAAAGACATGGTGACGTTCAAGACCCTGGAAAAGGGGGAGATCCGATCCGGCGACACCTGTATTTTGGGCCTCGATGTGGGTTCAACCACCACCAAGGCGGTGCTGGTGCGAACAGGGGACAACGCAATGCTGGCGAGCGTTTATCTGCTCACCAGCGGGGATCCGGTGGGCGCTTCCCGGCAGTGTTACCGTGCCCTCCTTGACCAGGTCAAGCAAACGGTCGACCCTTCTGAAATAACCATAGACGGTTTGGGGGTGTGCGGATCCGGCCGGCAGATCGCCGGTCTGCATGCCCTCACGGACAGCGTTATCAACGAGATCATCGCCCATGCGACGGCGGCCGTGTTTTTCGATCCCCAGGTGGACACCATCTTTGAGATCGGCGGACAGGACGCCAAATACACCTATATCACCAACGGGGTGGCATCGGACTATGCCATGAACGAAGCCTGTTCGGCGGGCACCGGGTCGTTTTTGGAGGAATCGGCCCATGAAACCCTGGGTCTGGCAATGACGGATATCGCGGATGTGGCCTTCAAGGGAAAACATCCCCCCAACTTCAATGACCAGTGTGCTGCATTCATCACCTCTGACATCAAGAACGCCATTCACGAAGGGAGTGAACACGAGGATATCGTTGCCGGCCTGGTCTATTCCATCTGTATGAACTATTCGAACCGGGTCAAAGGCAACCGGCCGGTGGGGGACAAGGTGTTCATGCAGGGCGGGGTCTGCTACAATCGGGCGATTCCCTTTGCCATGGCATCCCTGGTGGGCAAGCCGATCATCGTTCCTCCGGAGCCGGGACTCACGGGTGCCTATGGTGTGGCTCTGGAAGTCAAACAAAGAATCGAAAAAGGATTGTTGAAGAAGAAGCGCTTTGACCTGGCGGCGCTGGCCCGTCGAGAGGTAACCTACGGGAAGCCGTTTGTTTGCAAAGGGGGCGTAGAAAAGTGCGACCGCCGGTGTGAAATCGCCATGATAGAGCTGGAGGGGACCCGGTACCCGTTCGGGGGTGCCTGCAACCGGTACTACAACTTGCGGCAGAAGATACGATACGACGTTCAGAAATTGGATTTGGTCCGGGTGCGGCAGCAGCTGATCTTCGAAACGTATGGTGCCGGGCCCGTGTCCCCGTCGGATGGAATCAAAAAGCGATCTATAAAGCGGATCGGCATCAACCGGAGCTTTATGGTGAACACCTACTATCCGCTGTATTCAAGGTTCTTTACGGAACTTGGGTTGGATCCGGTTGTGCCCGACGCCTATACCCGGGAAGGGATCGACCAGAGAAACGCCGCGTTTTGCTATCCAGGGGAACTGGCCCACGGTTATTTTCATTCTCTTCTTGAAATGAAAAACCCTCCGGAGTACATTTTTTTGCCCCATTTCAAGGCGGTGCCTGTTTTGGACGGGAACTCCAGTTCCCAGGTTTGTCCGTTTGTCCAGGGAGAGACGTTCTATCTCCAGTCCACATTTCGCGAAAAACTCCGCAAGCTCAAAGCACAAGGAACCCGGGTGTTGACGCCGCTTCTCGACCTGACCGACGGGCTGGCGGCGGCCCGGGAGCCGCTGGTGGACATTGCCGTTCAAATGGGTTTGAAACGCAAAACAGCCGCTTTAGCGTTTGAAACCGCCCGGAATCAGCAGACGGCCTGCATGGCGGAGATGCGGGCGATTGGGAAAAAGACTTTAGAAGAACTGGAAGCCGACCCGGACCAGAGCGCCGTGGTGATTTTCGGCCGTTCGTACAACGGGTTTGTTGAAGAAGCACACATGGGCATTCCTCACAAACTTGCATCAAGGGGCGTTCGGGTCATCCCCTTTGATTTTTTCCTGTTCGATAATGGGAAAACCAAACGGCATATGTACTGGGGTATGGGTCAGCGCATTCTCCAGGCAGCCCGGTTCGTTGAACAGCATCCCCAGCTGTTCGGCACGTTTATCACCAACTTTTCCTGCGGTCCGGATTCGTTTATTATCGGATACTTCAGGGATATCATGGGGCGTAAGCCCTCTTTGACGTTAGAACTGGACAATCACACCGCCGATGCGGGTTTGGAAACCCGGATCGAGGCGTTTCTGGACATCGTTTCCGCGTATCGGAAACTGTTCGCCGAGAAAAGGGTCGCCAAAACAAAGCGGACGTTCATTCCCGCCCGGACCACCTTCGACAACGGCATTCCAAAGGTGATCACCGGTTCGGGCGAGGCGCTGCCCATGACCGATTCACGGGTGAAACTTCTGGTCCCGTCCATGGGGCGACTTGCCACAGAATCCCTGGCAGCGGTATTTCGCGGATCCGGCATCAACACAATCGCGCATCCTCCGTCTGACGAAGCGGTGCTGAAACTGGGCCGGGCAAATACATTGTGCAAGGAATGCCTGCCGTTGATCCTCACCACGGGAACGCTGCTCAACTTTATTTACAACGAAAAAAAGGACAGCGAGATCCTGGTTTACTTTATGGCCACCGGCTCAGGTCCCTGCCGGTTCGGCCAGTACCGGATCTTCATGGAAGATCTGATTCGAAAAAAAGAGATACCGAACGTGGCACTCTTTTCGCTGACATCCGAGAATTCCTATGCCGGCATGGGAAACGATTTTCATCTAAAAGCATGGTGGGGGGTTATCGTATCCGACATCATGGAGGACATCCGATCCATGATCCTGGCCAATGCCGTGGATACCGAAACAGGGGTCAAAATATTCGATGATGCGTGGAACTCGATCATCGACGAACTCGAAATAGGGGATTTCTCCCGGCTTGAAACACAACTTGAAAAGACGGCCCGACGCATCCGCCGGATCCCCATGAAGCGTCCCCCCGAAACGGTGCCTGTCATCTCACTGCTTGGAGAGATTTTCGTCCGCCGGGATGCGTTGTCCCGCCAGTATTTGACGGAACGACTATCGGAAAAAGGGTTTGCCACCCGATGTTCGCCGATTGCCGAGTGGATACTCTATTCCGACTATCTGGTGGACAAGGGGCTTGTGAACAACACCATGTCAAAGATGGAGAAGCTGAGGTTCATTATCAAAAAACACTACATGGCCCGATACCAAAAACGTATCCAATCGATACTGGCCGGCACCGGTCTGGTGGATTCAGTGCCGATGAATATTCCATCCATCGTGAACAACGCCTCGCCTTATGTATCCACACACCTGACCGGCGAAGCCATTCTTACGGTGGGAAGTTCTTTGACCGAGATCGTGTCGCACACCTGCGGGGTCATCGCCATCGGTCCTTTTGGGTGTATGCCCAACCGTGTGTCAGAAGCTATCCTGAATGAGGCCATGAATCGTGACGGAAAGCTTGCAACAGATCCAGGCAATGACCGGCTTCGTTCAACGCTGAACGATGTCGACGACCTGCCTTTTCTGGCCATCGAAAGCGACGGATCGCCGTTTCCCCAGGTCATCAACGCAAAACTGGAAGCGTTCTGTCTGAGGGCTCGACGCTTACATGACCGGATGCTTGCGGCCAGAAACAAGGACCGGTGGACGTCTATCGAAGTCAATAAAATCGGCTGTTGGGGCGCCGATATTTCTCGCGGCTTTGGCGTAAAAAACACATGTTCGATACGATTGGCATCTTCGGAAAAAACCTGAACAGAGAATAGGAGGATATTATGAGAACCATTCGTTTGTCTTTGCTGCTGGTCCGGGCCAATGCCCAATACAACATCACAGCGGTGGAGAACCCGAGTCCTATCAGCAATTTTTTGATGCCCTTTCCAAGGCGGTGTTTTTAACGGCCCATCCGGTGGATTGATATTGTACACAACAAAATCAATGGGGAATGCTATAGTTAAAGGTTTGCGTTTAATGAATCATAACAAATCATAATAAATCGTTAAGGGTAAATGCACCTTATGTGCACCCTAAAATTAAGGGTTCAAGTAAGCCGCTACGCGGCAGATAAAACTTCCATCAATTCCCTCCAATAAAGCCCATCCGCGGCAGGTTGCAAAAGCTATTAATTCTCTGTCATATCCCTATTGGATCCCCATCCAATAAACCCTTCAAAAGAAAGGAGAGAGGTTATGATGAAGAATTACTACGATCAATCCATGAGAGCCCTGCAAGCTTGTCGGAGTGAAGCGTAGATCCCGCTTTGCGGGGCCGGAATGAGCGCGGGTACTCAGCAATGCTATACAAGATCCGTTCGTATTCTCGTCGATTTTTACAACAAAACTCCCGATCAACTCACCGAAGTGCAACTTCAAGATTATTTCCTGCATCGCAAAAACAAAGATAAAAAGCACCCGAATATTCTATTTTTAAAGGCCGTGCCACCCGAACAGCATTTCTTTGTCTGCTACCAGAAATAAGGTCCTTTTGGAAAAATCGTATAAGCTCCTGTTAAGCTATTTAAGGAAACGACAACGTCAATAGTTAATAATTAAGATGCGACCCCCATGTCTTTTGTTCGCCTGTCAGCTTGAGGGAATTGTTCGGTGCCCTGTTTAAAATGACCTAAAATAAGCTGATATCGTCCGCCTCGACATAAGTCTGCCGTTGACGTTCAGACCGCCTGCATCCGGACCTTGGAGCCACTGCTCAATTTTCTTGTGCTCTGACTCGTCCACCTCGAATAACATCAAAAAGATTGTGTACCCCCCTGGGCTCGAAAATGCGCTACGCCGATAGGCTATTTCTCCTTCGATACGCCCTCCATGAGGTAGAGTCAAAATTCGAGCTTCAGGCCACTGCCTACCTTCTACCTCTATAGATAAGTAGTAATACAGACCATTATGAGGATGGTTGATCTCAACTTCGTAACGAAAGGGGAATTTCACTTGAGAGTCTTGGACCGGCCTGAAGATCTTTCCCGTGGCTTCTTCGCTCTTATTCTTCTGCTGCTTAACCTGAGACCTGTCAGACTCCGTTGAGCTGGGTTGCAAGTCTTTTCTCTGCGACGATTGTTGTCTTAGATCTTCAATTTGTCTTCGAAGGTCTTCTATTTTGCGATCTCTTTCTTCAATCACAAGTCTGTCCGGTTTGTGTAGCAGTTCATTGAATACAGTCCAGGTTGTACCACTAACTGCTACCACTAATGAGACAGCGACAGCCAAATGATTGTTCTTCAATCTTTCAACTAACTTCATCTTTGCCCCCTGATTATCTTTGACAACAAACATGTATTAGTTGACCTAAGTGAAATATGGAAATTGTCACTTTTTGACAACTAAATCAGAGTTAATAAAATATTGTTAAGGATATTTGCCAATCCAGCTTATATATCAAAAAAAGTCATATAAGCCGGTATGAGCTATTTTAATGAAACGTCATTACCAATAGTTAATAATTAAGATGCGACCCCCATGTCTTTCTCTATTTTATTATTCTTCAAACGGATGATCTGTTGTGGGGATGCCATATTTTTTTCTATTTTTCTTCAGCAATTCCCAGTCCAGAGGTTTTTCCAATGGTTTATTTTTACTTGCATCATACATAGTCTGCTTGATTGCTCTTCCTCTCTTTTCAAATACGAGAAATGGACAGTTTTTCATAACATCTGCAAGCTTGCCCTTTTTATCGATGTAAATGGTATCCAGCCATGAAGAGAGATTAATGTATGTACAATCCTTACTGGCTCTACATTCATCAAAAAAATGGGTATGCCCCATAACCAAGAATTTTGGTTTATATGAAAGATCACGAAGCTTGAAAATATTATGATCATTGAATTCATCCATCATAGCACGAGCGTTATTTCTATACGGTAGATAATGATCATCCAGCGCACTGCGCACCTGCCCATCACTGATCAACCATCTCAAATTATTCAAAAGAAATTTCTTGAGTGCCGAGGCATTCGGGTTTTGTTCATAAAGATCAAGGATACGCTTTTTCAAATCCTTTTTTGAATCTTCAGTCAGATATTCTTCATCAATTAACCGCTCAATGAGCAGGATAATATTTCCTCGCGGTCTGGCGTTATCGAGAAATTCGAAAGGATTTGTTACCCCCAAACCCCAAGGATCCTGCCATTTTTTGTCGGTAGAGTAGCGACCATTTTCACCGCTCTCCAGCAACCTTAGCAACTCTTTGACGATCCTGTCTCCAAAACACATTTCTTCACCGGCATGATTATTATCCGCATCGAAACGGTTCCCATGTTCGGCATATAACCTGAAGCTTTTCGATGCATACCAGTCATCGACCACAAAATTTCCCCAGGGAACGTTGTTTTTCCCTATCAGCTTTTTAGCCAGATAATCAGAGATATGGGGCTGTCTGATGGCATGATCATGATTACCGGTAATATAGAAAATCTTTCTTCCGGATATCAGCCAATCCTGAAGAGCAATAATCGCATCTTTATGTTTTTTCACTGATGCTTTGATTGCATCTTCGACATCTTCAACCTGCTCGATCAAATCAAAGATATCACCAAGAAGAATGAGCTCACTTTCCCTACTATATTTTTCCTTAAGTGCATTTATTACCGAACAGAACTTCGCCTCTTTAACTGGAGAAAAATCATCTTCCTTTCCACCTCCCCCGATATGCAAATCGGACATAAATATCTTTACGTTCGGCATATTCACCTCCCATCTTACTTAGAAAATTTTGCTCAACAAATCAGGGACAGGTTTATTTTCCCAGCCCTTAACATTATGGAAAATAAATCCGTCAAATTTTGTCAATTCTTTCGAAGCATAACTTATAAATCAGCGGCGCGGCTTTTTGCGTCCGCTGGATTTAATTGTTGGGGTCGTATCTTCTTGGTACTGCTTATTCGCAAACTCTATCCATTTTCGGTTTATGCTTCGCCATAGCTGGCGAGTCCGTTTCCAGTATCGCTTCTCTTCGGGCGAAAGTGTGGAATCGAGTGAAGGACCAAGCTCGTCCAAATGCATCTGATATTCCATAGTCTGAATGATTATATCCCTATTTATAGTAGCTTCATCATGTTTGTGATCGGGAATCCAATCCAAGCTGGCAGTGTGAGACAGCGGATGAAGTTTTCGTCCTGTCTTTAGAAAGATCTTGCCGATTCCTTTCGCGCTATCAAGACTGTGCGTGCGAACGTACTCCGTATCGTAGAATTGTGTCTCCGATTCAGTAGATCCGCTATGCATAGATGCAGAGAATGAATAGATTGGCTGGTAAAGTTCAGTACCGGATAACTTCAAAGGCTTTCGAAGTAGCGGTAAGATCATCCGCTCCAGCCCGTTTGTAACCTTGAACATAGTCAAGCCATCCTCCTTCCGGTTGTACCCTTCAGTCGGAAAAGGAAAGCCTATACGCCGAGAGATTAGAAAGTTAGTAGATATGTTGGTGAAGTATACATCGTTAACTAGCAAGGAGAAACAACATGGCGCGAATGAAAAGGCCATGGTATCAGAACCGATCCAGGTAAGACCTTTGCGCTCGTAGTCCGCTTGGTAAATAGCTAGCATACGGTCTTGAGTGCCTATTCTATTAGAAATATAGAATTTAGGGTAGATTCCGCTGATGTTATTATCTAAATAGTAACAAGCAAGCCACAAACCGATACGAACTTTATCAAACCAATCCAGCAAGATGTCGAAGTCCAGGTCAGAAAGCGGTTCCCAATTGATCAGTTTTGTTATGATAGTCTTTGAAGCATCCTCTAAATCAGAAAACTTTGAGTTGCAGTCACTACAAGAAGGACAGGTGAACTGGTCAATAGCAAACTCCCTATTACGCAAGCCACTACTCAGCACTCGTTTGTCGATTCCAAACCGGCCTACGCGGTTTGGGTCGCCCGTGAGCTCGATCAACCATTTGGGAATAATATGTTCCTTATTCTTTTGTTTCGGTCTTTGACCGCAGAATACACAGAATTTTTCCATTATCCGACCGGACTTACAAATTCAATGGCCCCAACATGTATTAGTTGACCTAAGTGAAATATGGGAATTGTCACTTTTTGACAACTAAACCAAAACTGAATAAATATAATTGCCGAAATAACTTACTGTAAAAAATAAATGAATTAGGTTTTGGGCTAATGGTGTCACGTCTTGACGGGCTGTTGCCCAAATCACTCTCGTTGCTTTCTGGAATAACGATCCGGTTCATTAAAAAAAGTAACATCTGCATATCCGGCGTATATTTTCCCGGAATGGGGTGTGCCTTCCGGAATAAAATACCGATCACCTTTTGTGAATGTTTTCGTTTTCCCGGCAATTGTCAGATCGATTCTGCCCTCCAACACGATACCGATCTGTGCGGCATGGGAATGTTCGGGCAGGTCCACGTCATTTTCGAATTCCATGAATATGATCTGATGGGTGTCGGATTGGGAAAGATAGGCTTTTACGCCTTCCAAAGGGATGTCGGCTTCAGGAAGATCCCGAATCGGTTTTGGAAATGTCTCTGTCATTCAACGCCTTTCACTCATACGATATCACCCGTATGGTTGGAGAAAATCGTTTTCACGAAGCGTCGATTAAAATTTGTGCGTCCTGCAGGGAATCATTGTCTGTGGGGAGCCCGGGTCAGTTGTCGATGCAAGCGCTGTTGCAAGTCAGGTAAGATCGTTCTCCCTTTAACACATATGTTTTTTAATTTCAAGGTTTTATATGACTGCATCTCTGGTGCTACATGGTGACATTCGGACAGGTGGCGTCGCACCACCCGAAACCGACGCCTTTAAGGCATTCTAGGGCTCGGGGTCAGGGTTCAGGGTTTTTATAAGAGCCTTTTCTTGATGCTTCTTCGTAATCCATTAAGCATTCTTGTCCGCCTGTTTTGTGGAGGATCACTCGAATCCTTGGACCCTTGACCCCTTGCACCCTTGACCCCTTGAATCCTTTCAAAATCATCAACTCTTTTGGAGATGATCCTTATTTAAGTCGGCCGCTTAATACCGTTGCTCATAAGACCCATTTCTAAATTGTGGAACCGCTCCCAAACCCACTCTCTGGTACTCTCCAAAGAGGTAGAAGGAGCGTCCCCATTGCGAAAGGCAATTTCAGCATCTACAATTTCCTGTGCCAACGCTATGCACCAGTCGGTGGCATATTGGGCCTCATCTGACAGCACATCATCTTTTCTATTGTAATTTACAACATCGCAAGATCTATTCCACCATTTTCGTAACCGGAATAGTTCATCCCGCAATTCAGGATTTTCCGGAAAATACCCGTTTATTTTCCCGGTATGCAATGCTTTTAATGCGGCTTTGCGACGCGGTTCCTTTGCCAGTTCTTCTTCATAATGTTTTTTGCAAAGTTCACCAATATAGGGTGCTTCAGAGCAACGATTTTTTGTGCATTCTCTCTTTCTTCTAACCACTTCCCTTTTCCTATTTCCTGTTTCCTATTTCCTGTTTCCTATTTCCTATTTCCTATTTCCTATTTCCTATTCCCTATTCCCTATTCCCTATTTCCTGACTTCGAACCCCCGGCCCCTGACCGCTGATCCCTTAGATCAAACCTTATTTAAAATGCAACAAGCATACCAGAATTCAAGTATCTGATATTGTGAGATTTTAATTTTCAAGAATTTTGATGTGCACAGTTTTCTGTGCTAAGGTGCACAGTTTTCTGTGCAAGACAAAAACGATTGTTTGTTTGGCCGACGGCAATGGGAGTTTGTGGGAAATTTCGACGCTGTTCGGCAAACCCCAAGAAAAAACAAGAAAAAACAAGAAAAAAGCTTGACAATCTATATCATAACCAATAGGTAGGGAATTCTAAATTAAAGACGTAGACAATTATGAAAAATTTATTCGCCATTAACAACCTTATTAGCCTTATTATTCTCCTCGTCGTAGATGTACTTATCTGCTGCGAGGCACGGGGTTGATAATGGCCTGATTTTCTGACCAAGGCAAAAAAACAAAATCCGTTATCAGCCCCAAAAGCTGGTAACGGATTTTTTTTTGAGGAGACCGAGCCAATGAAAAGCGATCTGGTAAAAAAAGGCGTGGAACGGGCACCCCACCGCTCCCTGTTTAAAGCCATGGGATACACCGATGTTGAAATCCAACGGCCGCTGATCGGCATTGCCAATTCCGTCAATGCGATTATCCCGGGGCACGTTCATCTGGACAAAATCGTAGACGCGGTGAAAGCCGGCGTCTACATGGGGGGCGGAACCCCCATCGAGTTCGGCGTTAT
>DATKWE010000101.1:0-2223 GCA_035529735.1 Desulfobacterales bacterium | reverse complement strand
AGGGTGGCCCGACCCACGCCGAGCAACCGTGAAGCTTTTGCTTTGTTACCGCCGGTTTTTTCCAAGGCCGATTTTACGATTTCAATATCCAGTTTCCTCGAAGCCCCGCGGGAGGAACGGAGGATACTCTCCTCCTTGAGTTCCATGGGAAGATCTTTGGGCATGATGGTATCGCCGCTGCAATTTACAATGGCAAATTGGATGACATTCTGCAATTCCCGAACATTGCCCGGCCAGTGATAGCCCATCATTATTGAAAGGCCTTCCTTGGAGACTTTTGGCGGTTTACTGTCATGCATCTCCTCGGCTTCGTTCAAGAAATGTTCGATAAGAAGCGGAATGTCGTTTCTCCGTTCACGAAGCGGTGGAAGATGTATCGGAATGACGTTAAGCCTGTAAAAAAGGTCTTTACGAAAATTGTTGTGCTGAAGCTCCTTCTTGAGATTCTTGTTGGTGGCACTCACAACCCGTACGTTAACGGAAGTCGTTTTTTCACCTCCGACCTTTTCAAATGTGCCATCCTGCAAAAATCGCAAGAGTTTTACCTGCATCGGTTTGGAAAGGTCGGCGATCTCGTCGAGGAAAATGGTGCCCCTGTCAGCCAGTTCAAAACGTCCTTTTTTGTTGCGGATAGCCCCTGAAAACGCCCCTTTAACATGACCGAACAGCTCACTCTCAATGAGACTTTCCGGGAGGGCTCCACAGTTAATCGGGACAAAAGGCGCGCCGCTTCTGGGACTTTCATTGTGAATGGCGTTGGCCACCAGTTCTTTGCCGGTCCCGGTTTCTCCGGAAATATGCACCGGGTAATCGTACCCGGCAACATCCCGGATCTGCTGGAAAACCGTCAGCATTTTGCTGTCTTTGCCGAGAATACCTGAAAAACTGGAAATTTTACGAGCTCGAATCGAAAGGTTTAAAAAATCGGTCATATCGGTTAATGCGGCCAGCACCCCGAAGTTTTGATTGTTTTCATCTTTCATTGTGGTAACGGACATTTTGACGCGTCGGGGCTCACTTTTTTTCGTTGTAATATTGATTGTATATTCGGTTTTATCATTTAAAACATCTTTGTTGCCGCAGAAAGAACACCGCTCACCGCACAGCGGAGCTCCAAAAACTTCATGACAATCTTTTCCAAGAACTTCTTCCCTGTTGTATCCGGTTATTTTTTCGGCCTGTTCATTGAAATAAAAGATTTGTCGACTCAAGTCATGGGCGATAATACCAACGTCGAGATTTTCTAGAATCCGTTCCAGGTTTTTCCGGTTGGATAGTATTTTTGATAGGTTAGATTCTGACATGGTGAATATTTATAAAATATCAGCAAGTTTTTGTCAAATCTCTAAATTTTCATATGCGCAATTGAGATAAAAGACTATCCATATTCATACCCTCCCGGATCCCGAACCGTGTCAATGAAAAGTCATACTTTACGGGATCATCGGGTACAAACTTTTTAAAGCCGTTGGTTATTTCAAGGGCAGTATGCATGTTCGCCTGTTTTTTTGAGGTGAAACCCAATTTAAGACTTATTTTATGCATGTGGGTATCCAGCGGAACGATCAGTTTTGACACCGGCACATCCGCCCACCCTCCGGGATCGACGTTGTCTTTTCGAACCATCCACCTTAAAAAGAGGTTCATTCTTTTGCATGCGCTCCCCTTTTCCGGCAAAGCGACAAGATGGCCCGGTTTATTTTTTCCTGCGGTCAACGTTTTTGCAAAAAAAGTCATGGCAGGGATTAAAGTCTTGTCATCGGGGGACAGGGTGTCAATAAAACACGCGTTGAGGGAACCAAATTGGGCAATGACGTTCTTCGCCCCACAGAGCAACGCCGCAAGCTGGGCTCCGCTGGCAAATCTATGGGTAAAGCCCTCAAATGCATTGCACAAGGAGGTATAATTAGAATTCATTAAAAACCGGTGCGGCGACGGTTTCATAATATCCAGCACCGATGAGACACTTTTGAGAATTTGTTTCACCTTGCCGTATGCAAGAGAAGATGCTATCAATCCTACGACTTCACGATTCTTGATATCCGGGTATGAATATAGAAATTCCAGTGGATCTGGATGAACATATGTGCGTTTATTATATCGCCGATACAAATTTTCCAGTTCAATTTTGATATTTTTCTGATGCATTTTGGTTCAGGGTTGATAAAATCGGTTTTTTATATGATCATCTGATAGATTGTTTGGCGTGTTGTTTCTTAAAAC
>DATKWE010000100.1:0-7012 GCA_035529735.1 Desulfobacterales bacterium | reverse complement strand
GATCATAAAATTTGACTCCTCATTCTTCTCAATGACTGTTATGTCAAAAAATATGGGGAAAATATAACTAGTTTCCATCCATAAATGGCCCTTTTTGCCCGGATCTGCGTTCTCCGCGGGTTTCCGGCTGCGGCATACAGGGAGTATGCCTCACCGAAAACCCTTGTGCGGCCTTGATCCGGACAAAAATTGCTCATTTATGAATTGGAAACGCAACGTGTCTATTTAACAATAAAAGTTTCAACTTAACCAAATTGTTCAACGAGCGGAATGATTATATGATAGCTTACGACCTGCAGTGCATTAACGGACATTCTTTTGAGGGTTGGTTTGAAGACAGAAAGGCATATGAAAAACAGGAAAAAAATGGCCTTATCGCATGCCCGGTCTGTAATAGTACTTCAATTGCCAGGATTCCTTCGACCTTTGCCATAAAATCGTCGACCTCTTTGAAGGAATTTTCTGATCAGCAAGCGGATCTTTTAAATATGGGCCAAAAGATCATAGATTTTGTAGAGAAAAATTTTGATGATGTCGGGACCGATTTCTCCAAAGAAGCCTTGAAGATACATTATGGCGTTTCAGAAGCAAGGAATATCAGAGGTGTCAGTACCAAAGAAGAAGAAAAGACATTAACAGAAGAGGGGGTTCAGTTTTTTAAAGTCCCCATGTCGGTGGCTCCTGATACGGATGCTTAGCCCGAATTTTTCATGGATACATTCGGGTGAACCTTTACGCCCCATGATTTAAGGTTTTCAACAATAAATTTAACGACTTTTTTATGTATGTCCTGCCCCTTGCCTTCCACAAACATGGGGTTCCCGAATTTAATGTAGAGTTCCTTTCCTGGATCGACAGCGCCCATATCCTTGATGATTCTCCCATTGCCCTGGAAATCGGTCTTTAATGCCAACGGCACAACGGGAACGCCGGCCCTTTGTGCCAACTTAACCCCCATAGAATTAAACGTTGTCTGATTGAATGTAGCGCTTCGGGTGGCCTGTGGGAATATGATAATGGAGCAGCCGTCGGAAATTAAAGCCTGTCCTATTACCATGACGGTTTTCAAGTCGTTCCTGGGATTTTTACGTGTAACTGAGATGGGATGGATCGCCCTTATAATGGTGCCGAGAACCGGATATCTGAGAAGTCCTTCCTTGACCACAAATGTGACTTTGCCGAATGCAAGCAGTATACAAGGGAGAACAAGCGTGTCGAGCAGGCTCATATGGTTGGCAACGTAAACAACCGGCCCCTTCAAATCCTCGAGAGCTTTCAATCCTGACACATGAAATTTTCCCCCTGCGGTTTCTGCAACTTTAAGGACGCGAAGCGAACCTTTTCCCCAGGTTTTGCCTTCATAAGAGCTCTTTCGTGCTGTCAGGCTTTCTGTCAGGATGGTATAAAAAAGCTGGATATAATAGATGAGTGTCGCCCATTTGTGAAATTTCTCGACCAAAAATCGCCGTTTTTGGGGGCTTTGATAGGAAAAATCGGTTTTGAGAAGATGCCAGAAGTGATCTATCTTCATGGTTCCTTTTCATGTTGATGACGATAAAAGCGGTTCTCGTTAAGGTTCAGACGACACGCTTCAATGTCGGATTGTCTGAACCTGATTCGGTGTTAAAATCTAAAGGGATATTTTTTTTAAAACGGGTATAGAGGGTTGCCAGGCGACGTCTTTGCTGTTCCACGCAGCTTGAAAGAGACTCCAGGTTTTCCCCGGGATATGGGGGTTTTTGGGCAATCTCAAGGCAAAAGTCCAGACCTTCTTCAAGATTCTTTTTGAAGTCGAGCAATGTTTTGATTTCTTTGGGTGTATAAGAAGAATTCGCTATCTGCTTTTCAAAATAGTCCACGTACATCACAATTTCTTTGGCAAACATATGGGGGCGTTTTGATGAAACCAGGGACGGACGTCTTCCATAAATATGGTCTACCATCTCCTTTAGGGTGTAAAATCTATTAAACCATTCGATGTTGGGCCCGGGGCATATGGCCTGGGGAGCGTTTTGCTCTTCGGCTATTCCCAAGGCAATAAGCGCTCCGTTCCCTAAATGATCGCAAAGACAGGTTTTTACCACAACCTTCTCAATTAATTTTGCCTTTTCATCTGCTGAAATCTCCATATCCTCGATTTCTTTTAGTTTCGCAGCTTGATATTTTCGCGATGCTAAACAAATCGGTTTTTCGGTAAATTCGGTATTGGATACCAAAAAATTTTTTTGGCACGGAGAGCCGGGTCGTCTTTCCATCACCTTTTTACGGGTCCATAATTCTGACCCTGTTCCGCGAACATTGTTAAAAAAAATATTTAGAGGTGAAACGTCACTTAAATACAGGTCCTCTCCCCGGGCCCGCCGCAGCAGTTCACGTGTGGAATCATCTACGCATGTTGTCTCGGGAACCAGTAGAAAAGGACTGGCCCATCCTGTTAAATCCATGCTGAAATCTTCCGTGAGTCTGCGCACTTCACCGTGGATACCGATTCCGCCCTGAACGGTGATAAGCGGATGGTTTTTCATAGCCGATTCAGGATATTCCCACCCCATTTTTCTATAATACTTTTGTATGAACGGTTTAAATTCCGCCACCAGACGGCTACGTTTTTCCTTAAATTCTTTAAGAAGTGTCGGCAGTAAAATTCCATTGGAGGCAAACGTATGGCCGCCACAGTTTAGCCCGGATTCTATGCGGAACTCGTAAACCTCGAGACCTTTTTTGGCTAAAAATTTCCCCTGAACTAAAGCGGAACGGAAATCACTCACTTTGAGAATTATCCGTTTTTTTATCCGGCCCATTTTATCCCTGTAAAAGTCACGGAATTTGCTCATATAACTATACAACCGCTGATTAATACCTGCTGAAAATACAATTGAAGACTCCAGGCAACTGTTGGCATAGCCTCTAAGGCCTGCTTTGGCATCGGTGAATTCTTGGCCGAGGGGATTGCCGTTTTTATCAAAGTGGGTTCGATCCACGGTGACCATAATGTTAACATCGATTGAGCCGGATCTCATACTCCGTGTCAGATCTTTCTCCAGGGCATCTCTTTCCTTACCGCGCTCCATTTTGAGCAATTGGTTGTATTTTTTTTTCAAATTAGCGCTTTCGGGCAACAGATCAAAGTATTTCCGCTTATTGTTGTTTTCGAAGAACGGCTGCTTTTTTATTTCTTCCATTTTTTTTTGGACAATTTCATGGACAATATCGAGGTAGGCTGAAATTCGTTTTGCCCGGCCGTCCGCCTCATCTTTTGATATCTTGACATAGGGAAGGCCGTACTCAGCAGCATAATATTTGCGGATTTTTTCGAGAAGATGGTCATCTACGAGTGAAATAACGGATGAAATGCCAAAAGGCGCAATGCGGATGGGAGTATCGACGGAATAGCCGATACCCATAACAGGAATGTGAAACGTGTGTAAAAAATCGATCATATGCATAATATTATTTTCATAAGCATTTGCGGTGGATTACCAGCGCATTAGTATAGAACCGTAAGTCAATCCCGCCCCAAATGCAGTCAGCAAAACCGTCTGTCCCTTTTTTATTCGTCCGTCTCTATTGGCTTCATCCAGGGCGGTAGGGATCGTTGCGGCAGAAGTATTGCCAAAGCGATCCACATTAACGAGAATTTTTTCCATGGGGAATTCGAGACGATTGGCCACCGCTTCTATGATTCGACGGTTGGCTTGATGCGGAACAAACCAATCGAGATCATCGGTTGTCATCTGATTTTTCTTCAAAGCTTGAAGGGCGAAATCGGCCAGTGTTTTTACAGCAACCTTGAAAAGTTCTTTGCCTTTCATCCTTAGTTTATGAAGTTTTTTTGCGTACCTCTCAGGCGTTACCTCCATATTTGATCCGCCGGCAGGGACATAAAGGAGGTCCCATAGACTTCCATCAGAAAGGAGATGGCTGGACAAAATCTGCCGGGCGGAATCTTCAGGGGTCTGTTCAACGATCGCAGCACCGGCGCCGTCCCCGAATAAAATACAGGAATTGCGATCTTCCCAATTGAGAATGGGGCTGAGGACTTCGGCGCCCACAACCAACGACGTAACTACCTGTCCGGATCGAATAAACTTTTCGGCAGTGGCCAGTCCATAAATAAATCCCGAACAGGCTGCATTAATATCCATGCCCCAGGCTCTGAAAGCACCCAGTTTATGTTGAAGCCAGCAGGCGCTGGATGGAAGTGGGGTGTCGGGTGAGCAGGTGGCATAAATAATTTGGTCGATATCTTCGGGTGACTTTCCCGCCATATCGAGAGCTTTTTGAGCTGCTGAAAAAGCGAGGGAAGAATTCCGTTCCTTTGGATTTTCGATATCTGAAATCCGCCGCTCATAAATTCCGGTTCTCTCAAGGATCCATTCTTCGGTGGTTTCGATTCCCAATTTTGCTAGTTTTTTAACGATATTGCTGTTGGTGACACGATTCTTTGGAAAGCCTGATCCGGTTCCCGTAATCCTTGCTGCAAAATTCATAAATGTTAACTCTTTTTATAGTAACTTCATAACCCGTTCCCGAAAGTGCAGGTTAGTTCGCTTCGCCTGCCATTCCAAGGCACGCGCGAGCAGATCAAAATTGGAATGACGGGGCAATGCAATGGTGGAATAATGCGTATTAAGAAATTCTATCAATTAAAAAGTGGTTTTATCCGTTTTTTTTCAATGTCCCATAAAAATGAGAAAAATCATCCTGCGATTAAAAGCGATATAATCCCAAATAATTGTAGAAATTCCAAGCCCTTTAATTGTTCTTTATCATGCTAAACCCAGTGGCTATATACAATACTTTTACAGGTCTATCAAGTCAGAAGAATGCAAAAAGTCTTTTAGGGGAGGCATTGAGTCCCCAAAACCCGAGGATGATATTAGTTCATATATTTTTTGAGGATCAGAGTTGCGTTTGTTCCTCCGAAACCAAAGGAGTTTTTCATGGCCGTATTGACATCCGTCTTTCGTGCGATGTTCGGAACATAGTCAAGATCACACGCTTCATCAGGATGATCAAGATTGATTGTTGGTGGAATGATGCCTTCATAGATTGTCAGCGCTGTAAAAACTGTTTCGATTCCTCCGGCACCGCCCAGCAGATGGCCTGTCATGGATTTGGTCGAACTTATGGCGATGAACGGTGCTTTTTCTTTGAATACAGACTTGATCGCTTTTGTCTCGTAAACATCATTAAGCTGGGTCGAAGTGCCATGAGCATTGATGTAATCGATCCTGTCATAGGGAATCCCTGCATCATCAAGCGCAGCGGCCATACATCGGGCGGCACCTTCACCATCCGGAGCCGGTGCGGCCATATGAAACCCGTCTCCGCTCATCCCATATCCACATATTTCAGCATATATGCGGGCGCCTCTTTCTAATGCGGATTCGAGCGTTTCAAGAACGAGAATGCCACAACCTTCGCCGACCACAAATCCATCCCGGTCACGGTCAAACGGACGGGATGCCTTTTCCGGTTCATCGTTTCGGACAGAGAGGGCTTTCATGGCGTTGAAGCCGGCAATGCACGTGGGTGTGATAACAGACTCCACCCCTCCGGTTATCATGGCGTCGGCCCCACCTCTCTTGATGATCTTGAATGCATCGCCGACGGCGTGAGTCCCTGCGGCGCATGCGGTGGCAATGGAAGCATTGGGTCCTTTGGCACCCAGATAAATTGAAATCATCCCAGGGGCCATATTGCCGATCATCATGGGAATAAAAAACGGCGTTACCCGTTTGGGGCCTTTCTTTTGTAAAGTAACGGTGGTTTGTTCCAGCAAATTGAGTCCGCCAAGGCCGCATCCTGTGACAACACCGATCCTGTCTTGGTTGGTGTCGTCTATCTTTAACCCGGAATCTTCCAGGGCCATTCGGGATGCTGCAACAGCATATGCGATAAAGGTCTGGGTACGCTTGGCCTCTTTTTTGAGAAGAAAATCCTCAGGGTGAAAATTTTTGACCTCTCCGGCAATTTTGGTATCAAATCCGGAAGCGTCAAATCGCGTTATTTCGGCAATCCCTGATTGGCCTTTACACAGCGCAGTCCATGTATCATCCACACCGATACCCAGGGGCGTTATAAGCCCCAGACCCGTAATGACGACCCGTCTGCTCAATAAGCCTCCTAAAAACCGGCATATCGATACTGGTTTATCAATGGTTTTTAACGATCTCAATTGACCGGCATTCTCCCCACAGCCCTCGTCCTTTATGGCGGGGGCGCGGGGAGCTTTGCAAAAATGCTTGAGATCCTAAGTGGACGCGAAGTTCTGCCGTTTGGCAGAACCCCCTCCCTTCAGGCACGGAGCTTTACATTAATGGGCGCTAATGTAATCGAAGGCGTCTTTAACGGTTACCAGTTTTTCCGCTTCTTCGTCGGGAATATCAATATCGAACTCCTCTTCCATGGACATGATCAACTCTACAAGGTCGAGTGAATCTGCACCCAGGTCATCCGCAAAAGACGCTTCCGGTACAACCTCTTCAATATCAACGCTTAGCTTTTCCGCAATTATCTTTTTTACTTTATCTTCAATTGACATTCAGTTTACCTCCTTTAATAGATATCATATATACATTCCACCGCTCACATGAATTACCTGGCCTGTGATGTAAGATGCACTTTCTGAAGCCAGAAAAGCAACCGCTGCTGCAATATCTTCGGGTTGCCCCGCACGTCCCAGGGGGACCTGACTCAGCATTGCATTCCTTGCTTTTTCCGAAAGCGACGCCGTCATGTCTGTTTCTATAAAACCCGGTGCAATTGCATTGACCGTAATGCCACGGGGGGCAAGTTCTTTGGCAGCGGTTTTTGTGAGCCCGATTAAGCCCGCCTTTGAAGCCGAATAATTTGCCTGTCCCACATTGCCGGTTACGCCGACAACCGAAGCCATATTAATAATACGGCCATAACGCTGCTGCATCATGACTTTGGAAACAATTTTTGTGCAAGTGAATGCACCTTTTAAGTTTATATTTAAGACAGCATCCCAGTCCTGTTCTTTCAT
>DATKWE010000099.1:0-5065 GCA_035529735.1 Desulfobacterales bacterium | reverse complement strand
CGTGACAATGACTTTAGATAATCCAATGTCGTTGACAGCATCCAACCCCCGACATATCCGACTCGACATCGGTGACAATGACTTTAGATAATCCAATGTCGTTGACAGTCCCGGTAGGATCTTCTTTTGGCGGCAGAAGATAGTGACAATAACTTTAGATAATCCTCTGCCTTTTGTTACCATTAAGATACCCATTCCCTAACTCTCAGGCCACTCAAGTCAGCCCCTCATTATTATCAAATTGAATCCTGATTTTTTATACCCCTGTCAGCCCAAGTGTCAGCCCAAGCAAATAAAAAAGCCCACATGAAGTGAGCTTAATCTGTAATGATTTCATAATAAAATCAAGTATTTTAAAGAGTGGTGGGCCGTATTGGAATCGAACCAATAACCTACTGATTAAGAGTCAGGTGCTCTGCCTAGTTGAGCTAACGGCCCACGGGTATCGCTGCTTTGACTGGAAAACCGTCTTGTTATCAATTTTAAAAAAGATTGTCAATTTTTTTATGGAAAAACTAAATTTAATGTTCACCCTTTGGGTGAAAAAATCGGGTTGAACTGCTCTCTACCGCCGCCACGGCGGGCGGTCCCGTTCCCGTTTTCGTTTTTTCTGTTCGACCTTTTTATGATCTTTATCCACGGCGGTTTGGCTGCTTTTTGCCCGGTGTTTCGATGGCTTATGGACCGCCTTTTTATCGTTGAACCTCATTAAAAAACTGCCGGGCATTTTTATCAATGCCTCTTTTTCAGGCGTCTCCCGCTTTACGGGCGCTTCCTTTGGTTTGGGCGGGGCAGGCCCGGTAAAACATCCCGGAGAAATCGATTCGGTCAGGAAAAGCGGGTCTCCGGCTTCGTAAAATACGATCCCTCTATCCATGGATATCCGGGTCTGGACGGACAGGAGTACAGGCTCAGGATCTTTGCGTTTTCCCATCCTTTTGGCCATTTCAAGTTCCGATGACAAAATGACATGGCTGAACCCCATGGGAAATATCCCCTTTTCCAGAACAGCGGGATAGGCTTTTCTCCGGACACAGGTATAGAGAAGCTTGGGAAGACTTTGGGCCGGTCGGAGCCCCGACAATCGGTCGCGATGTTTTGCGCGGATATATTTGTCCTTGATTTCAATGGGCGAATCCGGCAGGGTGGTGAGGATTTCATTGATATTGGATCTGCCCACATATCTTAACCCGTCTTCTTCGGAGACCGCCTTTAAGAATTCTTTTAGTTTTACGAATCCGTCGGGATCCGGAACCAGGCCGAACTCGGCAGGGTTGCGGCCCAGGACGTAAGATATGAGCTTTGAAAGCTGTTTGGGGGATCTCTGTTGTGCCATTGTGAAAAAAGCCTGCTTGACCTGTTAAATCGTGTCTGGTATTTTGGATGAAATCGTTGGAAAAAGTCAACAGGTTTAACCATTTTCTTTATACTCAATTAAGGTGGAGAGGACGATGAAACCATGAATTTCGAAAAATCCCAAATGCTCTTTGATCTGGCACAGGATGTCATTCCCGGCGGCGTCAACAGCCCTGCCCGTGCATGCAAAGCGGTGGGCACACAACCGGTTTTCATAAATCATGCGGACGGCTGCATGATCTATGACGAAGACGGCAACAGCTTTATCGACTATATCGGTTCCTGGGGGCCCATGATTCTGGGGCACCGGCATCCTGCGGTGATCGAAGCGATCTTGGCGGTTTTGAAACGAGGGACCAGTTTTGGCGCGCCCACCGATCTTGAAACCAGACTTGCCGAAATGGTTATCGATAGGGTTCCGTCCATGGAGATGGTCCGGATGGTGAATTCCGGAACTGAAGCGACCATGAGTGCAATCCGGCTTGCCCGAGGCTTTACGGGAAGAGACACCATCATCAAATTTGACGGCTGTTATCACGGCCATGCCGACACCCTCCTCGTGGAAGCCGGATCGGGGGTGGCCACATTGAGCATCCCCGGAAGCCCCGGTGTGCCGGAATCCTTTGTGGCCCATACATTGTCGCTGCCCTATAACGATATCGACCGTGTTTCAAAGGTCATGGAAGCGCGGGGCGAAAAGATTGCATGTATCATTGTCGAGCCGGTTGCAGGGAATATGGGACTGGTGTTGCCCGGGGACGGTTTTCTACAGGCCTTAAGAGCCCTGACCGAAGAAAACGGCAGTCTGTTGGTATTCGACGAGGTCATGACCGGGTTCAGGGTGGCCCGCGGCGGCGCCCAGTCCGTATACGGCATTTCCCCGGATTTGACATGCCTGGGCAAAATCATCGGCGGGGGCCTGCCGGTGGGTGCTTATGGCGGCAGACGTGAAATCATGGAGTATGTCGCCCCCCGGGGTCCGGTATATCAGGCCGGCACCCTGTCCGGAAATCCGTTGGCCATGGCCGCAGGGATTGCAACTCTGAGTCAGCTCAACGAGCCGGGTTTCTACGAAACTTTAGACGGAAAGTCAGCCCGTCTGGCCACAGGCCTTGAAAGGGCTGCGGAAAACGCGGGGATAAAGGTCATGGTCGAACGGGCCGGATCGATGCTGGGCCTCTTTTTTACAGACCGGCCCGTTCGGAACTTCGACGATGCCAAAACCAGCAATCTCAAAATGTTTTCCGATTATTACAAAGGGATGCTGGAAGAAGGCATCTATCTTGCGCCGTCACAGTTTGAGGCCCTTTTCGTGTCCGCCGCTCATGACACGGAGCATATCGACACAACCATAAAGGCGGCGGAAACGGTGATGGATAGGTTGAAAACCTAAATCATTCCTATCGTTGCAACGTTAGGGTCAACCCTTGTCATCAGACGATGATATACAAGGCTGCTTCCTGATTTTTACCCTCCAGATACGGCGGTAGAAGTGAAAGCTCGAAAGGAACAATGCGCCGCCGACGGCGGCATAGATGACGGCGAGAAAATGTCTGGGGAACGGCGAGTAACGCAATGTGATGCCGAGCACTATCATAAAAATGACCACCAGATAACTTCTCCAGGCCTGAAAAGCGAAGATGCAGGATGTGTCTGTCAGGAGGCAGAGACGGTCGATATTTTTCAGGGCGATTTTTGAAAAGGGGTAGCGGTGGGCCGCCAGCGCAAAAACCAGGCCGAGAGATCCCAGGGGCAGGGCCCGGCTCCAGGGAACCGCCTTGAGCCAGGTGCATGCCAGACGGCAAAGCACGATTCCCACAACCGTCCACATTAAACCGGCCAGGACCATCAGCCAGTATTTGGATACCGCCGGTTTGAATTTTTCCAGAGACATTGCGCCACTCCCTGGTTCGAATTTCTTTTGTTCGGCCAACACCGCAGACGAAAAAAAATCATCGCTATCGCAAATAAATGTACGTTACCATGGATTGGCACCCATCGTCAATTTCTGTAAAAAATCCCAAAAACAATTCCTTGACCGAACCTTTGAACCCGAGTAAATTAACCTCTAATTTGTTTTCGGATACCCCTAAATGCGCACATGCAAAGACTTTCGCTTAATTAAGCTTTAATCTCAAATAGATACAAAACCTTCCCATGTAATCGAGAAAGCGGAGCTGTGTCCGGGCTTGTATTTTCAGCGTTCACTGTCTTTTAATCCTTGATCCCAGATCCCTATTTTCTATTTTCTATTTCCTAATTCCAGACCCCTGCTTGCCCCGTGAAATTCTGCAGCGCAGACCCCGAGGGGGATTTCACCGGGGACCCCTGACACCTGACACCTGATCCCCGACACCTGAACCCAGATCCCTGACACCCATTTTTTTGATGAAACGAAAAGGAACCAGCATCATTTTTGTCAATGATCACCAGCAGGTCTTGCTGTTTCTGAGAGACGACACACCCGCCATCCCCTATCCGAACATGTGGGATGTTCCCGGAGGGCATGTGGACGCCGGGGAGACGCCCGAGCAGTGTATTGTCCGCGAAATGAAAGAGGAGATGGATCTGAACCTGGAAGAATTTCAGTTGCTCTCCGTAATAGAATTCATTGATCGCGTAGAATATACTTTTTGGAAAAAGGCGAATTTAGATATCCAAAGCATAAAACTTCATGAGGGGCAACAAATAAAATGGTTCACGGAATTTGAAGCCAGGAATACAAAACTGGCCTATGGATTCAACGAAATTGTTGATGATTTTTTCACGAAATCCCCATTTATTATTTAGATTGACAAATTCAAGTAGCAATTATTTTATAATGTCATAAAGATATCAATTAATGATATCACAATAAAAAGGCGTAACCGTGAAAGCAATTACAATTCGAGGCATAGATTCTTCTGTATTTTCAAAGCTAAAACAGGTTGCTAAGAATGAAAAGAAAAGCGTGAATCAGTTGGTTTTAGATATGATTAAGCAGAATATCGGAATGCAGAAGAGGAAAAAATATACAAAAAAGTATAATGATCTGGATCATCTTTTTGGAATATGGACTGATACTGAATTCGATAAAATTCAGGGTATTATTTACGATCAAAGAAAAATTGACAGGGAATTATGGGAATGAGACGGTTGTTGATTGATACTAATATTTATTCGTATGCGCTTAGAGGAGATGATGGTGTTGTTGAGGTCCTTAGGAAGGCTGAACAAATAGGGTTTTCTGTGATCAGCATTGGCGAACTGCTTTCTGGTTTTAAAGGGGGAGGAAGGGAACAGAAGAACAGAGAAGAACTTTAAAATTTTTTAGACAGTCCCAGAGTTGTTGTTTATTCTGTGGATGAAGATACATCTGAGTTTTATGCTGAAATCCTTAATAATTTGAGAGAGATCGGAAGACCTGTACCCACAAATGACATCTGGATTGCTGCTGTGGCATTTCAGAATGGTTTAAAGTTGTTTACAAAAGACAACCATTTTAAGGCTATTGCCGGACTTTCGCTTGTTTGATCATTCTTCTGCTGGCCTGATTGCGGCGATCAGGAGAACCTTCTCCTATTTGTTCCATCCAGAAAGACAAGCAAAAATTTTAAACTGTGATACTTTTTTCTTTAACTTATTACCGTCTTTTAACCCCTGAACCCTGAACCGTGCCTGCCCAGTGAAATTCACGGTAGTGAAGGGCAATGCCCATTTCACAGGGAAC
>DATKWE010000098.1:0-6719 GCA_035529735.1 Desulfobacterales bacterium | reverse complement strand
TGAATATCAGGCTGTAGAATTTGCCACGCTTTTTCCATTAACAGACCCTATATCTTAAATTTATAATTTGGACAACACCCGATCCCAAATCAACATCTCAGAAATTCTATAACGGATTCAATAAAAATAATTAATAAATTTTAAATTTACATTCCGGAGAAGGAATAATGAACTGTCGAATTATCAATTTAAAAAAAGCATTATCCATGGATCGGTTTAATGAAGGAAACTCCCCTCCCCTTGAAATATCCATCGAGAGAATTTTCCAGCAACCCAATTTTTCAATTTCTCCAAACCCATTATTCCATTATACCAATGGTGAGCGAAGCGAACGAGGTTCTTTTCCGTCGGGACTTTTTTATTGATATGATAATGGATATAATGGTACTTAAACAGAGTAACGCCGCCGATCCTTAAATTAGCGTATAATGGCATCGTGAAG
The DNA here is from genome assembly GCA_035529735.1 of Desulfobacterales bacterium. Classification (GTDB taxonomy): domain Bacteria; phylum Desulfobacterota; class Desulfobacteria; order Desulfobacterales; family UBA11574; genus JAAXQD01. The sequence goes on along the minus strand of DATKWE010000098.1, from coordinate 6,277 downwards.
CGATGGTATAACTTGAACACAATAAACAATCTTTGATTTTGGATACTATAAAAAAATATATTCGAATTGATCGTAGAGAAATCTGTTTTTTAAAATTTATTTTAGAGGCGTACGACGGCATCGCATCCATAACAACCGTCAATCCTGATTTGGGTGTTGTACGGCTTAATATTCCTCCGGGATGCGTGGAAGATGTGGAAATTATTTTGCAGGATCTCAAAAAGAATATTATTATTGAAGATGCAAGTGCGGAGACTTCAGAGAATAGATGAAAAAGAATTTATACATAAATACCATCGGCTGTCAGATGAATGTGTATGACTCCGAACAGATAGCTGAGGGATTAAAGTCGTTACAATACAAAATGACGTCTTCTATGGAAAAGGCGGATCTGATCATTGTTAATACGTGTGCCATCAGGGAAAAGGCCGAGCAAAAAGTGTATAGCTTTTTAGGGCGCTTAGCCGGATTGAAAAGAAAAAAACCTGCCCTTATGATCGGGGTCGGCGGGTGTGTGGCCCAACAGGAGGGTGCAAAAATCCTGAAGCGTGTGCCGCATCTTGATCTTGTTTTCGGGACAAATGCCATCGGTCGTTTGCCGGATATCGTCAAGGTCATTGAGTCCAAAAGATGCCGAATTGTCGACATTGAAATGTCGGAACAGATTGAAGAATTGGATTTTGTCAAACAGAGACATGACAGGGGAAAGACAACGGCCTTTGTGACCATCATGCAAGGGTGTGATAATTATTGCACCTACTGCGTGGTTCCTTATGTGCGGGGGAGGGAAACCAGCAGGGATCCAGAAAATATTGTTCAAGAAATCCGACGTCTTGTTGAATCCGGTGTGCGGGAGGTGACCCTGCTCGGCCAGAACGTGAACAGCTACGGTAAAAAGGAAGGCCTCTGCACATTTCCTGAACTTTTGCGGCGTGTCAACGACACGGACGGGCTTTTGAGAATCAGGTTTACGACATCACATCCCAAAGATCTTTCAGAAAATCTTATTTTTGCATTTAAAGGCCTTGAGAAATTATGCAATCATATCCATTTGCCGATACAGTCGGGTTCAAACAGGGTTCTAAAAAGCATGAACCGGAAGTATACCCGGGAAATATATCTTGAAAAAGTCGATAAACTGCGTCAAACTTGTCCTGAGATTTCCATTACATCTGATATTATTGTGGGTTTTCCGGGGGAGACACAGACAGATTTTGAAGAAACCCTTGATTTAATTCAAACTGTTGAATTTGACGGGCTGTTTGCGTTTAAATATTCTGACCGTCCAAACGCGGCGGCAGCCCGATTTTTGAACAAGATCTCTGAACAGGAAAAGAAAGAGAGACTGCAGCAGGTTCTGGATCTGCAGGATCATTATACAACCCAAAAAAACAAAGCGTTAGAAGGCTCCATACAATCGATTCTTGTGGAAGGCGTAAGCCGGAAGCAAAACCGAATGGACAAACCGAGCAGACACTCGGATATCCAGTGGACCGGCCGTACATCCACAAACAAGATCGTAAATTTTAATCGGAGCAATGGGGATATTGCGCATAATGATATTGTTCCAGGGCAGATTGTGAATGTCAGAATTTTGAAAGCGTTTTCCCATTCACTCCGGGGCGAACCGGTTAGCGCAGAACCAATTTCTTTTGGTTTGAGAGGAGATGAGAGTTATGTTGCATGAAGTAAACGTAGCGAGTATGGCAATAGATCCGACATCGAATACGCCGATTCTTATCTTAAAGTCTGTAAAAGGGGATCAGGCGGTTCCGATATGGATCGGCTTGCTCGAAGCTACATCCATAGCTTCAGCACTTAGAAAAATCAAGTTCGACCGTCCCATGACCCATGATCTTTTCAAGAATTTCGTCGAAAATCTGGATATGGCGGTATCGAAGGTCGAGGTGTGCGATCTAAAGGACAATACCTTTTACGCCAAAATATATTTCGTATCTGAAGAAAAAAGTTTCAACATAGATGCGCGTCCAAGCGATGCCATTGCCATTGCCCTTCGTTTTGACGCTCCCATTTATGTGGCGGATAAGATTTTTGAACAATCTCTAATGGCTGAAGGTGATTACGAAGTATTAAACAAAAGCGAACAAGGGAAAAAATGGGCGGAATATCTTGAAAATCTTTCACCTGAAGATTTCGGAAAATACAAGATATAACATCACAAAGGATTTTATAACACGACGCCGGCGCTCAAAAAAAAAGAATTTTCGAAATATTAAATCGTAAACATGCCGTTTTCATAGATGGCAACCTTTTTGCCGGATGCAAGATGGGCAACAACCCTTTTATTTTCAGTATTGACAAGGTCCCAGTGCAACGCTGAATCGTTGAACCCGAGCGTTTTCTTTTTTTCTCCGGTTAATTCTTTTGGATTTCCGTGATACGTATCAGCATAGGAAGATCCCAGCGCTACATGGCAGTTACCGTATGTTCCACCGTAATTTTCATCAAATAGCGTATTTGCCATAAAGGTGCTGATCCTGGAAAATCTTTTGTCTGTGAGGGAAAATTCACCCAGCTTATTGGCCCCTTTATCCATAGAGAGCTGCTTGATAACAAAATTTTCTCCCTTTTGTGCCTGGATTTTAACCACGCCACCCTTTTTAAATTCGAGTCTTACCCCCTTTACATAATTTCCGCTCCGGAATGAAGGCTGATTTGCAAAGTATGTCCCCCGGGTTCCTCTCCAGTCCGGTGAAAGAAATATCTCAAAACTTGGGATGTTGTGGCCGGAGATGCCGATCCACTTCCTTTTCTCACCAGGGGTGATGATGAGGTCTATATTTTCGGATTCAATATGATAGAAATTCACTTTCATTCTGTTCAGCCACCGCTTTACAGATGTTGCGTCTTTATAAATCGTTTGCCAATGGGAGACCGGGGAAGATCTGTTTAGAAAGCAGGCTGTTACAATCTGATCCGTATAGGCCTTCATGGAGAGTTTGGCATGTCTGGCTTGTTCTTTGGTGGGAAAAGTGCATAGGGTCCAGCCGAAATCACCGGCTTGATCCCGGGCGTCAAGAATATCGCGCAAGTACTTTCTAGCGACAGCGGCTTTCCCGATCTTTTTAGGATCTATATGGCTCAAATGAGTTATTGATTCCGGAGCATGGAGAAAAATGCTGCCGTTTAGATGCTTAAAAAGTTCCTTTTCACCGGGGGTTTGGAAGAGGATCTGCTGGGTGTTCGAACGTTCAAAAAAGGATTTCTCCATATCAACACTCGGATTTATCCGTTGAACCGGATGTATTCCCATATCCAGGAGTTTAGCATAGAGAATTTCCGCAAGCCGGATGGCAGGCATATTATAACGGATCAGCACAACGTCGTTTTTTTTGAATTTACGGGATTTGGCTGTTTTAAGTCCCCACAAGAGAACATCTGCATACTTTTCCAACTGTTTTTCTGTGAACACTGTGTTAACTCCCAACCCGGACAAGCCGGAACCAAAAATGATTGCCACAACCACACGCGGACACAAAAGATGTATTGACTGTTCTTTTTCCGAGCCCGGGTGCCTAAGTGGCAGAATGTAAAAAGTTCAGCCCTAAAATACACAAACCCGAATGTTGCAACTATAGGGCAAACTTTACCAATGAGCAGCTATGGATGATCATCTTTTAGAAAAAGGCTGTGATACTCAGAATCCGTCAAATGTTTTTTAAGTAGTCGAGTCAGCAGAGAAAATATCTCGTCCAGTTCTTCATCCGTCATCCGCCGGACCAATTCCTTCATGAGCGTGTCGTCTGAAAATTTCTGAAGATAAAAGATGACTGTATTTTCATCGGTTTCACGATCTAAACCAAGTCCAACGAGACCGTCATAAGTTTCCACATGATTGTGCGTGTGTTTTACCATTTTTTTTCCTGTAACAAAGGTCGACGTTAACGGTACTATAAGCCGTTTCAAAATCTCCCATTCGTTGTTCCGAGCTGTTTGGGAAGTTCTGGGTTGACATTCTCAACAATAATAACAATAAATACTATCTCCCAGAATATCAATTCGTTAAATTTAGGTGTATTATGACAGCATTATGTTCAAGCCAATGTCATGTCAAGGACAATCGGGTTGGGTACCAAAAATACGTTAGATACGGCGCGTATGTAAATGAATCCAAGAAGCCAAAAATTTAAAGTTATGCTGTTATGGTAAATTCCTCTTTTTTATTGTGTTTTTTTAATACGCAGTCCGTTTGCGTCGGGGAGCTTCATTATAGGTGTTTTGGTTATGTCCTCGAATACTTCAAGCGCTAAACCAGAGATGCTTACATCGTATGATTTTATGAAGACGTCGGATAAGAGCGCTATCCGCTATGGTATATGGTACTGCCAAAAAGAACGAAGGCGAGGATCGATCCTTTTGCTCAACGGCAGAAAAGAATTCATGGAAAAATATAGAGAAACCATCGGCGAGTTGATTGAAAGAGGTTTTGATGTGTACAGTTTTGACTGGCGCGGCCAGGGTCTTTCAGCACGGATGCTGGCGAACAGACATAAGGGGTTTATCGAGGATTTCGATATTTACTTGAATGATCTGAAACTGTTCGTCAGCAACATCGTTAAGCCGAAAGCCATCGATCCGCTGATCATTCTTGCCCATTCCATGGGCGGTCATATTGCACTCCGTTTTATCCATGATCACCCCCAAATGGTTGAAAGGGCGGTCCTGACAGCGCCGATGATAGATATTTTCACGTTCCCTCTGTCCAGATGGTTTGCAAGTTTTATTTCCCGGACTGCAAATAAAATCGGTTTAAGGCATGCATATGCCATTGGTTCCGGTGACTATACGGATGAAACATTTGAAGGCAACAACCTCACATCAGATCCGGTGCGTTTTACGGATACAAATAAGGTAATCGCAAAAAATCCTGATCTTGCTTTAGGAGGGGTGACTTATGGGTGGTTGTCAGCGAGCATAAAATCGACAGATATTCTCACCAAGCCCGGATTTGCTAAAAAGTTCACAACACCGATCCTGATAATCAGTGCCGGTGAGGACAGCGTCGTATCCAATAAGGCTCAAAAGAAAATCTGTGCTTTGCTGCCCGATTGCGAATTTATGGAAATTCCAAGGGCACGGCATGAAATCCTCAGAGAGACAGATGCCGTACGATCCATCTTCTGGGAGGAATTTGACAGATTTACTGATCAGGCACCCAGCCATAAGATACTTTTGTAGCTCTGGAAAAATACGGCCCATAAAAAAGACACTCCGGCATCATTCAATGAAGCACCTTTTTTCTGATTAAATATAGTCAGCTAAATTACTTTGACATTTACGGCGGAAGGCCCTTTCACCCCCTGCTCGACATCAAAGGAAACCCGATCACCTTCATTAAGAGACTTGAAACCGGCGCCATCGATGCCTGAATGATGAACGAACACATCCGGCCCGTCTTCTTGCTCAATAAAACCGTAACCCTTTTTTTCGTTAAACCATTTTACGATCCCATTAGCCATCGTGAAACTCTCCTTTTCAAACAATAATGGTTTCAAACTTCAGGCTGCCACTTTTGACAAATGGGTGTTCTCTTCAGAACGAAACCCGCCCGCCAACAATTGCGAGCCTTCATAGAAGGCTCAAATATACCGGTTTCCAAGTAAAGTCAAGTGATTGATGAGATCAATTCTGTTCAATCCCGGAATTTTGTATTGGCATATGGATTTTTTGGATCATAATCTCTATCTGATTGCTTAAAACTCGCTGAACTCACCCATTTATCCTGTATTTGTTAGGGGTCGTATAAATTTGACATGGGTTACCCATTGTTTCTGAACTTATGTCTCAAAACTTGGTTCCAAATACACTACATGGTATGTGAAGGAACAAGGGGGCAACGAAGGAAAAATCATGGAAGCGATCGGAAGGACGAAGCTGCTTGACGGCTCAGAAATCAATCGATGTATTTCAGAGGCGCTTTCATTGATTACAACATCCAGCCAGGGCGCTATGAAAATGCTGATCAATAACAACCTGATATAGCGGCTCAATTGAGGTATTACTATTTCCTTAATTCTTCCGGAACACTATTTGACGGACATTGAAAATAGGTGCATCGTCTGCATTCATATCTTTTTAAAGTTGAACCCATAACTCCCACAGATAGAACGTAGATTATCAGCAAGTCCGGCGCTAACAACAACCAGTAAAGGGGAAGCAGTATAATAATGAGCATCGTAAACAGGGACACAGCCTTGTCAAGGAAGCTTAAAGCACCGGGTTCCGGCATAAAAAATTTAGGGATCCCCCAAAAAAA
>DATKWE010000097.1:0-6210 GCA_035529735.1 Desulfobacterales bacterium | reverse complement strand
CATTGACAGTATGGCAGTTTGAATGATACCTGTGAATAGATTTCTAAGCGAGGCTCATTTCTTTAAACTCGGGCGGGTTTGAAAACGATCTATCAATAAATGGGGGATATATGAAGAAGCTTCGAGCGGTTCATTTTTTTCTTCTTTTATTGTTTCTGTTGTGGTGTCTACCGGATAGCGGAATTGGCAAGGACCTAAGCGAGTTTGATCAATGTCTGTTGGAGGCCATGGAAAAAGCCGATGCCAATGTAACGATCGGTGAACTGCGACAACAATGTCTTCAGAAAATCGATTCGAAAACAGAGGAAAGAGAGGTAGATGCAAACACTGCCCCTAAGAAAGAAATAAAAGCAGAGGAAGGAGCGGTTGACGAGCGTCTTGCAGTTGAAGACGAAAATATATTGAAGCCTTATACGCTGATGTCGCATAAACCCAATTATTTTCTAATTGTATCTAACACGACCGGCGGTATTAACCCGGACCCCTACCGCGAAGCAAGTAACGATCCTTCGATCGATGTTGATGATACCGAAGCCCGTTTCCAGATCAGTATTAAAACCCCTCTGGCCGTCAATCTCTTCAACAAGCAGATCGACCTATTTGCCGCCTACACCAACCGTTCCTTCTGGCAGGTATACAACAGTAAAAATTCTTCTCCTTTCAGGGAGACCAACCATGAGCCGGAGGCCTGGGCTCAGTTCCGCTCGAATTGGACATTTGCCGGTATTACAAACAGTGTCAATGCCGTCGGCATCGTACATCAATCCAATGGCCAGAGCAGCACATTATCCAGAAGTTGGAATCGAATATATGCCAGTTTTATTTTCCAAAAACCGGGACTTTTCACCAAAACCGATACCCTTGCGTTTAGGATCAAACCATGGATTCGGCTTCCGGAAAGTGATGAGGATGACGACAATCCGGACATCACCGATTTCTTAGGTCACTTCACAACACGCGCCGCCTACAAATGGAACCGACATGTATTTTCCCTGATGCTGCGCAACAACATTGAATCCAGCTTCAGCCGGGGTGCTGTGGAGTTTGCTTGGAGTTTTCCCCTATGGAAGTACCCATACTTCAAGGGGTATTTTCAGTGGTTCAGCGGTTATGGCGAGAGCCTGATCGACTACAACGTGTATAACAACAGCATTGGCTTAGGTGTCCTGATAACCGACTGGCTTTAGGAATTTTACACAACGTCCTAAAAGGTGAAAGCGCAACTATCTATAGCTTCACTTTTACCTCCGATAATTTTTCTGAAGGATTTGCTTGGGTATTTCTTCAGATTGATTTTCGTGTGAAATCCTGAAAAATAGCTGTGTGAGTATATCATGAAGTTATCATGAAATTTTAGATTCTTGCAATTCCTGCCTTCGATGATGCATTCAAGCTGATCTTTCGGTGGTGATGATGTTGATCCCAAACCTTCAATCACAAAAGTGAACACTTTTAATGCCATTTTCCGGTAATTTCGAGAAATAAAAAGGGGGAACAATAAATAAGTTCGTTCTTTTTATTTTTCGGTGGACACAGTATATAGGGCGATGGATTTTCAGGCTAAATTGAACCATCCGGCTATCATTGTTCACTTTGGCCTATGAAACAAAAAGCGTGGATTGACGTTAAAGGTCCACGCATTTTTTATTTGGAAGGCTACACAATATATTGGGGTAATAGAATCTGGAGCGAAATTTTGGATACCTCCAACTTATCGCAAATGAGCCTCATTGCCGATACCTGCTATGAAAATGTAGAAATCAGAGGTCCAAAATATTTGTGATATCTTTGAACAGGGTGATTCCCTAAAAGGATTCACCCTGTCTTTTATTATCGGTATATGTTATCAATCCAACTCATGGCTTCAGTCTCGCTCACCTTTCCAAGGTATCGTTGAGTCGTGGACAAATTAGCATGCCTCAAAATCACCTTGCTGACGACCTCAATTGGCACACCCGATCTCGATGCATAAGTTGCGGCATGTCTCCGAAGATCATGGGGCCTTAATTTAATGTCAACCAGCCTACCCGCTTTAGCGACGATAAACCTTGCAGCTTCATAGCTTATTGGGAATATTCGGTCATAAGAATTTTCACAAAAAGAGTGAGCATATTTCTTTAACCTTTCGGCAACACGTTTTGGGATAAAGACAATTTCATGCTCTTTGCCGCTTTTAGGATCATTTAGAATTAATTTTTGATCACAAATATCGTTCTGTGTCAGTTTCAGCACCTCACCGATCCGCATACCCCCTCTGGCCATCAATTCAAGTATTAGAGGATTGCGTATCATAGTGGTTCGGAAAATGATTTCATCTATTGTTTCTTTTTCAATAAAATCCCAGTATGGAGGTGTCGTAGCCCGAAATAATTGTCTGAGCATGGGTGAATCACAGGGATTTATCAAATCGGAAGCAAGGTTGTTTTTGATAAAATTGAAAAAGGCTGACAGATGGGCGTAACGGACTCTTTTGGTGCTGGATTTTTTGCCTGTTGTAATACGATTTAAAAAGGAAAGTATGTCATCAGTGGAGAGTTCGTCCAGATTTCTATCATCAAACTCCTGACAAAACTTCAACAGAATTGATTCATAGGCACGAATTGTATTTTTTTTTGGAATGGGCCTTATGATAACCTAACCAGATCTTTGTGGCCTTTAAAACATTCATTGTTTCCTCCTTTAGGTTTATGGGTTTGACTTTCACCGAACTTCTGAGGTAACTTTATATTATCAATACGATATATGCAATTCTCCCAAAATGATACTTGCTTGTGCTTTTGGCAAGTAAACACAAGTTTTGACAAGTCTGAAATTCGTGTGGTTATCTCAATATATCATGACCCACCGTATTCAAGTGATATTTTATTTTTTCAGAGGTAATCACCACCAGACTGGCATTCTGGCTTACCACAACATATAGTGCCCCGACCTCTTTTAGAATCTTTCTGGGTATGGCAATGTGTCTGTCATCTGAGACGGAGTTGATAGGTACATTTTCGCGATAGCGACCTGCGTTGAACCACGTAGCCGCCACTTTCCCTAATTGCCCGAAATTTGATACGTTTTCAGGCCACAAACTCTAAATTGCACAGGCATTGAAAATACAAGCTTTTTAAAAATTGCTTAATGCAGATAAGATGATTATATTGTTCCTTACGCAAAATCCTGCTGGTGACCGCGGACCATAACTCGCGTGAAATAGTCGGTTTGCCCAGGCTCGCGGATGTTTTTAAGTTCGTCAGCGACGCGATGCATGAATCTGTATTGAGGTGAGAACATCCGATGCAGGCCTTTCGAACTTCAACACGAGGCTGATCGATGGGCGACACGTAACCACAGGAAGGTGGCTGTCATGACATCTGTTATTAAGTATTATGAGGGAATCGACTCGGTTGCCGTAATCGGCAACTACTTACCCCGCCAGTGTGGTATTGCAACATTCACTACCGATCTTGTTGAGGCCTTATCGGCAGAAGCGCCCGACATAAACTGCTGGGCGGTTGCCATCAATGACAAACCGGAGGGATATGCATATCCTGAAAAAGTGCGGTTTGAGATCAACCAGAACACACTCACCGATTACAGCGTCGCATCGGAGTTTCTCAATATCAGCCAAGTTGATATTGTCTGCGTGCAGCATGAATACGGTCTTTTCGGCGGCCCTGCCGGCAGCCATCTGCTGAAACTTCTTGGAGAGATTCGCATGCCGGTCGTGACAACGCTGCATACGGTTCTGAGAGATCCCGCCCCGGAATATCGTGAAGTCATGTGCAAGCTATCCGATCTGTCCGACAAACTGATCGTGATGAGCCGGATGGCCTTTGATTTCCTCAAAGATATCTATTCCGTTCCGGAGGAGAAAATTGCCTTTATCCATCACGGCATTCCGGATATGCCTTTTATTGATTCCAGCTTCTACAAAGATAAGTTCGGCGTGGAAGGCAAAAAGGTGCTGCTCACATTCGGCCTGCTTTCCCCCAATAAGGGCATTGAAAATGTGCTGCGGGCGCTTCCGTCCGTCACCAGAAGACACCCTGATGTTACCTATATTATCCTGGGAGCAACACATCCGCATATTTTGAAAGCGCATGGCGAGGAATACCGTATCAGCCTGCAGCAGCTCGTGCGCAGACTCAATATCGGCGGTCATGTCATTTTTCAAAACCGATTTGTCGCACTGAAAGAATTATGTGAGTTTCTCGGCATCGCTGATATTTATGTAACCCCCTATCTTGAAGAAGCCCAGATTACTTCCGGGACCCTCGCCTATGCCATGGGAACCGGCAAAGCCGTCATTTCAACCCCGTACTGGTATGCGACCGAGATGCTTGCCGAAGGGCGGGGAAGAATTGTTCCATTCAACAACCCTGATGCCATGGCGGAACAAATCATCGACCTTCTGGACAACGATGTCAATCGGCATGCGATGCGCAAAAAAGCCTATACATTTTGTCGCGAGGCGATCTGGAAGGAGGTATCCCGAAGATATCTCGAAGTTTTCAGCGAGGTTCAGCACCATCGTTCCCTGGACCCCCGACCCCGACACTTATATGTTGAAAACATCAAATCCATCACAAATTTCGATCTCCCGGAAATGAAGCTTGATCACCTGAAAACCCTTACCGATGATACGGGCATTTTGCAACATGCCACCCATACCGTCCCCGATCGCATCCATGGCTACTGCACCGATGATAATGCGAGAGCTCTGCTGGTTGCTGCCATGGGCCAGAAATACCTGCCTACGGGCGACACGCGCCTTGATTCCCTTAGCAGTCATTATCTCAGCTTTCTACTGTATGCCTTCAATGTCGAAAAGGGGCGATTTCGTGATTTTATGACCTATGCCCGGCAATGGACTCAGGAGGTGGGATCCGAGGATGCTCACGGTAGAGCGCTCTGGGGCCTTGGCAAGTCTGTGGTTTTTTTTGACAATCCCGGAGAGCTGGCAATGAGCACGACGCTCTTCAACAGGGCGCTGAAGGCTGTCGAGCACTTTGATTCGCCCCGAGCCCTCGCTTTTGCCCTGGTGGGCATTGATGCCTACCTGCATAAATTTTCAGGCGACAGTGAAGTACGAAGGATTCGAGAAATCCTCGCAGATAGGCTTTTCAATCAGTTCAAGAACAATGCAACAAAAAGCTGGCCCTGGCTTGAAAGCACTTTAAACTATTCCAACGGCAAGCTGCCCCATGCCCTGCTCGTATCCGGCCAATCGATGCAGCGCAGCGATATGATCGATATGGGACTCAGATCCCTCGAGTGGCTGCTCACCATCCAGACCCAAAAAGGCCACTTTGTGCCGATCGGTAATAAGGGATGGTATGAAAAAGGCGGCCCCAAAGCCCGTTTCGACCAGCAGCCCGTCGATGCTAATGCCATGATCGAAGCCTGTGTCGAAGCCTTTAACATCATCCGAGACAAAACATGGATAGACAACGCGGTCATGTGCTTTAACTGGTTTCTCGGACACAACGACCTGAATATGCCGCTCTATGATCCCAAGACCGGCGGCTGCCGCGACGGGCTGATGGCTGATGGCATCAACCAGAATGAAGGCGCCGAGGCGTGCCTTGCATGGCTGCTTTCGCTTATGACATTGCAAAAGCTTTATGCTGATGAGATTTTAAAACAGCCATCGTCCCAATTAACCGATTAAGTAAAGGATTAGCTATGCGCATTGCGATGCTCTCGCCGATTGCCTGGCGCACGCCGCCGCGACACTATGGCCCGTGGGAAAGCGTCGTCTCCCTTTTGACCGAGGGGTTGGTATCGCGAGGCTATAATGTTACCCTTTTTGCAACCGGTGATTCGGAAACAAGCGGCAAGCTGCACACCATTTGTGCGCGGGGCTATGAAGAAGACCGCTCTATGATACCAAAAGTATGGGAGTGCCTGCACATTTCGGAACTCTTTGAGCATGCTGAAGATTTTGATATTATACATAACAATTTTGATTTTTTGCCCTTGACCTATACCGGCCTTATCAGCACCCCGGTCGTTACAACCATTCACGGCTTTTCATCGCCCGGGATTTTGCCGGTTTACAAAAAATATAACAGCAAAGTGTTCTATGTTTCCATCAGCGATGCCGACCGGTCCCCGGATCTTGACTATATCAAAACCATCCATCACGGCATAGATATAAAGCAGTTTGATTTTCAGCCTGAACCGGATGATTATCTGCTTTTTTTCGGGCGCATCCACCAT
>DATKWE010000096.1:0-7271 GCA_035529735.1 Desulfobacterales bacterium | reverse complement strand
TCCCGAACCAGGGTACCCTTTACACATCCAAGGTCTTACCGGATAGATTTTACAAACCGCATTATTTCTCCCGTATTTCAAAAATGGGCAAGGTGCTGCGTTATATTCCGTATTCTCGATTTCCCCGGAATATTCATTGACAATAAACCCATACCGATCGAGAAAATCGGAAATCTTTATATTTAGACAATCCGCAGCCAGACGGGGATCCAATTCCGACCATGGAATTCCAATCTTTTTACAGCAGTTCCCACATCTTTGACAGATAAAATTCATCGGTCAATCCTCTTTATAAAATTCGATAGATTTTATCGACTCCGTTTTATTTTCCTTTTCCGGCCGATGTTCTTCATCAAACATTCAGGTTTAATCACGGCGCCCTCCGATCAACCCCCCAAGACCTCCGAGAAGCGACCCCTCGCCGGTTTGTTTGCCGCCTGCAGAAGGCGCATGGTCCAGGATGCGATCGGCCATACGTGAAAAGGGAAGACTCTGGAGTAGAATGGTTCCGGTGCCGCTCAGGGTTGTCAGGAAGAGACCTTCACCGCCAAAAAACATGGACTTAAGACCCCCTGCACGTTCTATCTTGTAATCGATACCGCGGGTGAATGCCACCAAACAACCGGTATCGACTCGAACAAGGTCATTGTTCAGTTTCTTTTTTACCACGGTTCCACCGGCATGAACAAACGCCATTCCATCACCCCGAAGACGCTGTAGAATAAACCCTTCGCCCCCGAAAAAACCGGTCCCCAAACGCTGGGTAAAGGCGATGTCCAATTCGGTTCCCAAAGCAGCGCATAAAAAGGCATCTTTTTGACAAAAAAGTTCGCCGCTGATTTTGGCCATATCAATGGGAATAATTTTTCCGGGATAAGGGGCTGCAAAGGCAACACTTTTTTTACCATAACCAGCATTTGTAAAGTGCGTAATAAAGAGAGATTCACCGGTTAGCACCCGCTTGCCGACATTTAGAAGTTTACTGAAAACCCCGTCGTCCGGCCGGGATCCATCGCCCATTTTGGCTTCAAAGATAATGCCGTCATCCATGTAATTCATGGCCCCTGCTTCCGCCACCACGGTTTCACCGGGATCGAGCTCGATTTCAACAAGTTGTATATCGTCTCCGATAATTTTATAATCGACGTCATGGCATTTCATGGTTCTTTTTTCATCCATTTATCTCTCCTTTTGGAAGCGTATTTAATCTCTTCGAAACAACGCCTTCAACACGCATTGAAATGATCCGTCCAACAACATTGAAGGCTTCGTAAAAAGTCTTTTGTGAGCGACATCGAGCAATTTTGGAAAAAGATTCATGATGCGTCTGGCGTTAAAAATTGCAAGCTGTTTGAGGGCGTTAGCCCAAGTTCTGCAATTTAGCCGGGCGAGTCATGAATCCCAAAATTGCTTGCGGAGCGAGCAAAATCAGACTTTTTACGAGTTCGTTATGATTGTATTTAAAAATATTCTGTAACGAAAAATACAAAATAAAGATTACAAGTTAGGGGCTCCGCCCCAATTGGAATGCTGGAATATTGGAATAATGGGTTCTGGGATAATGCAATTGTTGGGTTAATGGTAAAATTTGTGTCGACGATAAAATTAAGAATGGATAACATCCTTTTAAAAACCAACCTTTCAGTATTCCACCATTCCATTATTCCATATCCGAGGCAAGCGTTCAAATATCAAAAATATTCTATAATTTCATTATGTTGTAGAGTTTCGAAACGTTAAATTAACTATTATACTGCTTCATCCAATGCAAAGATCTGTGCAAAGATCTGATCATTGTCAAATCCTTTGAGATGGATCGCGCCGGATCGACAAGAGGCGACGCAGAGACCGCAGCCTTTACACAGAACCGGATTGATTTGGGTCTTTCCGGTAAAAGGTCCTTCTTCAATGAAACTGGGTGCCGAATAAGGACATTCGGAAACACAAACCCCGCAGGAACTGCAATGGGCAGGGTTTGTTTCAGCAACAATGCCGCTGGTCTGGAACACCTTTTTGGCCAATACCGTTACGGCACGGGAAGCGGCGGCCTGCCCCTGAACGATGGATTCATCGATGGGTTTGGGCGCGTGGGCCAGGCCGCACACGAAAACGCCGTCTGTGGCAAAATCCACCGGCCTTAGTTTGACATGGGCTTCGGCAAAAAATCCATCGGCATTCTGCGGGATTTTATACATTTGCGCCAGTGGATTTTTAGAATCGGGAACAATGGCCGAAGCCAGGACCAAAAGTTCGGGCCGTATATCCATCTTCCTTCCCAGAACCCGGTCGGTGAAACTTACCTTGAGCCCCGAATCTTCCTTTGCGACATTAAAATCTTTTCCCGAATCATGACGGATAAATACAATGCCTTCTGTGCGCGCTCGACGGTAAAGATCTTCCCTGAGACCATAGGCGCGTAAATCCCTGTAAAGAATAAAAACGTCCATTTGCGGGTTGATTTCTTTTAGTTTCAGAGCGCTCTTAATGGATTGTGTGCAGCAGACCTTGGAACAATAGGGTCTGTCCGGGATTCTGGAACCGACACACTGAACAAATACCGCCGTGTCGATTTGCTCGATGGACGGGTCCTTGTCGATAAACCGCTGCTGCAGTTCCAGTCCCGTAACCACGCGGGCATCCTCTGGGTATAAATAACCGTCAGGCTTAAACTCCGAAGCCCCCGAGGCGATGATGGTCACGCCGTGCTCCAGGACTTGGTCTTCGCCGTTGCAGGAGATGGTCGTTTTAAAGTTCCCCACAAATCCGTCAACATGGGTAAGTTCGGTATTCAGAAAAACCGTTATGTTATCATCGGACTGAACCGCAGCGGTTAAACGCGTCAAATATCCCTGAATGTCCTCACCCCGCCAGGTTTCATGGAGATAACGCGCTTGCCCCCCGAGCGCATCGGTCTTTTCAACCAGAAATGCCTGATATCCCTGTTCCGAGAGGTTTTTGGCGGCCGCCATCCCGGAAACCCCGCCGCCGACAACCAAAACCGACTGGTTGACTTCCATGGTCGATTCCGACAACGGCTCCTGAAGCATTGCCTTGGCCACCGCCATCCTGAGAATATCTTTCGATTTTTCAGTGGCCTTGGCCGGGTCGTCTTTATGAACCCACGAACACTGGTTCCGAATGTTGGCCATCTCAAATAGATACTTGTTGATACCGGCGTTAATTAAGGTCTCCTGAAATAAGGGCTCATGCGTCTTTGGGGTGCAGGCGGCAACCACCACCCGATTCAGTCGATTCGCTTTAATGACCTCGGTCATCTTGTCCTGTGTGTCCTGGGAGCAGCTGAACATGTTCTCCTCTACGTGGACAACGCCGGGGAGGTCTTTTGCAAACTCCGCAACTTCAGGGACATCAACGATTCCCGCGATATTGGTTCCGCATCGGCAGACAAAAACGCCGATCCGGGGCGGGTCACCCCGGACATCCGTTTCGTCCGGGATTTCTCTGGTCTTTGTGAGGGTCCACCGAGATTCGGCCAACCTGCTGCCTGCCACACCCGCAGCAGCGCTGGAATCGATCACCGAAGACGGGATATCTTTGGGCGCTTGAAAAATACCGCAGGCATATATCCCGGGCCTGGACGTCTGAACCGGATCAAAGCTGCTGCTGCTGGCAAAGTTGTAATGATCCAGATCGATGCCCCATTTTTTTGCCTGGGCGGTTGTTTGCATAGATGCCGTCAGCCCCACGGACAGAACCACCATGTCAAATTCTTCTTCCACACGCTTGCCGGTCTCGTCCACATACCGGATAATCTGCATCCCCGTCTGTTCATCCGGGTCGATATGGGTCACTTTGGATTTGATGAACCGAACCCCCAGTTCATCTTTGGCACGGTTGTAGTATCTCTCAAAGTCTTTCCCGTACGTGCGGATGTCGATATAAAAAACGGCTGCATCCAGGTTTTCGCTGCTGTGCTCTTTGGCCAGCATGGCCTCCTTGACGGCGTAGGTACAGCACACCCCGGAACAGTAACCATTGGCACCCACATGGACATCCCTGGACCCGATGCACTGCAGCCAGGCAATTTTTTTCGGCTCTTTATGATCCGAAGGGCGCACCATATGCCCGCCATAGGGCCCGGAAGCCGAGAGAATCCGCTCAAACTCCATAGACGTCACCACGTTGGGATGTTTTGTGTAATTGTAGGTGTCGTGCCGGGCAGGATCATACGGCTCACCCCCCGGCGTCAAAATGATGGAACCCACATCGATCTCTAGGGTTTCATCCTTCTGAGAATGGGTTTTGAGGGTGAGTGCTTCGGCCTTGCAAACCTTTACACACTCAAGACACTCACAGCATACCATGCAGTTCAGGCATTTTTTTGCCTCGGTAATCGCCGCCGCGTCACTCAGACCCAGCTCAACCTCGGCAAAGCTTGTTTTCCGCGCTTCCATGGAGATTCTGGGCATTTTGGCCCTTTTAACCTTTGGGATATCTTTTTCAATGGGGTTGAAATTTTTCTGGGGGATCTCGATGGGTTTTCGCCCTTCTTTTAAATCTGAGCCATCGAGATATCTGGATATGGAAATTGCGGCCTCTCGTCCGGCAGCCACCGCTCCAATGGCGATCCAGGGGCCGGTCTGTGCATCACCGCCTGCAAACACGCCTTTTCTTGTGGTTTCGAAGCTCACCGGGTCGACGTCTATGTTGTTCCATCGGTCCAAATCAACACCGGTTGAGCCTTTAAGAAAAGCCGTGTCGGTACGCTGGCCGATAGCCGGTATGATAACATCCGTATCGACGACGAATTCACTTCCTTCCACAGGAACCGGGCGACGACGGCCGCTTTTATCCGGCGCTCCCAATTTCATTTTAATGCATTTGAGACCCACAGCCTTACCGTCTTTGTCCATCACCTCCACCGGGGCCATAAGGAACTGAATATCGACCCCTTCTTCAAGGGCATCTTCGATCTCCTCCGCCCGAGCCGGCATCTCTGTACGGGTCCGCCTGTAAAGGATGCTGACGGTGTCCGCACCCATGCGTAAAGCGGATCTCGCAGCATCGATTGCCACGTCCCCGCCGCCGACAATGGCAACATTCCCCCTGATTTCCTTGATGTCGCCAAGTGCTGCATCTCTTAAGAATTTAACACCGGGGATGACACCTTCGGTATCTTCGTTGGGGATGTTAAGTTTCATATTGGCATGACAGCCAACGGCGAGATAAACCGATTGGTACCCGTCGTCCATCAAGCTATCAATGGTGATGTCTCGTCCAAGCGCCGTATTGAATTTTATCTCAACGCCGAGCCGGGTGATCCACTGGATCTCTTTTTCAAGAACATCCGGTGGGAGCCTGTAATCTGGAATTCCGACTCTGAGCATTCCGCCGGCTACAGGAAGGGCCTCGAAAATTGTAACCTTGAAACCATTTTGCGCCAGAAAATATGCCGCAGTCAGACCGGCAGGACCGGCGCCGATAATAGCGACCTTTTCGTCCCTTGGCGTGATCTCGGTTAAGGGCAGGTCATCGATATCAACCTGGTCTGCTGTAAAACGTTTGAGTGTGCAGATGGAGATCGGTTCATCCAGGTCTTTCCGCCGGCACACGTCTTCGCACGGGTGGGGACAGATTCGACCGAGAACACCCGGAAGGGGCAGCGTCCTTGTGATAACCTCGAGGGCCTCCGTATATTTTTTCTGGGCAATCATGGCCACATATCCGTGAGCATTTACATGGTTCGGACATGCATGGGTACACGGCGAAGGATCTCTTTTGTCTACGGAATAGGCTCCGGGTACGGCCTGTGCGTAAGGCTTATAAACCGCTTTCCGGTCGATGAGGCGCTCATCGTAGAGACTGGGAAGACTGACCGGGCAAACTTCGGTACAATCTCCGCACCCTGTACATTTGTCAAGATCGATATATCGCGCACCTCTGTTCAGGGTGACCTTAAAATTGCCGACTTCGCCGGATATTTCTTTAACCTCGGTTGTGGTGTGAAGCTCTATGTTAATGTGCCGGCCGACCTCGACCAGTTTGGGTGAGATAATTCACATGGCACAGTCATTGGTGGGAAAGGTCTTGTCCAGCTGTGACATTATGCCGCCGATGGCCGGTGACTTTTCTGCGAGGTGAACATAAAACCCGGAATCCGCTAAATCCAGAGCAGATTGCATTCCTGTAATTCCGCCCCCCACAACCAGTACCGATCCGATTACATCTTTGGACATGGTCTAATTCTCCTGGTGAAAATATAGCATAATTCTAATGATATTTGTATTTGATGGCCTTGCAAACGATCAAAAAAGGGGCCTTTTTACGAGAATGGTTTGTGTTTAGCACAAAAGAAAATTACTATATGTTGTAAAAAAGCATGTCAATAAAATTTGATGAACTCGTAAAAAGTCTGATTTTGCTCGCTCCGCAAGCAATTTTGGGATTCATGACTCGCCGGGCTAAATTGCAAGAACTCGGGCTAACGCTCTCAAACAGCTTGCAATTTTTAACGCCAGACTCATCATGAATCTTTCTCCAAAATTGCTCGATGTCGCTCACAAAAGACTTTTTACGGAGCCGTCAAATTTAAAGCTTGGTTTTTCGTCTTCTTGACGGTGTCGAAATGTTGGATTAACATCCTAACTCGGAAGGGACGCAACCTAAAAATTTTGTCACAAAAAGCAAAAATTTACAACCGAGGAACTTATTATGAAAAATTATAAACAAAAAGCGGTTGAAACTTCAGAATTCTTGAAAAAACATATCAAAAAGCCACCTCAAATTGGGCTTATAACCGGCACGGGTCTTGGAGAAAGTTCGAAATCTTTAGATATATCGGTATCCTTTAAATATGAAGATATTCCGAATTTTCCCACATCAACGGTTGAGAGCCATTATGGAAGGCTTCTTTTCGGAGAAATTCGGGATAAACAGATCATGGTCATGCAGGGGCGTTTTCATCTTTACGAAGGCTACTCACCCCTCGAAGTGACCTTCCCCATACGGGTAATGCAGGAGCTCGGTGTTAAAACGCTCATTCTTTCAAATGCTGCCGGCGGTCTGAACCCCGGATTTAATATCGGTGACATTATGATCATTAGCGATCATATCAATTTAACCGGTTCAAACCCCTTGATCGGACCCAATGAAGAGCGGTGGGGGATCCGGTTCCCGGATATGAATGCAACCTACGACAAAGGGCTGATGGAACTTGCGGAAAAGGCCGGAAAGGATGAAGGCATCCGTTTGCAAAAAGGGGTGTTTGTGGGACTTAAGGGTCCGTCCCTTGAAACGCCGGCCGAAGTCCG
>DATKWE010000095.1:0-22987 GCA_035529735.1 Desulfobacterales bacterium | reverse complement strand
TTGTGGCCCTCGTCACCACCCGGTTCAGGACCATGGACAACATGGCAGCCTTTCATAAAAGTGTTAACCTGATCGTCAACCTTAAGAATATAAACGAAATAGAAAAAATCCTGAGACGCGGGAAAACCGATTTTGAAAACTTCTACCGTGTCTACAAGCAGTCCCTTATTAAAACCGGCAGAATCTAATCGGTGAAATATCCGGGATAATCCGAATCGCTCATGACAAACTATACCTGTGCCGACTATCGGATCGAAATGATCCTCCTGAGTCTCAGGCAGCGTCTGCACTGCGGAGATCTGAGCGAAGAAGAAAGAAACGATATCATTTTACAGATGAAAAAACTCGAGGCAGCATTGTCGCTTGATTAATTAGTTTCCATCCATAAATGGCCCTTTTTGCCCGGATCTTCGTTCTCCGCGGGTTTCCGGCTGCAGCATACAGGGAGTATGCCTTACCGAAAACCCTTGTGCGGCCTTGATCCGAACAAAAATTGCTCATTTATGAATTGGAAACGCAACATGCCCATTTAACAATTGTGGATGGACACTAGTTAAAGCTTTTCTTTACAAACTGTTGCTGATGATCCGCAACCCTTCCAAGGTTAAGGCCGGTTCAACAACCTCGATCATCTCAGACACCTGATACATAAGGTCTGCCAGACCGCCTGTGGCGATGATACGGGGATTCGTGCCCATTTCCATCTTCATCCGCCTTACCATCCCGTCCACCAGGCTTGCATATCCAAAAATAATTCCGGCCTTGATACTGCTCGCGGTATCTTTGCCAATCACACTTTCAGGTGGAACAAAAATTTCAACCCGGGGGAGTCTGGATGCTTTTATGAAAAGTGCTTCAGCAGAAATCATGATTCCGGGGCTGATTGCACCCCCAAGGTATTCCCCTTTCTCAGAAATAGCATCAAAGGTTGTTGCTGTGCCAAAATCTATCACGATGAGGCTGGTTTGGAATTTATGAAATGCTGCAACCGCGTTGACGATCCTGTCTGCGCCCACTTCAGATGGATTTTTATATCGGATTGGCAATTTTGGAGCGGACCTGGCATCCACCCAATTCGGTGAATGGCCAAGATATTTTCGACAGAACGAATCTAGGATGGTTACCATGGGTGGAACGACGCAGGAAATAATGGTCTTGTCGATATCGCTGGAATCGATATTGCTGCCTGCAAATAGGTTGGTAGCAAGCACGTTAAACTCATCTTCCGTTGTTCGTCTTTCCGTACGGATCCGCCAGTTTTGAATCAGATGACTGCCATCGTAAACACCGATGACAGCATTTGTGTTGCCGACATCAATAACAAGGAGCATATTATAAATTCCTATGAAGTATTCCGTGCATTTTTTATGGCGTCAATAATTTTTACAGTTATACGTGTATTGGCGACATCGTGGACCCTGACGATATGGGCACCGTTTAAGACGGCAGCGGCAACAGAAGCCTGGCTGCCGGTCTCTATGATGGCCGATTGGGGATCGATATCTTCAACCGATTGATTTTTAAGGATGTTTCGTAAAAAGGCCTTTCTTGAAGTTCCGATCATTATTGGAACATCCAGGGTTTTAAATTCCTTCAAGTGCTTAATTAATAAAAGATTATGCTCCAAGGTTTTTCCGAAACCGATCCCTGGATCGATGATGACTTTTGATCTTGAAATCCCTTGATTTTCAGCGCGATCCACTGCATTTTCAAGAAACGCTTTGATTTCCATGATCGGGTCAACATATGTGGGTTCAATCTGCATCGTATTTGGGGTTCCAAGCATATGCATCAAAATTACAGGAACCCCGTATTCTACCGCGACATCCGCCATTTTCGAATCAAGGCGAAGTGACGATATGTCGTTTATCATTGAGGCCCCGGCGTTAATGGCTTGCCTGGCCACGCCGGCTTTGTTTGTGTCGATGGAAATGGGAATCGATATACGGTTTGCGAGCCGTTCGATGACGGGGACAACTCGCCGGATTTCTTCTTCTTCAGATACCTGATCTGAAAATGGTCGTGTGGACTCCCCGCCGATGTCGAGGATGTCGGCGCCATCTTCAAAAAGCTTCTGGCCCTGATATACTGCATCCTCGAATGAAAAAAAAATCCCCCCGTCTGAGAATGAATCCGGCGTTACATTCAATACCCCCATAATACACGTGCGAAGACCGAGAACCAGACGGTGCTGATCCCATTTAAGGTGATATGTTTTCATTAAAAAATTATGTCAATTTTCAATTCGATCGCTAATCCCTCGGCCCCGTTGAATCGGTATCTTTGCTTTGCTCCCACAAAACTTCGACGCGTTTCGTGGCGTCTCTGGGGGGTCAAGGAACGCTGGGCGTCAAAAAGGTATGTCATGAACCCAAACAGGGCGTGAAGCTTGGGTTAAGACGCCGCAGGATCGCTTTCGGTTTCTTGTTTGGGTTCTGTTTGATCTGATTCAACTTCTGTTTGAGTCTCTTCAACCGCCGCCGCGTCTTTTAAAGTCTTTGACGAAAAATCAAATCCCGGTTTCATAGAGAGTATGAGTTCATCAAGCTCACGTCCCAAAACCGTCTCTTTTTCAAGCAAACGGTCGGCTAAGGCATGAAGAACATCTAAATTTTCTTCCAAAACGTTCTTTGCACGATTGTAGGCTTCTTTGATCAGCTTGTTTATTTCTTCATCAATTTTTCTGGCTGTTTCTTCAGAATAATCCCTGTGCTGCGAAATCTCCCGGCCAAGAAAAATAAGATCTTCCTCTTTGGAATATGACAGCGGACCGAGCACATTACTCATACCCCAGTTGCGTATCATCTTTTGTGCAACATCGGTTGCCTGTTTAATGTCGTTGGAAGCGCCCGTACTGATGCGCTTAAAGACGATTTCTTCGGCCACCCGCCCGCCAAAAGCAACGGACAATTCGTTCTCAAGTTGATCTTTATATTTAAAATCGCTCTCTTCCGGCAAAAACCATGTGATTCCGGCGGCCCGGCCCCGGGGAATAATGGTGATCTTATTGACGGCATCAGTTCCGGGCAAAAAACGGGCAACAAGGGCATGTCCGCCTTCGTGGTATGCCGTGGTCTTTCTGTCTTCCTCTCTGATGACCTTAGACTTTCGTTCCAGTCCCATGTAAACTTTATCTTTGGAATCTTCCAGGTCGGTCATATCAACTTTTTCTTTGTTTCTCTTAGCGGCTAAAAGGGCCGCTTCGTTCACGAGGTTCTCCAAGTCTGCACCCGAGAAACCGGGGGTTCCCTTTGCCAGTATGACAGGATCGACATCCGGCGCAACCGAGGTTTTTTTCATGTGAACTTTAAGGATTTGTTGACGGCCGAGAATATCCGGCAGGGGCACAACCACCTGACGATCAAACCGGCCGGGACGTAAAAGCGCAGGGTCAAGTACATCAGGACGGTTCGTGGCGGAAATAAGGATCACACCCTCATTCGATTCAAACCCGTCCATTTCAACCAGAAGTTGATTTAACGTCTGTTCTCTCTCATCATGACCTCCCCCGAGACCGGCGCCCCTGTGCCTTCCAACAGCATCGATTTCATCAATGAAAATTATGCAGGGGGCGTTCTTTTTTCCCTGGACGAATAGATCTCTGACCCGCGATGCGCCAACACCGACAAACATTTCTACGAAATCTGAACCGCTGATATGAAAGAATGGAACATCGGCTTCACCTGCAATGGCACGGGCAAGGAGGGTTTTACCTGTTCCGGGTAATCCCATCAGAAGCACACCTTTGGGTATTCTTCCGCCAAGCCGGGTAAATTTTTTAGGTTCTCTTAAAAACTCGATAATTTCTCCGAGTTCTTCTTTGGCTTCATCAATACCGGCAACATCGTCAAAAGTGACCTTTTTCGATTGATCAGATTGCAAACGGGCCCGGCTTTTGCCGAAAGACATAGCTTTGCCGCCCCCAGATTGCATTTGACGCATAAAAAATATCCATACGCCGATAAGTACAATCATCGGGAACCATGACACCAGTATTGACATATACCACGGGGAGTCGCTTTCAGGTTTAGCGTTAATGGAAACACCTTTTCCCCGGAGGATTTTAATGAGATCGCTGTCCTGGGGTGCATATATTTTGAAGCGATTGTGGTTTAGGTCCGTAACAAAGAGCTGTTGTCCCTGTATAACGACCTCAGAAACGCGCTCATTCTCAACCATGACAAGAAATTCAGTATAGCTGATTTTGGTATCTGCTATGTTCTGTTGATTGAAAAGGTTATAAAGCATGATCATCATCAGCGTGATGACTATCCATAAAGCCAAATTTTTATAGAAAGGATTCAAAAGACTTAACCCCCTTTAAAGACAATTAATGATACGTTAATATTAATCATCATTATTAATTAGGCAAGAAAAAGTTCCACTTTCAGTACATTTCTGGTTGAAGGCGTCATTTTAACAGATTCATCTGCTCTATGGCCGACAACCCAAATTATTTTCTCTCGGCTCAGCAGAATGGGGCATTTTGTCCGTTCATTTCTCGGGACTTTTTTATCAATAAAGAATTTTTTCAACTTTTGCGTTCCGTCCATACCCATTGGCCTAAAAACGTCTCCCGGCCGGTAGTTCCTCAGAACCATCGGAAAACTTAAGGTGTCTTTATCAAAAAAACCGGTGTATTGTCCAGCACAACAATAATCGGGCATGGTGTCGGTGCTCATTTCAGTAAATTCTAAATGCGCGCCGATTTCTTTTACAAATATAGATTCGGGTTTTGCTATTTTGTATTCAAAAACAAACGGTTTGGGATGGCCGGATTTCACATCAAGATTACGTAATGCGCTTTTTTCTTGGGAAATCAATAGAACGTCTCCGCTTCGTCGGATTCTGATACGATCCGGAAGATCGAGTCTCCCATACGTCGGTCCTTTTTCCAAAAGGCGTAGCACAGCGTCTATGTTGACAAAACTAATTCGTCGTAAATCCCCCTTTATTCTTGAGATTGCTTTTCGTAATATTCGTCGTTGTGCTGCTGTATGCAATCGATCAAGCATTGAGACAGAGAACGTGATACGATCATCCTGAACGTTTAACACGCTTTTTTCAAAAAGCGGGTGAATTACATCTTCAATCCACGCTTCTTCAGAAAGCATAACCGATGAAAGCCGGTTGAGTGTTTCAGAAATCTTCGGATTATAAGCGGTTTTTAAAAACGGAATTAATTTGTGGCGTACTCTGTTCCTTAAATGTTTCGTATCCCTGTTGGATGCGTCAGAAACGAATTTCAATCTATTTTGATTTAAAAAATCGATGATTTCGGATCGGCTTAATTTTATCAACGGCCGGATAATCTTCCCGTCTCTTACTGGCGGTATACCTGAAAGACCCAGCGGACCGCTTCCTCTGAAAAGATTCATCAAAACAAGTTCTGCATTATCGTCAGAATGATGTCCAAGTGCAATTTTATTGTATCGGTTTGTTTCCGCGACTCTGTTTAAAAAGGTGTATCGAACCCGCCGGGCTGCTTCTTCCAGTGAAAGCCTGTTTTTAATCTGATATTCATGAACATCCTCTTTATGAATATGGCAAGGCAGACCCAACCGGTCTGAAAGGGTTTCAACAAATGCAGCTTCTCGGTCTGAGTCGTTCTGGCGGAGGCTGTGATTTAGATGGGCAATACCAAGTTTAAGGGAAAAACGGGCGGCCAATGCACGCAGCACATGAAGAAGGGCGACGGAATCAGGTCCGCCGGATACACCAACGACAACGGAATCTTTTTCTTTCAGCATTCCATAGGCTGTAACGGTCTCCTCAACAATTCGTAATAATTTGTTATTCAAATCTTTGTGCAATGCCGGCATGAATCTGTTACTAATAATAACTCAGTATTTGAAGAAATTGTATAGATTTCAAGAAGTTTAATTATGATATAGGGATCCGTCGATGTCAATAAAAAACACCGGATATCACGCATGTTCAGCGATGCTAATTTTGATGGTCTCGTAAAAAGCCCGTTTTGCTCGCTCAGTGACCATTTGGGGGCGTTTCAAGCGGTGCTGGAATCATTAAGAAGTCCAATTTTAGAGCGGCGAAGCCACAGGATTATAAAAACGCGAAGCGATTTTATAACTTGAATTTTTTTTTAATCGGTTATATTTATAGTCATGGTTGTGCTAGGTGGGGAGCTAGCGGTGCCCTATTCCCGAAATCCGCTTCATGCGGGACTGAATTCCCTCTAAAGGGTTTGAACCTGGGAGCCTATAAGTCATCCTGATCGGCCGCCGCGCAACAGACGGTTACGAACCTCGTCAGATCCGGAAGGAAGCAGCGATAAGTAATGCAGTCTGTGTCGTGGATCGATCCCGGTCAATTTTTTGGCCTATTATTTTTCAGCAAAGATTCGATAGAGGGTGCACAACCAAATTTTTATCCTTCTCATTTTTTGTGCTGTTCTTAGACCCTCTAAATTCCATAACCAAAAATTCCCATTTCCGGCTTGACAATATTCTAGACCGTCTTATTTTCTTAGCAATGTTATGATTTTAGTCGGAATTTTTTAAAATCTGGCTGGCAAACATTCAAAAAATTAGGAGAAAACCACGGCTGATGGCAAAAAGCGAGAAAATCAAAGTTCACACGAAGGCTGAAGAGACCGTCATTGAAGACAAAATCGATCAAAAGAACGATTCGAACAAAGAAGATAAAGCAGAGACCGTTGATCCTCTCAAGGAGATGGAAGAAAAACTTGAATCCATGGAACAGGAGGCCAAAGAGAATTATGACCGTCTGTTGAGGACGTCCGCCGAGTTTGAAAATTACCAAAAGCGTGCTGCACGCGAAATGAATGATTTCAGGAAGTTTGCCAATGAAAGCTTTGTAAAGGCGATGCTCCCCGTGGTCGACAACTTAGATCGCGCCATCGAATCCTCAAACAATGATAAACATGCCGACACCTCGGTGTTGGAAGGTGTCAAAATGACCCTCAAGGAAATCCTCAAAGTTTTTGACCAGTACAATGTTAAACCTTTTGAGTCCCTGGGAAAGACCTTCGATCCGAGTTTACATCAGGCGGTCATGCAAGAAGAAACCGAAGAACATCCCGAAAACTCTGTGGTTCAGGAGTTGCAAAAAGGGTATATGATGCATGACAGGCTCCTTAGACCTGCCATGGTTGTTGTATCCAAAACAAAAACAAAGTCTGAAAACCAGAAAAAAATCAATAAAGAAGAATAAAGAGAAACAGAGACACAAGACTATCGATAAAAGCTAGGAGGAAAACAAATGGGTAAAGTCATTGGAATTGATTTGGGCACCACAAACTCCTGTGTGGCGGTCATGGAAGGTAGCGAATCAAAGGTCATCACAAACCCCGAAGGAGGTCGCACCACCCCTTCCATCGTCGCCGTTTCAGACAGCGGGGAAAGATTGGTCGGCCAAATCGCAAAACGCCAGGCCATTACCAATCCAGAGAACACGGTCTTTGCGGTAAAACGGCTTATCGGCCGCAAGTATGCTTCAAAAGAAGTACAGGATGATAAAAAAATACTGCCCTACAAAATTGAACAGGCTGAAAATGGTGATGTCCGTATAAACATCAGGGGAAAGTCGAACAGCCCGGCGGAAATATCATCGTACATTTTGGCAAACATTAAACATACCGCCGAAGAATATCTCGGCGAGAAAGTAACCGACGTCGTTATAACAGTGCCCGCCTATTTCAATGACAGCCAGCGACAGGCGACCAAAGACGCTGGAAAGATTGCCGGCCTCAATGTACTCAGGATTATCAATGAACCCACAGCCGCAGCTCTGGCATACGGTCTCGACAAAAAAAAAGAAGAAAAAATCGCCGTCTTTGATCTGGGCGGCGGCACCTTTGACATATCCATTCTTGAAATCGGCGAAGGGGTTTTTGAGGTCAAGTCTACCAACGGCGATACGCATCTTGGCGGTGAAGATTTCGATCTTCGGCTTATCGATTACCTTGCAAGTGAATTCAAAAAGGATCAGGGGATCGATATCAGAAACGACAAGATGGCATTGCAGCGGCTCAAAGAAGCGTCTGAAAAGGCAAAAATGGAACTTTCCACATCCATGGAAACGGATGTTAATCTTCCATTCATAACCGCCGATGCCAGTGGTCCCAAGCACCTCAATATAAAAATTACACGCGCCAAACTTGAAGGACTTATCAGCGATCTTCTTGACAACCTGGAAAAACCTTGCCGAACTGCGCTCAAGGATGCAGCCATGACACCCAAAGATATTGATGAGGTTATTCTTGTCGGCGGCATGACACGCATGCCGGCGGTTCAGGAACGCGTCAAAAAGATTTTCGGCAAAGAACCCCACAAAGGTGTTAACCCCGATGAGGTCGTCGCCATCGGAGCCGGCATCCAGGGCGGTGTCCTGAGAGGAGATGTCAAAGATGTTCTCCTTCTCGACGTAACCCCCCTTTCCCTGGGTATCGAAACTCTGGGCGGGGTCATGACACGGCTTATCGAAAAGAATACAACCATTCCGACTAAAAAGAGCCAGATTTTTTCAACGGCGGCAGACAGCCAGCCTGCCGTTTCCATCCATGTGCTCCAAGGCGAACGGGAAATGGCTGCCGGTAACAAGACCCTCGGGCGCTTTGAACTTGTGGGAATACCGCCGGCACCCAGAGGCGTGCCGCAAATTGAAGTTGCTTTCGACATAGATGCCAATGGCATCGTAAATGTTTCTGCAAAGGATAGGGCCACCGGAAAAGAACAGTCGATTCAGATAACGGCGTCCAGCGGGTTGTCCAAAGAGGAAATCGACAAACTGATAAAAGACGCCGAACTTCACGCTGAAGACGATAAAAAGAAAAGAGAACAGGTCGAAGCCCGAAATACAGCGGATGCATTGATCTATTCAACTGAAAAATCGATCAAAGATCTGGGCGACAAGGTTGATGCTGAGACCAAGAGCAAGGTTGAAGCAGCCATCGAACCGCTTAAAAAGGCGATGGAAGGAGAGGACGCCGAAGAGATCAAACGGTTGAGCGAGGAGTTGACCCAGGTGTCTCACAAGCTGGCCGAAGCCATGTATCAGAAGGCTTCCCACGCGGACGCCCAGCAGCAGGCCGGGGAAGCGGACCCGGAACAGCCCGGACCCTCCGCACCGGACGAAGACGTGGTCGATGCCGATTTCGAAGAGGTCAAAGACGACGATAAAAAATAACAGTTAAGATCAGTTTATCATAAAATCCTGCGTGCACTGCCGTGCCGCAGGATTTTTTTTTGCTGGACTGTTTCACATGCCTTGCCGTTGTGGTAAATTTGAGCACGGTCAAACCGGATTAATCTTCCTGCAGCGCCTTTATATTCGCATAATAATCGAGGGCTTCCGGGTTACTCAACGAATCCTTATTGAGAACCGGCTGGTTGTGGATGACCTTTTTCACCGCCAGCTCCACCTTTTTCATATTGTGGGTGTACGGGATGTCCGGAACCGGCAGGATCAACGCCGGAACATGTCTCGGTGACGCATGGGTGCGGATGGTGTTTTTTATTTTGTCCACAATCTCGTCGGTCAGTTCATACCCTTCGGTCATTTTGACAAACAGGATAACACGGACATCATTTTTCCAGTTCTGACCCACAACCACACAGTCTTGGATCTCCTTTAAAAGATCCACCTGGCGATAGATCTCGGCGGTCCCGATGCGCACGCCGCCGGGGTTCAAAGTGGCATCCGACCGGCCGTAAATGATGACACCGCCCCTTTCGGTGATCACAATATAATCTCCATGCCGCCAGATATTGGGATACACATCAAAATATGCATCTCGATATTTTTTAGTGTCCGGATCATTCCAGAAATAAATGGGCATGGACGGAAACGGAGCGGTACAGACCAGCTCTCCCAGTCGATTGATGACGGATTCTCCATTTTCGTCAAACGCCAGAACCTTCATGGCCAGCCCCCTGCACTGGAGTTCGCCGGCATAGACCGGTCCCATGGGATTTCCCAGGGCAAAACAGCCGTTGAGATCCGTCCCTCCGGAAATCGAGGCCAGCTGAAGGTCTTGTTTGACATCCCTGTAGACATACTCAAAACCTTCCACGGACAACGGTGAACCTGTTGAAAGCACCGCCTTGAGCGGAGAGAGGTCATAGGTCTTGCCGGGTTTCACACCGGCATTCTGCAGGGCTGAAATGTATCCTGCACTGGTTCCG
This sequence comes from Desulfobacterales bacterium, assembly GCA_035529735.1. Lineage (GTDB taxonomy): Bacteria > Desulfobacterota > Desulfobacteria > Desulfobacterales > UBA11574 > JAAXQD01. Next base: position 12,821 of record DATKWE010000095.1, on the reverse strand, counting down.
AATATGGTGATTTTTTCATCCTGGGCCATCTTCCAGAGGGCTCCCGGATCCGGGTGGAAGGGGTTGCCGTCAAAAAGCACCAGCGTGGCCCCGACGGCCAAAGAACTGACAAGCCAGTTCCACATCATCCAGCTGCAGGTGGTGAAGTAAAAGATCGTATGGTCTCTTTTTAAATCGGTGTGAAGGATGAGTTCTTTTAAATGATGAATAAGAATCCCTCCTGCGCTCTGAACCAGGCACTTGGGAAGTCCGGTGGTGCCCGACGAATACATGATGTAAAGGGGATGGTCAAAAGGGAGTTGCTCGAACTCAATCTCCAGATTCCGGGCGGCAGATCGAAAATCTTTGTAATGAACGGCATTGGGAACGCCGGTGATATCCGGATCTGTCCGGGTGTACGGCACCACCACTACCGTTTCGATGGACGGAAGCTCCTTTATAATGTTCGAGATACGCCCAAGGCTGTCAAAGCGTTTTCCTTTGAAAAAATAACCATCGGCCGTAAACAAAATCTTGGGTTGAATCTGTCCGAATCGATCGAGCACCCCTTTGATCCCAAAATCAGGAGAACACGAAGACCAGGCTGCACCGATACTGGTGGCGGCCAGCATGGCGATAACGGTCTCGGGCATGTTGGGCATAAAGCCGACCACCCGATCGCCCGTTTGAACACCGGCGGCTCTTAAAGATCCGGCAACCCGAGCCGTTTCATCATAAAGCTCGGCATAGGTCATGGTTCTGACAACTCGATCTTCCCCCCTGAAGACCAGGGCGGGCTTATGGTCTCTATACCTTAGAAGGTTTTCCGCAAAATTAAGCCGTGATCCGGAAAACCATTTGGCGCCCGGCATTTTCCCGACGTCGTCGATGATCTGTTCGTACGGCCTTGACGCCTTGATTTCGGCGCATTCCCACATCGAAGACCAGAAGTCGGGAATATTATCGATGGACCATTGGTAAAGCGGCGCATATTCAGAAAATTGCCGGTTGTACTTTTGATTAATAAAATTCATGAATCGATACATGTTTGTGCGTCTGACGCTTTCCTCAGAGGGTTTCCACAAAAGTTTGGCCATGATCAACATCCTTATCCGTAAGTTGACAGATTAATAAATTTGCATGCCGCCAATGTAATTCATTTTTAACTTTAACCTTGAAAGATAGTCAAGAATATGCCTTGAAAATCTTCTTTAAATATGTTTCAGGTTAAATTTTCATATATATTTAAGGGGATAGAAATGCGTATTGTAGACCTGCGATCGGACACCCTCACGCAGCCGACCCCACTCATGCGACAGGCCATGTCAGCGGCGAACGTCGGAGACGATGTGTTCGGTGAAGACCCGACGGTGAATCTTTTGGAAGAAATGGTTGCAAAACGGCTGGGAAAAGAAGCTGCACTGTTTGTGCCCAGTGGAACCATGGCAAACATGGTGAGCCAGATGACGCACTGTGGGCGGGGTGACGAAGTAATTCTTGGCGATCAATCCCATATTTTTTTCTATGAGCAGGGAGGATTATCTGCTTTGGGCGGCATACATCCACACACTGTAGCTAACCAGCCTGACGGCAAGATGGCGCTCCATCACATAGAAGCGGCAATTCGACACGACGACATTCACTTTCCGATAACACGCCTGATTGTTCTTGAAAACACCCATAACCGATGTAATGGAAGCCCCCTGGATGCTGCGTACATGCATTCCGTGGGAAAGTTGGCACGCCGTTACGGGCTGAAAATACATGTTGACGGCGCTCGGCTTTTTAATGCCGCAGCCGCTTTGGGTGTTGAAGCGCGGGAACTGGTCGCCGAAGCAGATTCGGTCAATATTTGTCTGAGCAAAGGGTTGGCTGCGCCGGTGGGCTCGGTAGTTTCCGGGAACCGAGAGTTTATTTCAAAAGCTCGGCGGGTTCGCAAGGTGTTGGGTGGCGGTATGCGCCAGTCGGGCATACTGGCAGCAGCGGGTATCGTTTCTTTGACGGAAATGGTGGATCGTTTGGAAGATGATCATGTAACCGCCCGGAAATTGGCAGAAGGCTTGGCCGATGTAAAAGGTCTGTCAATTGATCCCGATGATGTAAAGACCAATATCGTTTATCTCCAAGCAACGCGCAAAGGGGATACGTCGCGGACCCTATCAGAAACACTCAGCGGCCAGGGCATCCGGGTGCTCCCCACCGGTCCGGATCGCCTGAGGGCCGTCACCCATTATCATGTTACATCTGATGATATCGATTATGCTTTAGACGTATTCTCCAGGGTTTTTAACTAACAGGATCCGTTTGCAGAGGAACTTATGATTCCTTTCATGTGAGATATTCGGGCTAAGTTTTTAGATTTACAAAGGAAATGGCCGATGATATAAAATTAAGTCTTGGGATACACATGGTATAAAACGAGAACTGCAAAAAGGAGGAGACGGTGTCAAAGGTACGAATGATTTTATTTTGGATTGCGGTGGTTTTTCTATCCTGCACCCTCACGGCGACATGGACCTTTGCAAAGGGGAAGGGCAAGGGACAGGGCGGCAGTGCTCCTTCCGGCTGGAGCAAAGGAGAAAAGAAAGGCTGGAAAACGGATGTTCCCGCCGGTCTCGAGGAAAAGGACAAAGCCGGGAGCCCTTCGGGCCTGACCCAGGAGAAGAAGGTTCAGGAAGGGAATGAAGACGTCGAAAAGATGCAGGAAAAAGAGCAAAAGAGATCCATGGAAAAGGAACGCCACAGAGAAAGGGACCGGGAAAAAAAGCAGCAGAAGGAATAAGGTCATCGCCAAAAATCCGTGTTATCGACCCAACGAAACTCAGCGCCGGCAATGGCGCGGTCTTTTTTATTGGTACGTCTATCATGTCGCACCAAAAAAAGCCCCGCCAACAGGGTTGGCGGGGCAGTTAAAATTCTTCATGAAAAATCCGGGCTAATGTTTGAAACTCCTCTGTCCGGTATAGACCATTGTCGCGCCGGCCTCATTGCAGGCTTCGATGGACTGGTAGTCGTTCTCCGATCCGCCGGCATGAATGACCGATGTAACGCCTTCTTTCAGTCCGACATCGACACCGTCTCTGAAAGGGAAAAAGGCATCGCTGACCATGGCCGCACCGATGAGCCCGCCTTTCTCAACCGCCACCTTATCATCAATTTCCGCTTTTTTATCGTCGTCTTTCAGATCGTTATACGGAATGCCATACATATCGAAGCAGTAACGATCCGCCAGTTTCCGATAGGCTTTGTCTCTGGCAATCTCTGCAACACCGACCCGATCCTGCTCACCGGTGCCAATGCCGACGGTGACTTGATCTTTAACATAGATAACTGAATTGGATGTAATCCCGGATTCCACAAGCCACCCAAAGAGCATATCGTTGTATTCCTGATCGGTGGGTTCCCGCTGGATCCGGTAGTGCTTGCCTTTATACTCGCATTCTGCAAGTTTTAGGTCCGCCCGGGTGCGGGCTTTGGGAACAAAAGACCACTGGGCGATAATACCACCGTCGATCAGGCTTTTAAATTCCACACATCGTTGACCCACAAAAGCCTGCAGCCGTTCTATATTGCCGATACGGATCACCCTGAGGTTTTTCTTCTTTGAAAAAATTCCCATGACACCTTCTTCAAAATCAGGCGCAACCACCACTTCGGCATATTGCTGGATAATGGCTTCAGCCGTTGCCCGGTCAACAGCCCGGTTGACTGCGATACATCCTCCGAATGCCGCAACTCTGTCTGCTATGTTCGCCTTTTGATATGCGTCTTCTAATGTATCAGACCTGGCAACGCCACAGGGATTGTTGTGCTTCACGATGACGACAGTGGGTTTGTCTGGAAAATATCTCAAAATATTCAATGAGTTGTCGGCATCGGTCAGGTTGGTTTTCCCGGGGTGCTTTCCAGATTGTAACAGCTCGATATCTGAAGCCAGATACTGGCCCGGCTGAATAGATTCGGTTTCCCCAAGGACCAGATTTCCGTTTACCAGTTTGAAAAGCGCTGCTTCCTGGCCCGGATTTTCGCCGTATCTCAACCCTTTCTGGATGTTATCGATGGTCCATGATACTTTTTCGTAAAAAAGCGTCTGTCTTTTATCCTGGTCCACAAAACTGATCTCCATCTCCGGAGGAAAATGGTCATCCATTATTGTTCGATACATTTTCTTTAAATCTTCAGCCATTGCTTTCTCCTTTAATTTAGATAGATCATGCCTGTTTTTTAATACTTATAACATTCCTTCACATCCTCAAAGGTTCTGGCGCCCAAAAAGTCTGCAATGGTGCGGTCATAAGCAGCCGTGTATGCAAACGCCTTTCGTGCCAGACGGTAACGGAGTTTGAGGGATATCGAACCGTTATCTGCTTTCATTCCAGATATAATGGCTTCGTAGTCTGAAGGGTCAACCACCGATGCAACCCTCAAATAGTTCTTGGCGGAAGCTCTTATCATACATGGCCCGCCGATATCAATATTGCCCCGGGCCATTTCAACCGTTACATCCGGTTTTGAAATCGTATCCTCAAACGGATACAGATTGCCGACAACCATATCGATATGAGTGGATCCTGTTCTCTTGATATCCTCGTTATGGGCGTCATTGTAGGTTTCGGTTAACAGTCCGAGATATATTTTAAAATCGAGCGTCTTTACCAGACCGCCCTGGGTTTCCGGCTGACCCGTGTAATCAGACACCTGGGTCAGACAGGATTCGGCCGCATCCCCTAAGATCTCTTTTATCTTCGCGTAAGTCCCGCCTGTTGAGAAAAATTGAATCTCCGGATTTATCCTGAGCAGCTCCGGTATGAATTCTTCCAGACCGCTTTTGTCAAAAACACTGGCAAGCACGTGCCTTATCTTGACACGATCATCTATCCTCTCCACCACATTGATGCTCATAACATCTTCCCCTTTCGTTTCTTTTTAAAAAAATTGTCTATAAACCGTTTCAAAACTTCCCATTCCCCAGTTTTGCAGCATCAGGCAATCTTACCAGACTGCTTACCTGTCATGTGTTCTATTTCAACCCTGATGAAAACCGTATTTTTTACTTTGGTTTTCGGATAGTCAAATGTTCCATCTGAATATTGGAGCATGATAATATCCATCGCAGCACATTTTGCCTCAAAGCCGTCAACAAAGTACGCTTTTCCAAAACCGATGACACTTTTATATTTCATCCCCCACTCGCATGCGTTATCCGCTTTTATGGGTTCGCAGTCAATATCGAATTCAAAACAGACCGTATTGTTTCTTTTAAGAATATCGATCTTTCTGCCTTCATTTGCTGAATGAAAATAGAGTGTATTGTCTTTGTATCCGAAACTTAAGGGTACAATATATGGACGGTTCTCATCAAGCAGTCCCAGCCTGCAGACCACAGACCTTTGGATGATGGATTCGATTTCGACGCTATTTGTAATTTCCTTGTCCGTTCTCCGCATGATGATTCCTTTATCCTTGAAACGTATGATTCCAGGTTGTTTCAGTTCCTTTCGAATTGGGTCGTCAAACAGGAAAATTCAACACGACTTGAAGCGAAAATATTTTCAAAAAGCTGAAATGCTATAAAAAAAGTTGTTTTGACACGAGCGGCATCTGCGTATATAGACAAGAGCATTCAGCCGGTCTGATATTTCCATCGGCGATAATACCCTAATAGATCGTAAACAAACTGGGAGAAATATTAACTTTTGCTCAATTAGGGTAATACTTACTATTATCCAATCATAAATTCAAGAGGGTGCGTTATAAAACATGGTCGACGTATGGATTGTGAGCATAATTTTCATTTTAGGCATGTGCATAGGAAGTTTTTTAAATGTCTGTATATACAGACTGCCGGTCTCAAAATCGATTGTGGATCCTCCCCGTTCAATTTGTCCAAACTGCAACAGCCAGATACCATTTTATGACAATATCCCTGTTTTAAGTTATCTGCGGCTTAAAGGCCGATGCCGATATTGTAATACGCCGATATCTTTTCGCTATCCTCTGGTGGAGTTCATGAGCGGGATCGCCGCGGTGAATGTTCTTTTTATATCGGGTGTGACCCTGGAAGGCCTGATATATTTTGTCTTTATTTCATCGCTGGTTGTCATAACCTTTATTGATATTGATCATAAAATTATACCCGATATCATCACACTCCCGGGAATTCCCATCGGTCTTGTGGCTTCTTTTGCGTTGCCGGCCGTGACGTTCAAAGAATCGTTGCTGGGCCTGCTGATCGGCGGGGGCAGTCTGTTGTGTGTTGCTTGGATATACTCCCTGATTACCCATAAAGATGGAATGGGCGGCGGTGATATCAAACTGCTGGGGATGATTGGAACCATTGTCGGCTGGAAAGGTGTTATCTTTACAATTTTTGTTTCGTCGATGGTGGGGACATGCGTCGGCATGATCATGATACTGGTCAAAGGCAAAAATATGAAATTTGCGATTCCATTCGGCCCGTTTCTGTCCGTTGGTGCAATTTTATATATTTTCTTTGGAGAGAAAATTCTTCACTGGTACTTCAATTTTCTATAGCCACTTTAAGGTACAAATCGCCCCGTTGTCCGTCGGATGTTGTTTTGCCCAAACCCTTCAACCGCAGCTTGCTCCCTCCTTTTACACCGGGGGGAACGATGACTTTGACAATCCGTTTCTGAAATCCCCAGGGGATATTGACCAACTTTTTTGTCCCGGCAAGCGCTTCGAATGATGTAACGGCGATCGTACCATAGAGGTGGGGGTCTTTTCCAGGACCTACCGGCCGGATAACCTGCAACCGGTGTGTTTTTCTTTTTGCGGTGACCCGACGCATTCTATCGGTCATCCCTGTCACAGGCAATGCAAGTAAAATCTTTAAGAAAACGATTCCAAAAACAAAGCCGCCGATATGTGCCCACCATGCAATTCCGCCGGCACCGCCATGACTTCCTGTTGCATTTAGAAACTGGAGAACGAACCAGAGACCCAGGAAGAAAAAAGCGGGAATTTCAATAAACCAGGGTATGATAATAATGGGGATCAGTGTTAATATTTTGGCATGCGGGTGAAGAATCAAATACGCCCCCATGACACCCGCGATGGCCCCGCTGGCACCGATGGTGGGCATGTTGGAATGAAAATTGAGAACGAGATGGGAAAGACCGGATGTAATTCCGCAAAGCAGGTAAAAAGCGATGTAACGAAAAGGGCCGAGACGATCTTCGATATTATCCCCAAAGATATAAAGGAACCACATATTACCCAGAAGGTGAAAGAATCCGCCGTGTAAAAACATGAAAGAGAACAGGGAGAACAACTGCTGACCGGTTGAAAAGTAAGATGCAATTTGAGGGACCGAATATCTGGCGGGAACAAGACCGTAGATATAGATGAAGCGATTTAAATCGGCCCCTTGGGACATTTCAAACAGATAAATGACAACGTTGATACCGATAATCGTATGATTTACAACCGGGTAATGTTTGGAAGGTATGGTATCGCGTATCGGAATCATAACAACTCATCAGCTGCTTTTATCCGCATACTGATATCCACACATCTTGCGGAATGGGTCAGTGCCCCCGCGGATATGATATCTGCACCGGTATCTGCCAGGGATTTGAGAACGCTCTTTTTTACATTTCCGGATACCTCGACCACCGCCCTTCCATCAATATGCGCTATGGCGTCTTTTATCTGCTGTACGTTCATGTTGTCGAGCATAATGACATCCGCATCGGCTTCAAGTGCTTCCTCGACCTGCTTCAGGCTGGAAACCTCCACCTCTATCTTTGATAGGTGAGACACTTTAGACCGGATACGATCCACAGCCTTTTTTATGCCGCCACAGGCCGCAATGTGATTATCCTTGATTAAAACGCCATCGTACAACCCCATCCGGTGGTTATGGGCGCCGCCCACTCGGACCGCATATTTTTCCAATACACGCCAGCCTGGGGTGGTCTTGCGGGTATCGACCAGCCGCGAATTTTTCCCTGCAAGTTCATTGACATGAGATCGGACAAAGGTGGCCACCCCCGAGAGACGTTGAAGAAAATTCAAGGCGGTTCGCTCACCTGAAAGCAGGGCACGGAGTCTGCCTTCAACATCCGCCAGGGTGTCACCCGGTTCTACGGCATCTCCATCCTTATATTCAGACCTCAATATGACTTTGGGATCAAGATGGCGAAAAACCCGCGCGACGATCTCCAATCCGGCAACAACCAGGGGTTCTTTGGCGATGATGACGCCCCTGCCCTCAAGATTCGGATCGATAAGATTGTCGGTGGTAATGTCTCCCGGGCCGATATCTTCTTTTAGCGCTATTTCGATGAGATGCTGTATTGAGTTCATGATAAAGTCTTTTCACATTAATTTCGGTTAGCATGAAAAATTTCGGCCTAAGCCTCAAGGGCCTTGATCTTATCCAGATTCATCTGAAGTTTTTGCTGTTTCTGTCTAAAGGTCTCGTGCTTTTCCTTGACTTTCTCCACCACATGTTCAGGTGCTTTCCTGAGAAAATCCTCATTGTTAAGTTTTTTTGAAATCTTGGTCAATTCATGGGTCAGTTTGTTGATTTCCTTTTCCAGACGCTGAATCTCTTGTTTAAAATCGATAATTCCTTCTAATGAAACAAAAATCACAGCATCTTCCACAACCGACGTTGCCGCCGATTTTGGCCGTTGTCCCGTATTTTCAACAGAGAAGGATTTTAGTCTGGCTAGGTTGATGATCATGTCCGTGTACTGCTGAATCGTTTCCCTTGTTGAGTCTTCCTGCGAATGGACCGAAACATCCAGCGACAACATGGGGGAAATGTTCATCTCTCCCCGGATGTTTCTAATGCCTGTTATTATCTCCGAGATAAGCCTCATTTTTGATTCTGCTTCCTCGTCTCTGGCCAGGCCGTCAACAGGGTCGGCATCCAAAGGGAAGACGGCTTTCATGATGGCGCCGTGTGTGCCCGGAAGTTTATGCCAGATTTCCTCTGTAATAAACGGTATGAAAGGATGAAGCAGAATAATGGTATCGTGCAGAACGCGCCACAGCACACTCAGGGTTGCTTTCTTTCGGTTCTCCCCCTCTTTTCCGTACAAAGTGGGTTTGACGGCCTCAAGATACCAGTCACAGAACTCATGCCACACAAACTGGTAAAGTGCCCCGGCCGCATCATTGAACCTGTAACTGTCCAGCGATTCGGAAACGTTGACGGTAACACGGGAGAGTCTGGACAGAATCCAGCGATCCGCAAGAGAAAGGGGTACATCCGGTATGTTTTTATACGCTTTATCGATGTGCATCAGGGAAAAGCGGGTGGCATTCCAAAGCTTGTTGATAAAATTTCTGTAACCTTCAACGCGCTTTTCCGACATCTTGACGTCTCTGCCCTGTGCTGCAAAAGCGGCCAGTGTAAACCGGAATGCATCGGCCCCATAGTGGTCGATCACGTTCAAAGGATCGATGACATTTCCCGTTGACTTGCTCATTTTTTTGCCGTCTTCGTCACGCACCAGGGCGTGCACATAAACATCCTTAAACGGTACATTCCCCATGAAATGGATGCCCATCATCATCATTCTGGCGACCCAGAAAAAGAGGATGTCAAAACCGGTCACAAGTACGGATGTGGGATAGAACAATTTTAAAAGCGACGTCTCATCCGGCCACCCCATGGTTGAAAAAGGCCACAGGGCGGAGCTGAACCAGGTGTCCAGAACATCTGTCTCCCGTACAAGATCTGCGCCGCCGCACGCCGGGCATGTTTGCGGTGTGTCCATGGCGACGATGATTTCCTCACACGCCCCGCATGTCCACGCCGGAATCTGATGCCCCCACCATATCTGCCTTGAAATACACCAGTCTCTAACATTGTTCATCCATTCAAAATACGTCTTGGTCCATGTTTCAGGAATGATCCTGGTGTCGCCATTCTTGACGGCATCTATGGCCTTTTCCGCAAGGGGGCCGGTTTTAACGAACCACTGTTTTGACAAATTCGGCTCAATGACGGTATCGCATCGATAACAGTGACCGATGCTGTGTTTATAGGGTTCTACTTTTTCAAGGAGCCCCGCTTCTTTAAGTGCTTTAAGCACGGCGTCCCTGCATTTGAATCGATCAAGCCCTTTAAACTTGCCGGCTTCGGCGGTCATACGGCCATCATCATCGATAACTTTGATCCGCTCCAGGTTGTGGCGATTGCCGATTTCAAAGTCATTGGGGTCATGGGCCGGTGTAATCTTCAATGCTCCCGTTCCAAACGACGTGTCCACATATTTATCTTTGATGATGGGGATCTTTCGGTTCATCAGGGGAAGAATGACCTGGTGAGACTCGATGCCGTGATAGCGTTCATCATCAGGATTCACGGCCACCGCAGTATCTCCCAACATGGTTTCAGGTCGGGTCGTTGCAACAACGACACCCCCTTTTCCATCTGTAAAAGGATATCGGATATGATATAAATAACCGTCATGCTCTTCATGTTCGACTTCAAGATCAGCAAGCGCTGTATGGCAGCGGCCGCACCAGTTAATAATGTAATTGCCGCGGTAGATAAGACCTTCATGGTACAGCGTCACGAAAACCTTTCGGACGGCTCTCGAAAGTCCTTCGTCCATCGTAAAACGCTCCCTATCCCAGTCACATGAAGCGCCAAGACGTTTTAGTTGATTGATAATTGCACTGCCATACTCACCGCGCCACTCCCAGACCGCCTCGATGAATTTTTCCCTCCCAACCTGGTGACGATCCAACCCCTCGCTTGCGAGTTTTTTTTCAACAACATTCTGCGTGGCGATTCCTGCATGGTCGGTTCCGGGCATCCACAAGACATTATCCCCCCGCAATCTTCTGTAGCGGCACAGAATGTCCTGCAATGTATTGTTGAGGGCATGCCCCATGTGAAGAACACCGGTGACATTCGGCGGGGGAATGACGATGGAATAGCCTTTCCGGTCGCCGTCCGCCGCATCGGCCGCAAACAGCCCTTCTTTTTCCCAGAATTCGTACCATCGTTTTTCAACATCATGGGGGTCATAGCTTTTGTTTAAAAGATTGGAACTCATACGCTTACTACTCCCTATTCATAATTTGTTCCGGACAACACACAGCATCCGATACTGCTAAAAAATGGAAAAGGGGATTATTGCATAATCCCCGGGTTTTTACCATTTCGTTTTTTGACATGATCAGGTCCAACAGGCCGGACGTCATTGGTGCCCAAAAGAACAATTATTTTTCGCTGCCCGATTCTTCTTCGAGCAGAATGTTTTTCAGCCTTTCTATTTCCCTCTTAACCGTTTTTTCAATCACTTCAACAAGAATACCATCGATTTTTTCGTAAAACATCTTTTTTATGACGCGCTCTAATGCCGCCTCTATCTGTTCGTCGGATACCCTGCCGGCTTCCAAGGAACCTTCGGGAATATCATCTCCTGTTTCGAGCTCAATTCCCAATGAATCGGCGAAATCATCTTTCAGGGACGGATCCATGGATACTTCTTGGTCAAATTTCGCATCAAAGTCAATGGTTCCTTCAAAAAGATCGCTTTCTAAGTCAGGGATATCGTCCGATTCCGGTGAAGGGTCGTCGGGTTCAATGGAAGTTTCTTCGACGGTATCCATCAGGTCGATAATTTCTTCATCATTTTGTGATGGTTCGATGATCTCATCCGTAAGTTCTAAAATCTCCTCACCTTCTATGGGAAGTTCCTCAACAGCATCTAAAAGGTCGAGTATTTCATCGTCGTCTATCTCCTCCTTGAGTTCGATGATCTCTTCATCTTCCGCCGGTTCCGTCCTTTCAGTGTTTTTGTCGGGCTTACCATTGATTGTCATATCAACCCCCCCGTTTCCCATAAAAGGCCATGCATTATTGCGAAATAAATGTCCCAAAATTCAGGAAAATCTATCATAGGGACCCTATCGTGTCAAGATATTTGCTTTTTTACAAACTTGACGTTTGTAAAAAACAGGTATAAAAAATCGTATGCGGTACTTTTTTATTGAACACGCTAAAAGCACGGGGTCGACATTCATGATCACCGGTTCTGACGCCAGGCACATCAAGACGGTATTGCGCCTGAAATCCGGTGATAAAATTGGTCTTTTTGACGGAAAAGGATTTGAATACGAAGCCGAAATCGTCGATTTGTCTACCGGAAGGGTTACGGTGTCGGTGATTCGCCGTTTTCCTTCAGCTGCAGAATCGCCCGTTCAAATTACGGTCGCTCAGGGGTTTTTAAAAGAAAAGAAAATGGACGGCCTCGTTCGACAGCTCAGTGAACTCGGCATCATAAAATGGAACCCTTTTATCGCCGAGAGATCCGTTCCGAGACCTGACAAAAAACAGCTCTCAGCACGCACGAAACGGTGGGAAAAAATATCAAAAGAAGCCATCAAGCAGTGCAAGCGGGGCTGTATTATGGAAATTGGCGACACGGTATCCTTCGAAGAAATATTGAATATTTCTCAGACCGCCGACCTTAAGATCGCTTTTTGGGAAGATGAATTGCAGCCGCTCAATGCCAAATTGCCGGGGTCTGATCGTAAAATTAATAGAATTTATGCGTTGCTTGGACCCGAAGGCGGTTTCACCCAACAGGAAATTGAAAGTGCCAGGGATCGGGGGTTTGTCACCGCGAGCCTGGGGCCACGGATCTTAAGAGCCGAAACAGCGACGGTTGCGGCTTGTGTTTTACTGCAGCATCTTTTTGGCGATATGCGATAAAAAAATCTTGACAAAAAAAAGAGCTTCTAATATTTTTCTTATTTATCCCAAATCACGCCGAGGTAGCTCAGTCGGTAGAGCAGGGGACTGAAAATCCCCGTGTCGGCAGTTCGATTCTGTCCCTCGGCACCAA
>DATKWE010000094.1:0-5969 GCA_035529735.1 Desulfobacterales bacterium | reverse complement strand
ATCTTGTGGGGTCCGGCCTGGCCGCCGGAAAGGACGGGTGAATCGGCAGGTTCCACCGCCACAGCCTTGAATGAGGGCTTTCGGGCTTTTATCACCTCGGACACGCCGGTAAGGGTACCCCCGGTACCAACCCCTGAGATGAAAATATCGACCTTTCCGTCGGTATCGCGCCAGATTTCTTCTGCCGTGGTTTTCCGGTGAATTTCCGGATTGGCCGGATTGGAAAACTGATCCGGCATATAGGCGTTGGCTGTGTTTTTCAGAATCTCTTGGGCTTTTGCAATGGCCCCCTTAATCCCGTCAGATCCAGGTGTCAGTACGAGCTTGGCACCCAAATGTTTTAAGAGTTTTCTCCGCTCTATACTCATGGTATCCGGCATGGTTAAAATCAGGTTGTAGTTCTTGACCGTGCAGACAAAAGCCAGAGCAATCCCAGTGTTTCCACTGGTCGGTTCCACAATTGTGGTATCTGAGCGTATCAGTCCTTCCGCCTCTGCCGCTTCAATCATTGAAACACCGATTCGATCTTTCACACTCCCCAACGGGTTGAAAAACTCGAGTTTGGCGGATATTTCAGCGCCCAGCCCATCGGCAATTTTATTGAGTTGAACCAGCGGCGTCGAACCCACAGTAGAATTTACATCCCTGTAAATATTCATGGCGTCCTCCATGTAAAAACACAGTTCACCCTATAGTTGCAACGTTAGGATGAACTGACTGGTTTTGATCTTTTTATAATGTCGGCTCCGGAAGAGCGTCGATTTTTGCCAGTAGCTGATCATCGGTCCAGTGCTCACATTGAAAACATGCCGAAATATTAACACCTGCCTCCCCCTGGATTCTGTCAAGGAAGTAATTCCCCCTATCGCCAATTAACTTTCTTTTTTTTCCAGGTTCGTGTTCGGCTATTTCCTTTGGGTGTGAAACTATATCATGCATAATTCCAAATTGTTAAAAAAATCCTCATGGAATAGGGTGTGTTATGGGGTCAGCGAAACTGCCGGCAATAGGCCATTGGTAAAAACTTCGCAAGACCGGCATGACTTCATCTTTTCACTCCAATCTTTATAAACAATGCCGTCACAAATAGTTCCGTTAATAAACCAGCATAGTTTTCCGGATTTAAATTCCCAAGCTGGACACTCTTTTTTCTTCTTGAGAGAACATTTTTTTATAACCCAGCACGGCTTGTTCAATTTGGAGTCCCCTCTCATATTGGAGACCAGGAACAACATCTGTCTCTCCGCATGGGCAGGTATGGATCGCCAGCCCTGTTCGTAGCTGTGTACAGCCTTGATGGATACACCCAGCAGTTGAGCCATCTGTTTCTGCGTTTTGTCCAGCTTTTTTCGCAATCGTGCGAATTCTTTGTCGTCCATAAACTTCTCCTTGAATTTTTAGTTATATGGGGGGTCAAAGAGGTTTTATTGAAAACACATATATATCAGCGGAATGGATAATCTTTTATAAAAAGCGTGTACGGTCTGAGTGGTTTAGGGATCGTTAGAAGTAACAGACGGATACCGAAACATTTCAACAGCAACAAAGGGTTTGTTTCAAGACGAACCCATTGTTTTTATATTGGAATCTGTTCTTTCTTTACGGTCCTTTAACCCCGAGGCTTGTCCGCCTCTGGCGTGATTACACGGTTTGAAAAAAAGCATTATCCATGGAGCGATTTAACACATAAAAATACCCCGACCCCTCGGTTTTATAGGTATCCATGGAATCAACCTGACAATATGTGGCACTATGTGGTATATTGTGTCAATAGAAAACTTCGTAGAAATAATTTCATGCAGTTACTGCCTGGATGGTGCGGCGGTGTTTTGTACCATGATTTCAAAATTCTTTAGTTTTTCCCGCATCTGTTTTGAGATTTCCATGTACTTCCGGCTGATATCATCGCGGTAATCCGCATGGATTTTGTTGATTTTTCTCTGTATTTGTTTGAGTATTTTGGTCCGTTCCTTCCAGAGTTTAAGCAGGTGTTGAAAATTCTCTTTTGAATTGTTCATCCTTTCCGCGGAATATTGATTTACCAGACCGCAAAAATAATGGTATTTCTCATCGAGGATTAATGCGATTTTTTCCGTTTTCAGCGTCTGTTGTGTGATGGTGTGGAAATGATGCCCGACAATGCTCAAAGAAATGGCTTCGCCAAAAATGTTGGGATGTTTGATCATGCTCCGAAAGACAAACTTGAGATACTGAAAACCGTAGGGTGTAAAGAGCTGCCAGTAAATAGATTTGAATAAGATTTTCAATTCGTTAAAGTGGATTTTTCGCTGAAAATAGTCCGTATACTCGAGATTGTCCAAAAATCGGCTGCAGCGCTCAAAATAGTTTTTTAGATTAAAATCATATATACCGGCCAGAATTTTTTTATATCCGTCTTTCAGCCGTTCCGGGTCCATAACGGTTCTGAAGTTGGTGGTCATGCTGTGCGTGTTGTTGCCGATGGAGGCCTTTAAGATCCGGCCTTCCGTCAGTAACCGCTGATAAAGGCGGGTGCCGGGAAGGGCGTTCAAGAAGCCGATCATCGCTTTTGGAATGGCGTTTTTCTGAATAAAAGCGATTTGACGATCGAAAATATCTTCCTTGTCGTTATCAAACCCGATGATAAACCCGGCCATCACTTCCATCCCGTGTCGTTGGATCGTCCGGATCGATTTTTCCATATCTGTCTTTAAGTTCAGGGTCTTTCCGGCTTCTTCAAGCCCCTCGGGATCAGGGGTTTCAATCCCTATGAAAACCTGGTTGAAGCCGGCCTCGCGCATAGCGGTCAACAACGCTTCATCGTCTCCTATATTGATGCTGGCTTCGGTAAAAAAATGGAGGGGATACGCATGCTCGATTTGCCAGGATTTTAACGCAGGCAAAAGTTCGGCCTTAACCCTTTTTTTATTGCCGATAAAGTTGTCGTCGACGATAAATACCGGACCTCGCCAGCCCAGATGATAGAGCGCATCAATTTCCCGAAGCAGCGTGTCCGCCGATTTTAAGCGCGGTTTGTTGCCGTAGACCGGCCAGATATCGCAGAACTCACAGTGAAATGGACAGCCTCTGGAATACTGGATGGACATGGAACCGTATGCATCCAAATCCAATAGATCAAACCGCGGGGCCGGCAGACGTGAAATATCCGGATGCGGCGGCCGCTCATATACGGGATTGGCAGT
The DNA here is from genome assembly GCA_035529735.1 of Desulfobacterales bacterium. Lineage (GTDB taxonomy): Bacteria > Desulfobacterota > Desulfobacteria > Desulfobacterales > UBA11574 > JAAXQD01. The sequence continues at coordinate 2,787 of DATKWE010000094.1, read as the reverse complement.
GCCGTTTCCCAAGTTATTCAAAAAATCTACCAAGGTTTTATCCACTTCCCCCAAGAGAAAGTGGTCAACACCCGCGATATCCTCATGCCTTGAAGTTGGAAAAGCCCCCCCGGCTACAATGGTTTTACCAAACGGATTGCATCGGCGGATTACCTCCCTCATGGAATCTTGCTGAACAATCATGGCAGAGATAAAAACAGCGTCCGCCCAGATGATATCGCTGTCATCTAAAGGCGTGACGTTCATGTCCACAAGTTTTAAGTTGTACGTTTCCGGAAAAAGTGCGGCGATGGTCAGCAGTCCCAGCGGTGGCATGGCGCTTTTTTTGCGAATAAACTTCATCGCGTATTTGAAACTCCAGTAAGTATTGCTTGGAATTTTCGGATATACAAGAAGGATGTTTTGATATTTCGGCATGGCGATCAAGCCTCCTTTGATAATTGACAGTGTGTCCGATTATTCATCCTGGGTGGATAATTTTATCAAAAAACTGTAATTATTAAATGTATCCTCCCTCTTGAGTCGGTTTGACAATGAATCGCTGTAAACATCTTCGAGCTGCCGTACAATCCGCTTAAGATTTTCAATGCTTGTCAGTTGTGCAACTTTAGTTGAAGGTAACTGCTCCGGCGGCTGATTCTCAAGTCTTTCATATGCGTCTTCAAATTCATCGGCAGCCAGCTGTGAAGTTAAGATGATGTAATCATCCACCTGCCGTTTTGAATCTTTTAATTCGGGTCTCGTCAGGAGAGATTCCCTCATGGTCTTTCCGATCAGCAACCAAAAATCCCTGACTTCTTTTGCCCCATAGCCGTCCATATACCGTTTGAAAGCAATTTCTTGAGCATAGATCGGTATTATGGACCGGTCTCGGTTTTTCACTGTAGCTGCAACAACTTGATAGTTCAGGGTGATATACCATTTAAGCAGTTCACTATACATCTTCCGGTAATTCGGAAAACGGCGTTTATTTACCGGGTTCGTTATTTCTGCTTCGATTTTTTCTACCAATGATTCACGAAGTTCCGTTAAAATATCGTAAATTGTGGTGCTTTTTCTGAAGGCAATCTTTTTAATAAGGACTTCATTGCGAAATGTCCAGTTGTTTGGATGGCGGGTCATTTTTTCGGTCAAAAACAATAACCGCCGCAATATATGATAGCGCGGTGTCGGCTTCCAACCCAAAGCCTTGTATGTGACAGAAGCATCCACACTCAATTTTTTATCGATATATTTTGCCATCCACGGCTGTTCTAAAGTTTTCTTGCCGCTAAGCCGACCTAAGAACGAGATGATGATCAACCCCAAAGCCACCGCATGTTTCGGTATTTGAAACGGTTTGATATCGTGCCAGTAATAATACCTTGTGGCGGTTTTGAAAAGTTTGTTATGGGATACACTCCCTTGAAAGCCGGCAATGTATATTGCCAGACGCGGCAGGATATCGCTGATTTCGATAATTCGTAGAAATAGTTTAATAAGATCTTTAATATGGATATACGGTATGGCCGATTCTCCACGTCCGGTCACAACTCTCGACATGAGTTTGTTTCCAGCCAGCCAATACTTTAACAACATATACAACAGGGGATATTCACACCAATCGCTGTATACGGCTGCCAATCGGACAATTGAGCAGGGAAAGAATTCCGAATATTCCCCAATGATCGCTTCTTCTTTCCTTTTGCACCGAGCATATGGAGAATCCGCATCGATAGGACTCTCTTCGGTGAGTGCCGTACCATGAGCAGGAAATTTGCAGGCGGCCAGAGAACTGGGGAAAATGAAACGCTTTATTCCCAGTAATTTTGAGATTTCAAGAATATGGCGTGTTCCGGTGACATTGATCCGCTCATATGCAGGGTTTTCTTTCATGGTAAAGTCGTAATATGCGGCCAGATGCAAAACATAATCGGCGCCGCCATGATTGTTGATATACCGAAAGGCCTTCAGCAGATTTTCCCGGTTTGCGATATCGACCTGGAGCCAATGTATATTGGCAAGATGGGGTATGCCGACTTCCTTTTGACTGCGGCGTGCGATGCAAAACAGGCGAAACTTTTCGGATACGGCGATGACAAAATGCCTTCCGATAAAACCGGATGCTCCGGTGACCAAAATTCCCGGTAATATTTCATTCATTTTGCATACCTATTGCCGTACGTTGTCTTTAAATGAAGATAATTCTGTAACGCTAAAAAAATTATCAATCCCATGACACCGTCGCCGATTCCCGATAACAGGACAATCCATTTAAATTCAACGGCAAAACAGTAAACCATCAAAAAGAGCGTCGCCAGCGCCTTTACGATAATTGAAAATACAATTAAATAATGATGTTTTTTAATGTTTGTTGCGCCCATTACATAGGCGACGGCCATCAGGATATGAAAAACACCGCCTTGAGCGGGGAAAAATCGTTCACACTCAGGACTGAATCCTGATAGTTTCATAAGTAGGGTCGGCTGAGCAATCAATGCCAAGCCAATGGCAATTGAATGTAACGCTACCAGCCATAATACGGTTGAAAGGAGTTTGTCGGGATACTGAAATAAAATCTTTTTTAAGTCACCACGCATATCGCTTTATAACGGACACAAAGAATTATGGTTTTTGGGTTGATTGAAACAGATAGAAAGAACATTTTCAACAATTATTATGGGAAACAAACAACTTGAACCGGCGATCTTTACGCCGAATACCGGGAAAAGGACGGAGCAGTTCAGACAAGATGAAGTCGTTCAAATTATTCCTGAATTTTTAAATTGAGAGTTCGGCGTTTAAGCG
>DATKWE010000093.1:0-2835 GCA_035529735.1 Desulfobacterales bacterium | reverse complement strand
GTAATACAGCGCTTCTTCTTCCCGTCCCCGTTTGCGGCACCCGGCTGCGTAGATATTGCATTTCTCCTTTAGCGTTTTAACCGCCGCCGCATATTGACGCTTTGAGAGAAACCCGCTTTCGACAATCTTTTTTATGGCCTTGATCCGAAATCTGTCGAGTCCAAAAGATGCGGAAAGCTGATCTTCATGCCCGCCCCGCTTTATAATGAGCGGTGTATCTATGCGGTATACGGGAAACCGGCAGCTTATCCTGAGCCATAGATCATAGTCTTCACAGGCCGGCAGCGTTTCATCAAAGTTTCCGACAATCTCCAACAGGCTGCGCCGGATCATCACTGCCGAAGGGCTGACCAGGCACAGGACCAGAGAAGGTTCAAAAATCATTCCGGAAGGTTTCTGGTGCCGTTTTTTGGGATTGACCCGGACACCGCTTCTGATCCAGACCTCTTCAGTCTGGCATATCAAAGCATCCGGAGTTGTGTTGAAAAACTCAACCTGTCTCGACAGTTTTTGCGGCAGCCAGAGGTCATCCGAATCGAGAAACGCGATGAACCGCCCGGATGCTTCCGCAATCCCCCGGTTTCGTGCGGCGCTCACCCCTGTGTTCTCCTGCCGGAAAACTTTGATGGTCCCACGGTATGCGTCTAAAACTTCGGGGGTATTATCTGTGGAGCCGTCATCGACGACAATTAACTCAAATTCTCTATAATCCTGTGCCAGGACTGAATCGACGGCCTCTCCGATTGTCCAGCCGCGATTATACGTCGGAATGATGACACTCACCTGGGTCTTTGCTTCCATTCTGTTCATCTTTTACCTTTGAAACCGTTTTAAATGACCCATTCAAATTATGCAACACCTCAATATGGATGAATTCCTAAATTTTTATTTTTATGCGCACGGCGAAATCATCGATCTTGAATTGCAAAATTATTACCTTAATTTCAACAAGTTGAAAAGTTCCAAAACCGATAATTCAGTCGGATTTTGCATTTAAAGCTTGACTTGTTTTAATTTTTCGCTATTAATTAGGATGCATTCATCAAACATCTAACCGAAATCCCCAAACAAGCCAAAATTACATGCGCGATCGTCAAATAATAATATTAAGGAAACCTCTACTTTCACTGTATAAGATTGAAAAGAAAGGAGGCGAGATTCAAATAAATAAGACTACAAGAATTTGTTATTAAACCATAATCAATTTATCGACAAAGGAGGTTCAAATGAAAAAAGCTTTAGTTATAGGCATTGCGATTGTCTTTGGATTCGTTCTTTTTATGGGAGGAACACCGACAACCGCACAGGCTGAAACCACTTTTATAACCATCGGTACCGGCGGTATTACCGGCGTTTACTATCCCACCGGCGGCGCCATTGCCAAAATGGTTAATGAAAAGCGTAAGGAGTATGGTATCCGAGCCACCGTTGAATCCACCGGCGGCTCCGTGTTTAACGTCAATGCCGTTATGTCCGGAGATCTGGACTTCGGCGTGGTCCAATCCGACCGCCAATATCAGGCCATCCACGGCCTTGCCGAATGGAAAGATGCAGGTCCTCAGAAAGATCTTCGGGCCGTATTCAGTATCCATCCCGAATCCATCACGCTGGTTGCTGCGGTGGATGCAGGTATAAAAAACATCACAGATCTTAAAGGGAAAACGGTAAACATCGGCAATCCCGGTTCAGGCCAGCGTCAGAACTCCATCGATGCACTTGAAGCCGTAGGAATCGATTATGAAAAAGACTTACAGGCAGAAGGAATCAAGGCTGCTGAATCCGCCAGTCTTCTGCAGGACGGAAGAATCGATGCCTTCTTTTACACGGTGGGACATCCCAATGGATCGATCATGGAAGCGACATCCGGAAAAAGACAGGTCCGCTTTGTTCCCATCACCGGTGTTGAAAAACTGCTGGCAAAATACCCTTACTATGCCAAGGCTATGATACCGGTTGCGCTTTATCCAAATGCTGATAACAAAGAAGATGTTCAGACGTTTGGTGTCAAGGCAACTTTTGTCACTTCGGCAAAAGTTCCGGATGATGTGGTATACGCGATTACCAAAGAGGTATTTGAAAACTTCGAGAAGTTTAAAAGTCTGCATCCGGCATATCAGGTCCTGACCAAAAAAAATATGCTGGAAGGTATGTCTGCACCGATCCATCCGGGTGCAATGAAATACTACAAGGAAGCCGGCCTGAAATAATCAAAGCCGTACTCCTAAATTGTCGGGCGGCGAAGCCAGTGTTTATGGATACGGGCCCGCCGCCTTTTTATTGTTTCCAGAACCTGTGTACAGTTTTCAATATCGATGCACCACATTAACGGTTTAGGTGACAGCCATGAGCGAAAATGACATCCATGAGCAGGATAAGAGCTTGGAGGAGGATGAAGGCCTGGAACTGGCGAAACGGTTGGCCGAAGAAGACGAAGGAATCAGCCGTCGGCCCAAGGGGCCTTCCAAATTCGTTATTCCCACGATTGCGGTGGCCTGGAGTTTTTTTCAGCTTTCCATCGCAAGCTGGTTGATTCTCGACTCCACTTTTATAAGGGCCATCCATCTTGGTTTTGCCCTGCTGATTGTTTTCCTAAACTATCCTTTTTTAAAAAAAGCACGTTTCGGCCTCAAATTTCTGGCCACCACCGACAGAATTCCGATATTCGACTATATTATCGCAATCGTGGCCGCTTTTTCCGCAATTTATATCGCCATCGATTATGTGGGACTTTCGACCCGCTACGGTGCGCCGATAACACGGGACATTGTTGTCGGTCTGGGCCTTACCGTTTTTTTGCTCGAGGCGTCACGACGGGTGATCGGGCCTGCCCTTCCG
>DATKWE010000092.1:0-7335 GCA_035529735.1 Desulfobacterales bacterium | reverse complement strand
TGAAATGGATATTCAGTAATAGAAGCAGCGCATGGGTTTAGCATGAGGAGTTGGCCAAATTTAATGAAAATTTAATGGGTTATAGATATTCATCTGAAAAAATTATTGACAAAAAAATGAGGCTGTGGTTTTTAAATTAATAAAATTGTATAATAATAATTGCATTATCTCCAATTGAGCAGGTGTGATCCCAAAGGGTTCAAGGGTTCAAGGGGTCAAGGGTTCGAGTGCAAATGCTAAAGAATTACAACGATTTGAAAGTCTGGCAAAAGTCCTACGAACTCTGTTTAGAGATATATACAATAACAGCAAAATCCCCAAAGGAAGAAATATACGGTCTTACTTCACAGATAAGAAGATCTGTTGTGTCTATTCCTTATTTTTCCTGCAAACACCCCCTTTTACAATTTGTAAAAAATTCCGACACCACTTTTATCACGTCCACGGGCAATGTTTCATAATAAATTGAAAAATCTAATTTTATCAAATAGATATTTTCTCATTTCTTTGCTGGTATCATGGCATGTCTTTTGCTATTTATACAATATTTGTACAAAGAAAAATAAATATTAAAAATATGATACTTTCCGAATTATTACTCATCAGAAAACAGTAGATAAACATTAAGCAGGCCATGGAAACCGACCTTTCGTTTTTAAATATGTCTGTTTTCACAGTCTTGGGGATAGCCATAATTGTCGGCTTTTATCTGGGCCATCTCGTCCGGCACCTGAATCTTCCTTCCCTCCTCGGATATATGATGTTCGGCGTCATCCTCGGGCCATCCATACTGAACCTTCTGGACGAAATAAAGCTGAAGAACCTGTCATTTTTGACGGAAATGGCCCTGGGATTTGTCGCTGTTAATATCGGTTCAGAGCTGCGCCTGTCATCTCTCAAACGTCTCGGTATGGGTATTATTACGATCATTTTTGCAGAATGTTTCATGGCCTTTTGGATGGTTTTCGGTGCGGTCTTTCTTTTTACACACGACCTACCCTTGTCGATCATTTTGGCCGCAATCGCACCGGCCAGCGCGCCGGCAGGCACGGTGGCCGTCATTCAGGAATGCAGGGCAAAGGGTAACATGACAAAGGCACTTTACGCCGTCGTTGGATTTGATGACGGGCTGGCGATTGTGATTTTCGGGCTGGCATTTGCCCTGGCAAAAAACCTCCTGACCGGGGAAGCCTCCCTTACAACAGAAACGACACTTTCCACGATATTGCGCCCCTTCATGAAAACCGGCTTGAGTGTGGTTGGAGGGGGGATTATCGGATACCTGCTCTGCCTCATGGTCCGCAGGCTGCAGTATGCCGGTGAAATTTTGATCGTTGTTTTCGGTACTGTTTTTCTTGCCACAGGTCTTTCAATCCATTGGCACCTATCACTCATCCTGAGCAATATGATGATCGGATTTGTGCTGGCCAACTGGAAACCCGCGGTGTTGGTGCCCCGCGTGGAGGCGGCGCTGATGAAAATCATGCCGCTGGTGTTCATCCTGTTCTTCTGTCTTTCCGGCGCACACCTCAGGCTATCCGCTGTTCCGGCTTTAGGCAGTCTGGGTTGCATCTACATACTGGGACGGTCGATCGGATTAATCGGAGGGGCCAGGCTTGGCGCTATGCTGGGCCGCGTTGAAGAAAAAATCAAAAAGTATCTGGGGCTGGGCATCCTGTCTCAGGCCGGTGTCGCCATCGGTCTTTCCCTTATTGTTAAGCAGGATTTTTCCCAACTTGCCATACAGTATAACTTGCCCCATGCTGCAAAAATCGGGGTTACCGTCATCACGACGATCACGGCGACGTCTATTTTTTTTGAAATCATCGGCCCGATTCTGACCCGGTTTGCTCTGAAGCGGGCAGGTGAAATACCCTCTGACGGAGCATAACCGGCTCAATACTGCGGCAAAACAGCAGGGAAGGGTCATCGTTGAAAAACCATGCAGTTGGAGACATTATGATGGAATCAGGAAATAGAAAAACTGCCGGCAAGATCGAGGACTTGATCAAAGATCTGGCTCACCGCAAAATCCCGGTCATCAACGAGGATGCCGATATCGATGAAATCATCCAGGCCTTTGCCCGATCAACCCACTCCCGTCTCATTTATGTGGTGGACCCAAAAGGTAGACTGAAGGGATTTCTCTCCCTGGGTAACCTGGTCCGGCATGTATTTTTTCACTTTCATGAGCTTCACATCGATACACGGAGTTTTACACACATGGCCGTGTCGGAAAAAGCCGGACACTTTATGCAGAGAACGCCACACTTTGCTGTGGCATCCGATGACATGGAAGCGGTGCTGCAGCGAATGATCAAAGACAATATCAAGGAAATTCCCATTGTGGATGAAGAGAAAAAGGTTGTGGCAGATCTCACCATCGTTGATTTTCTCAATCATTACAGGAAGACTGATTCCGAGTTGTGAACCGGTGAATAAATGTGACGTCTTCGTAAAAGAGGTAAAAGAGGGACGGGGTTGAATTTACGCGTTTCTTTTTTTGCGTCAATAGAGGTTGCGCAGGAATTGGGGGGCGTCTAAAGATTTATAAATTGATTTAATTTAGGTACAGTGTTATAGAGATTTCTTGTACCTAAGCTGAGCGTTTCATATTTTTAAAATGGTTAATTTAACAATATTTTTAAGGTATTCTGACATTTTGAATTTCAATAATTTGAAACCCAACGGGATTTCCAATTTCACCGCATCTACATCGTCAGATGCCGTTCCGCATAGACAACTATAGCGAAACAACATCTTCCTTGTATCTGCGGCAAACTTGAAAATCGCTCAACTTAGGTTGTCGGAATTGTAGGAAGCCCCAAAATATATAATTGATTAATCACCTGTTAATTTTTTGCGGAGGAGCTAATGCCAATTTACGAATATGAGTGTAAAGACTGTTCTCACTGCTTTGAAGTACTCCTGCTGTTTTCCAATGATCCGCCCCCCCAATGCCCCGAATGCCAGTGTAAGGATGTGGCGAAACTAATGTCTTCCACCACTATGAGAAAGCGAGAAGAGTATACCGGGGCGGGTGGTATGCTTGATCCTTTCGTCGGCCCGTCTTTTTCGGGCGGATCGAGCTAAAGGGAAATAAACGGAACGTCTATGATTTCATGCCTTTGTTGTTTTAATATATAACGTTCTTAACATATAAAGTTGCTCCGCTTTCAAACTGAAGCAGAAACCGGATAAAATAGGCTACATTCTTTGCTGCGAAATGGATACCTGTCCGCCGGGCAAATCCACGATCTGCCGAAAAAACCGGTCCTCCTGCAATTATTTTTGTTTTTGACGGGAGGTTTCTGCTTATCATTAAAATATTTTCCTCTGAATCAAACTGGAGTACGGTTAATCCTAATAAATCAGGTTTGTTTTTTTTACATGCGGTTATAATTTTTTCAGGCGTCACCAGTAGTCCGAGTTCAATGATGTCAAGACCAGCAGCTTCAGAAAACATCCGGATAACTTCGAGTCCATGGCCCAGGCCATCGTCAAGGGTTGCTGTAATCATCAACGGAGGTATGTCCCACAACCCCGAACCACCTGTTTTCATTTTCCACTCACGCAAATCTCCGGCTGCTTTTTCAAGCCCTGACCTGGAAGGCAACCCTTTTGATTGCCATTTTCTTGACAGTCCCGCCAGTTTTTCCCGTAATTGTTTTCTGCAATCAGAAATCTAATTCACCCTTTGGGGATGTTAAAAATTTGAAATATATAATATGGTAATGAAACATTGTCAAAGGTGAAGACCATTCAACATCCATCACCTAAAAAAATGAAGGTTGGCAGAGGATCTGGGGCATCACCGCCAAAGGCTGACAAGCCTCGACTTTCGCTCAATTGAGATATGATTAACATGAAAAAAGAATTTGGATCAAATTATGCGTCGATTACAGATGTTAATTTTACAGCCAAATACCGTGCAAATTGCCACTGCGATGCGGTACAATATGAAGTGTGCTCTGATCCTGTAGATGCAAAAATATGTCATTGTTTGGCATGTCAAAAACTGCACGGGGCCCCGATGCAATGGGCAGCTATATTTCATAAATATGACGTCAGAATTACGAAAGGCATTGATCACCTAAACTTTTACAACAATGAACTCAACACACACGAGAGAATTCTTCCCTGCAAAGTCAGTTGTGCTTTGTGTGGCACCCTCATTGCTGATGAAGGACGCAATATGTGGCTTGCGTTTCCATCACTTTTTAATTTTGGGGGTGTATCAAAAGTTCCAACGGAATTCAAACCAACCTGCCATATCTTCTATGGTATGCGGGTTATCGATATAAACGATGATCTGCCTAAGTGGTCCGGTCACAAAAATAATTCAGAACTTGTAAAGACATGGGGGGCGCATCCCGGTTAAATACAAGCAACAACGAATCGGGAGATGAGCCTTAATTCTTAATTGTTGAAGAGAAATGGGTTTGGGGTTAATCGATCCTGGATTAATCAGAAATATCAAGAAGATACGATTCCGTTACAATTGATGATCACGTCTTTTAGGGGCGTTTGCCCAGGAACGAAAGAAATGCTCAAGCTTTTCGAGCTGAACGGCGTCAAGACAGCGGTCATTTTCAGCAACTGATAGGATTCGGCTGTGGTTTTAGGGGGTTGGCACTTCGGTTAAACCTTTCCTCGGTCAAAATTCAGTTGGGAACATTCTCCTCATTTTTTCGATTCTTGCTCCGATATATGCCGATATTGGTTTCGCCGTCGCACCGGATTGGATGCTGGGTGCGCTCTTGGGTGCGGACGGTTTTTGTGGAATGTATTGTGGTGCCAGGGCACAAAAATGTTTTCCCGCCAAAACAATAAAACTGTATTGGGGATTGTAATTCTTGTTCTCCCATTAAAATATATAATTAATTTTTCTGAACCTATTGAAGCATATTCGTAACGTCCAAAAGGTATGGCATTAAAGTGTTTTTGATCCGAAAACACCACAACCCACCTCTCCCTACCACCTGTAAAAAAAACTGACACAATTTCATTTCACGATTCCGCCAAGCACTTTCGATAAAACACGGATATATTGTAATATTAATCAAATAAAGTGATATTTCAGGGAATATTCTTTAGGATTGCGATCTTTCAACACCACAACCCACTTCTCCTTAACAAACTGTAAAAAAAACTGACACAATTTCATTTCACGATTCCGCCAAGCACTTTCGATAAAACACGTATATATTATAATATAAATTAGTTAAATTGATATTTCATGGAATTTTATTTTGGCAGGATTATTGCAAAATAAAATTTAGCGGTTTGATTGCGATCTTTAATATTAAAATAATCCTTATTCGATACATCAAGGAGGACACTTCTATGACTCAAGGAATTAAAGTTCTGCTGGTGGATGACGAGAAGAGATTTTTAGAATCAATGGTAAAGCTTTTGAGAAGAAGAGAGCAATATGTCATAACCGCCGAAAGCGGTCATGAAGCCTTGGAACAGATGGAACGTGAGTCATTTGACGTGGTAATTTGTGACGTCAAGATGCCGGGGATGACCGGGATTGAAACGCTGAAGGAGATAAAACATCGTTTCTCCGATTCCGAAGTCATCATGCTTACGGGCCATGCAACAATAGAATCCGGGCTTGAAGGCATACGACTCGGCGCCTTTGATTACCTGATGAAGCCGATCGATATTGAAATTCTGATGGATAAATTGGAGGCGGCATACGAGAATAAGACAAAGCGAGACCTCAAAATTCGCAGCGCTGAATTCGAACGCGACCGAGGACTAATGCCCGAAGAGATAATCCTGAAAGAGATCGCAAGTCTTGATATCCCCCGCCTCTTTCCCGACAGCTCACTTGCAGATGCGGTACGTACTTTCAAGAAAAAACCGGATGCGCCTTCTCAGGAACAACTCTATGTAATTGATGAGTCAGGGGAACTTCTTGGAAAGGTGGGACGCAGGCACATCCTCACGGCACTTGCCCCTGATGGGCATGACCTTACCTGGAAAGAGTTTCTCAATAAAGGATATGGCTCTGCGGGCACTCTGCCAATAAGTGGAATTATGCAAAAGGAGGTGAAATCTATAGGCGCTGATGCACATATCTTAGAGGCAATAAAGTTCATGATCGATAATAACTTAGCCGTGCTTCCCGTTGTGGAAACGAGAAAATTCCTGGGAATAGTTCGGATGTATGATCTTCTCTTAATAATCAACGATATTGTGGCCGAAGCGCTTTAGCCAAACGTTTGAGGCCACGTTTGCGGGAGGTGAAACATGGCTGTTATAACCGTTTCTGGATTATATGTTTCAGGGAAAAAGCAGTTCGGCAAAAATCTTGCCAGGAGGTTAAACTACGATTACGTGGACAGGGAGATAATTCGGGAACTGGCCCGGTGTGCAAATATATCTGAAGAATATGCGGAATCCTATGAAGATGGTCGATTCAGAGGACTTATGCAGATTCTCTCCAATACGATTAGCGAGCGGTTCATTAAAAGGCTTGTAGGTGACAGCTCCGGGTATATAAATTCCAAGATTTACTTCAAATTGCTTGAAGAGATTGTGCTTTCCCTCGCCAAAAGGGACAATATTGTCATCGCCGGACGTGGGAGTCACTGTATCCTTCAGGGTTATGAGAGCGCATATTTTATAAAAATTTTGGCTGACTGGGAAGACAGAGTCGAGTACGCTCAAAAAACATTGGGATTCCAGGTTGAAGATATTGAAGGCTACATCCGCGAACGGGATGAAAGGAAAAGGAAATTCATGAAGTATTTCTACAAGGTCGACTGGTTAGACCCTTCGCTATTTAGCCTGGTGATAAACTTGAGCAAAGTAAGTATGGAGGAAGGCATACAACAGGTCGTCGATCTGATTTCAGCATAGGCAGCTTTTTTCCACCTGGGCGATCAGGGACGGATGATGAACGCCCTATTCAAATCCAAATTAAGCGACTCTGGGGGACATAAGTTTATTTTGCCCTGAAAAACCTGCTCCTTTGGGCCAGGTCAGAGTTCTCCGGCTCTGCCTGAGTATCTTGTTGCCGGAATTATGGAGTGATGGAGTAATGGGATGAGGGGCCATGGGGGTCGCATCTTAATTATTAACGGGCTGTTGCCCAAAGCTATAATTAAATAAAAAGGAGAATTCCAATCAGGCTTGCACTTCAGACCATTTGCTTGGAAAAATGTGCGTCATACAGCCTGTTATTGCTTCTTTGAAGTAAAAAAAGAGCTGCTGAAGGCTATAACGATCTCTTTTACTTCCGGGTTTGGCCTGGGCTATAGCCACTGCAGCCTTCGGCTCTTTGACATTTCGAAACAATACCATAATATTTTGAATGGTGGC
>DATKWE010000091.1:0-2801 GCA_035529735.1 Desulfobacterales bacterium | reverse complement strand
ATGGGAGGCACGATATGACTACCTTGTTCGAAGAAACCACAATTAACGGCATGACGATGCCCAACAGAATGGTAAGGTCCGCCACGTGGGAGGGGATGTGCGACGTCGACGGCCGCCCCACGGAAAAATTGATCAACTGCTATCGTGACTTAACACAAGGAGGTATAGGCCTTATCGTTTCAGGATTTACCTTTGTACGACCAGAGGGGAAAGGGCTCCCTGGTAAAATGGGTATCCACACCGATGACTTTGAGGGTAATTATAAAAATATGATCCGTGCTGTCCACGATGCCGGCGGCAAGATTGCGGTCCAGTTGGTCCATGCCGGCGGCCAGACCAATTCCGAAAACGCCGGCCGGCAGCCCCTTGCCCCGTCGGCCATTCAGGTTGACCAATTTCCGGAGTTGCCAGCCGAACTCACGGAGCAAGAAATCAGTGATATTGTTACGGCGTTTGGAGAAGGGGCGCGCCGAGCCAAGGCCTGGGGCTTCGATGCAGTGCAACTACATGGCGCCCATGGTTTTCTGATCAACCAGTTTCTTTCTCCGCTCACTAACCGCCGCAATGATGAATATGGCGGCAATATTGAAAACCGCAGTCGATTTCTGCTCGAAGTTTACCAAAAGGTCCGGGAGACAGTCGGAGCCGATTATCCTGTGCTTATCAAACTGAACGCTTCGGATAACCTGGATGGTGGTGTGGAAATTGATGATGGGGTTTATGCTGCCAAAAAACTCGCAGAAGTCGGTATTGATGCCATAGAAGTCTCATCAGGCACTCGCGCCTCCGGTGCAGAAAACTCGGCACGCAAAAAGATAAATAAACCTGAGAAGGAGGCATATAACCTGGAGCTTGCCCGACGAATCAAGAATTCGGTCAGTTGTCCGGTTATGGTTGTGGGTGGATTCCGGTCCTTTGAAGTCGCCCAAAAGACAATTAGGGACGATGGTATGGATTACATTGCCATGGCCAGGCCGCTGATCCGGGAATCAGATCTGCCCAACCGATGGCTTCAAGGTGATCATAGTACGGCCAAGTGTATTTCATGCAATAGCTGTTTTGGACCTGGCCTTGAAGAAGGTGGAATTTATTGTGTGATTGAAAAAAAGGAGCAGGAAGAGGCCGCAAAAAGTGGATAGTCCCAAAATGAACTAATGAGGCATCTATTTAAATTAAAGCTGGGATAATTCCCCATGTATGAGCAAATCCCCTATAAAAATAAGGCTATTCCCCCCTTTACAGATCCTTCTAAACTGTTTTATTAGGATAACTAATAATTGCCAGATATCTCAATCCGATTTCCATTGGGCAATACTTTTTATTTTACTGACCTCACTCTCGAATCGCTTCTACCTATCTAATAACCGGTCATTTCGTTTGCTTAACCTCTATTAATGAGGTTCCGAAATGGAGAAACCCCTCAAAATGTGCATACCCTGTTCCTGACAGGATGATTACAGTACTGTTGGGATATACAAAATCAATGACAATGCGACCGGTATCTGTTATCAGAATCCGAGTAGCCGGTTGCCGGATGATGATCGCCGTTTTTTTCCGGTTCCACTATATATTGGGATGCATTCGGTTACCGCACACTACATTAAAATTTCCCTTATTCCGTTTGCAAAAAATGGAATTCTTAATGTCTCTAAGAAAAGCAATGTTTTGAACCATGATAATCTCTGTTACAGACAATCTGGAAGGAAAGATAGAACCTCGCAGTTATTCTGACGCGGCTAAAGTCGCAGCGTTGATAAGGCAAAGCACTCTGGACGCCAATCGTGGAGAGTATACTTCCGCTGAGCTGGAAAGATTGAATGTCTTTGCAACGCCTGAGAAAATTCAGGAAGAAGTGAGTAGAGGATACCTGATTACGCTTTCGAACGATACGGGAGATCTGATTGGGTGTGGGATGGTTGTACGAAGGGGAATGAATCTTGTCATAAGAACAATAGAGGTCAAAACAAACTACGGCAGGAAAGGCTACGGTTCGCTCCTATATAAGCATTGCGAAAAACGATTCAAAGAAGCTGGCTTGAATAAAATCGAAGTTGAAATTCCCAAATTTCCAAAATCGGGAAAATTCTACAGGAAGCATGGATTTGTGAAAACCGGAAATCCAACTCGGGAAGATTTATATTTTGCCATGTTCAAATATCTCTGAGACAATTGAAGGCTTCTTCAAGCCGGCGGGGATACTTTAAAGTTTGCAGGATGAGCTGATCCTCTATATTCGACACAATTCACCTCAAGATTTTGCCCAAAGGAGAAAAAAATGACCTTCAATGTTAACAAAATTGAGGATGACGAGGCCCCCTTTATGGAAACCATGACAAAACGTCTTTCAAAAAGAGATCTTAAAATTATAACGGCCTTTAGCGGCGAAGAGGCCCTTGAACGACCAAATAAGAACGAACCTGTATATAGGAATTACATTTTTGTTAAAATCAGTTAATTATTTCTGCCTCTCTATACGTAACATAAAGCACCTTCAAATTTCAGAGATTTCAATTCAAAATCATCAACTCAAACTTTGTGTTTACTGCTGATATGTTTGAAAGTGTCAATAAGAAAACAGTTGTCCATCCCTTGTTCAAGATAGGTTTATCGTTATTAAAAAGACTCCCTGAAGCGGCGCGACTTAATAGCGACGGATGATTATGCTGATATACGCGGGTTGGCTACCGCAAGACTTGTTTTCGTCGCGGAGCTTCCTCTCTCTATGATCGGGAGTTTCAGATTCCCATAGCAGAAACGAGGGTTCTCCTTTCCGCAGTAACGCCCCTTCAGGGAAACTGGTA
>DATKWE010000090.1:0-6614 GCA_035529735.1 Desulfobacterales bacterium | reverse complement strand
GGCGCTCTTGCCTTGAAGGATCTGGTCGGTCACCGAAAGCCCTTTTTCATGGGCACCGGTTCCGGACCCCTTAAAATTGCAGTATATACATCCGCCCCTTGAGATCGATCCGTCCCGGTTCGGGCAGGAAAGACCGGCATCAATGGTTATTTTCTGCACCCTGCATCCGAAGATACTTCTCAGATAACTGTTAAAATCATTATATCTTTTACGGATATTTTTCGTCATGACCAAGGGAAAATTTCAAAACTCAAATGGCGCGCAAACCCAATGAACATCGAAAGGGTGTTTAATGCTTTATAACAATATTAACTCCTAAAGATATTATATTTATAATACACCGGCGCAATTTGAAACGCTCAATTTAGGTAAAAGATTGTTTCGCCCGAATTAATGTTTATTTTTGTTTGTAATTATATACATTTTCGCATAAAATTTGTAAAATTGTTAATGCCAAATAACTGAAAAATAATTTTTATGACGTTATATCTGAAAAAATACGATATCATTGTTGTGGGCGCAGGACATGCAGGGTGTGAGGCTGCACTGGCAGCCGCCAGAATGGATTGCAGCGTACTGCTTATGGCCATCGATCTGGACAAGGTGGCTGCAATGCCATGCAGTCCCTCCATCGGCGGCATGGCAAAAGGACAACTGGTCAAGGAGATCGATGCCCTGGGCGGTGAAATGGCAAAAATCACGGATAAAACCGCCATACAGTATCGAACCCTAAACACCAAAAAAGGCCCTGCGGTCCATTCTTCCAGAACGCAAAACGACAAAATCCGTTATCATATGGCCATGAAGGCTGTCATTGAAAAACAGCCGAACCTCGATCTTAAACAGGCCATGGTGGATCGGCTTGTGGTGGAAAACGGTCGCGTTGTCGGTGTGGAGGATCAAACCGGTTTCGGATACTCGGCGGATGCTGTGGTTCTGGCCACCGGAACATTTTTAAGCGGCCTGGTTCATATCGGTTTTAATTCTTTCAAAGCCGGGAGAGCCGGCGAATTTGCATCGTACGGCCTCCCGGCCCATCTGAAAGCGCTTGGGTTCGAGCTTGGAAGAATGAAGACCGGCACACCGCCCAGACTGAAAAAATCGAGTATCGATTTTAACGCCTTTATCCAGCAAGGCGGCGAAGAAGATCCAATACCGTTTTCGTTTTTCACCGAAAAGATTGTCATGCCGCAACTTCCCAGCTTTATCGGACAAACCAGCAAAAGAAGCCATCAGATTGTGAAAAAAAATCTTGAGCGCTCTGCGCTGTATGGCGGTATGATAAAAGGGATTTCGGCCCGCTACTGTCCATCATTTGAAGACAAGGTCGTCCGGTTTCCCGATAAGGAAAGACACCAGATAATCCTGGAACCCGAAGGTCTCGATACCGATGAAATTTATGCCAGCGGCCTTGGAAACAGCCTGCCGATGGAAATACAGATTCAGTTTGTCAGATCCGTCAAGGGTCTGGAATCGGCCGAAATCATGCGGCCGGCGTATGCCATAGAGTACGATTATGTTAATCCTGCCAATCTTAAGCCGACGCTGGAAACAAAACGGGTTTCAGGCCTTTTTTTGGCCGGCCAGATTAACGGGACATCGGGATATGAAGAGGCTGCCGCCCAGGGGATATGGTCCGGGATCAATGCAGCCTGCAAAATTCAGAAAAGGCCGCCGTTTACTCTCGACCGATCCCAGGCCTATATGGCTGTAATGGTCGATGATCTTGTTACACGGGGCACACGGGAACCTTACCGTATGTTTACATCTCGGGCTGAATACAGGCTCATGCTGCGAGAGGATAATGCAGATCTGAGATTGATGGAAATTGGGAATGAATTCGGCCTTATCGACGATGACACCTTAAAAGATGTGAAAGAGCGAAAAAAACAGATCGCCCATGAGGTTAAAAGAATTAAGTCCATTGTCATAAAACCGGACAAAATAACCAATGATTATTTGCTCGGCAAAGGAACACAGCCAATAAACAACGGCATTTTCCTCGACCAGCTTCTGAAAAGAGCCGAACTCGACTACACGGCGGTTGAAGCATTGGCCATGAGCTCAAACAACATCCGTGGAAAAGTCGCCAAGCAGGTGGAAATAGAAATTAAATACGAAGGTTATATTAAACGGCAGCTAAAGGAAATCGACAAGTTCAAAAACCAGGAGCGGATGAAAATACCGGAAGATTTCGATTTTACCCGGGTTCACGGCCTTTCCAATGAACTCAAAGAAAAGCTTTCTACTGTAATGCCGTCGTCATTGGGCCAGGCGTCCCGAATAGACGGCATCACCCCCGCCGGACTTTCCGTAATTATGATCGCTATCAAAGCTGCTGAAAAACAGGGGGTTAAAACCAAGGATCAGCGATCGAATGATCCTTGACAGGTAAAAACTTTTAACTTATTTTCATCATTAGAATTTTTCCCGTTTGCCCGAAACTTTTGAGGTAGATGTCTGCGGGTTAAATTTACTGATAAAACGCTCAGTTAGGGCAAACCATGAGGTAACGAGGAGATGGCGGAAACAGATTATTATAAAATGCTCGGCGTAAATAAAAATGCGTCTAAAGACGATATCAAAAAAGCGTATCGGAAGCTCGCCATGAAGTATCATCCGGATCATTCAAAGGGAGATAAAAGCGCTGAAGAGAAATTTAAAAAGATTAGTGAAGCGTATGCTGTTTTAAGTGACGCGGAAAAACGCAAACAATACGATACGTTCGGTTCAGCCGGATTTCAGCAGCGTTATTCCCAGGAAGACATTTTCAGAGGTTCCGATTTTAACAGCATATTAAACGAGTTATTCGGCGGATCAGGCCGTTTTGGCGGTGGTGGAAACGGAATGCGGTTCTCCTTTGGCGGGGAGAGTCCGTTTGGCGGTCATCAACGGCAGCGGCAGGCACCGCCAAAAGGATCTGATCTGGTATATGAACTCTCTTTAACATTACCGGAAGTCGCGACAGGAACCCAAAAGACCGTATCTTTTGAACATCAAGGGCGCAGTGAAAAAATTACCGTAAAGATTCCAAAAGGAATGATATCCGGGAAGAAACTTCGCATTGCCGGAAAGGGCGAGCCAAGCCCTTACGGCGGCCCTTCAGGAAACCTTTACATCAAGGCCAAAGTACTCGGCGACCCGGTGTATGATGTTCGAGGGCAGGACCTTTATATAAATAGAGATATCAATCTGAGTGAGGCCATTCTGGGTTCGAATATTTCGGTTCCAACGCTGGACGGCAAGAAACTAAGTTTGAAATTGCCACCTGGAACCCAACACAAAACGAAGATGCGACTGCCCGGACATGGTCTCCCCCATATGGACGGTAAAGGTCAAGGCGATCTTTATGTACGTATTCATGTCCTTATGCCCAAAAAGCTGTCCAAAAAACAAAAAGCTTTGATCGAACAATTGGCAGATACGGGCTTGTAACGCACTAAATTTATTGACAAGAAATTTTGCTCCATGTACCTTTATTTTCAAACGGACAAATCGATTTTTTTAAAAATATCACGGCTCGACTTAATCGTTTCCAATGATGGCTGAACTTATACCCGTTCTCACCCAAAATGATATCGACACCTTGGTCGCGGCGATGGCACGCAGGATCTCTTCGGACTATCAAGATCATAGTCTTGTTCTCATCGGTGTTTTAAAAGGTGCGTTTGTCTTTATTTCCGATCTTGTGAGGCATCTCAGTATTCCAGTCGAAATCGATTTCATACGCGTCTTAAGTTACGGTTCGGGCGTTTCATCTTCAAGGAGCATTCAATTAACCAAGGATATAGAGATCGATATAAAAAATAAAGATGTGCTCATCATTGAAGACATTGTGGATACAGGCTTGACTTTAAAATATCTCATCGATTATTTGAAAACGTATCATCCAAAAACAGTCAGGGTTTGCACCCTGCTAAACAAACACGAGCGTCGCGAAGTCGATGTTGAAATCGATTATATCTGCCACACCGTAGCTGAAGGGTTCCTTGTCGGGTACGGACTCGATTATGATGAAGACTATAGATATTTACCGGGAGTTTATCACTTTCAATTATAACCATCGGGGTACATCATGATTATTACCTGCCAAGAATGTAATTCAAGTTTTAATTTGGATGAAAGTCTTTTAAAACCAACGGGGTCAAAGGTTCGATGCTCAAAATGTCACAAAGTATTTACGGCATATCCACAAACGCCGCCTGAAGAACCTGAAACCCCTGCTGAAATACTGTCGGATATTGAGGATGTACCGGAGACAAAGGACGTCCCGGGTCCAGATGAACTCGACCTGTCAGACATGGATAAGTTGTTTGCCGAAGAAAAAGATTCAGGGATTGAAGACCTTGACTTGGATTTAGAGCTGGATTTTGAGCCCGAAGCCGATACGCCGATCCAAGAGACATCCCTCAGCGTCGGGCCGGATGAACCTGATGAACTCGATCTGTCGGACATGGAAAAGTTTTTTGCCGAGGAAAAAACTTCGGAGGATGAAGACATCACCGATGAAGCCATAGAAGATCTCGACCTGGATTTTGAGCCCGAAACGGATACCGCCACGGAGGATATCGGGGCAGAAGAAAAATCGGATGAACTCGACCTGTCGGACATGGATAAATTTTTTGCCGAGGAAAAAGATTCGGAGATTGAAGACCTTGACTTGGATTTAGACCTGGATTTTGAGCCCGAAGCTGAAAAACCGACCGGGGAGATGGCTCCGGAAGTCGAGCCGGATAAACCCGATGAACTCGATCTGTCGGATATAGAAGAAATTTTGGACTTAGAAGAACCGGAAGCTGAAGAGAAACCCGTACCGGACGATATCGTGCTGGAGCTGGATATGGAGACGGAACCCGAGCTTGAAAAGGTCTCGGAAGATTCGGAACTCGAAGAAGTTGACCTATTGGATATAGAGAAGATGCTCGAAATTGAACCGGAGGATCTTGTTCTTGAATCCGATCTGGAGGAAGAACCGGCTGATTTTGCATGGCCGGAGGATTCCTCAGAGGTCGACGTCTATGAACCCGATGAAACCACCGAACCTGCTGAAGCTGAAGGTGTAACGCCCAAATTTGAAATCGAAGATGAGGACGGTGAAGACCTGTTAGAAGAGGAAATTAGCGAAATCCAGCCGGCATTGGATCGAGCAGGGCCATCCGCCAAAAAAGGAATCAGCAAACCGATTTTTGCCTTGCTGATCATTGCAATATTGGCAGGTGGGCTTTACGGCACCTATGTTTTGCTCGATTACATGAATATTGAGATTCCTTTTGTCAGCGATTATCTTAAGCCCAAAGTTTCGGATCCAGCCGGAAATCTCAAGATAGAAACTATAGCTGTCGACAGTAAGTTTGTGACAAATGCAAAAACAGGAAAGCTGTTTGTGATAACCGGCCGGATTAAAAATGGATATTCATCTTCTCGCCGGTCTGTAAGAATCAAAGGGAAACTCTATACAAAAGGGAAAATTGTTGCAAAAACAGAAACAGTTTTCTGTGGCAATGTTCTATCAGATATGGAACTTTCCAATTTGGAGTTTGCTGCCATAAAAAAACGGCTGTCCAATAGCCTTGGCGATAACAAATCGAATACGGGTATTAAGCCCGGGAAAGAACTCCCGTTTATGATTGTATTTCGAGATCTTCCGGAAAACCTGGAAGAATTCGCAGTTGAAGTTGTTGGATCCATTTCAGAATAATACCTAAGTTGAGCTATTTTTAGGGAAGAGATGTGCCGAGATCTTGATGCAACAGGGTTTGCAAAAACCACAGACATACCCATGGATATATCGAGGATTTTTGCGAATCCTTGATGCGCAAGAGATCGGTACAGATCGAGCTAAAAATCGCTCAATTTAGGTAATAGATACATATTGAAGTTTTTGGCTTGACTAAACCCATTATGTTAGAATAATAGAAAAGGTTTTAAAAACATTAATCTGATCCGGCTAAAAATTTACTTTGGCGATGTAGCTCAGATGGTCAGAGCATACGGCTCATATCCGTAGTGTCCGGGGTTCAATTCCCTGCATCGCCACCAACAAAAAAATATAACCTGCTGTTTTTTACAGCAGGTTTTTTTATTCTGAAGCTTCCCTAAATGCCGTTATTAAACTCGGGGCACATCGAATATTTGGCATATAAATGCAGATGGCCGAAGAATAAGATGCACGAACATCCGAGAAGCTTCATAAATGCCAAATCAAACTTCTTTTTTTCCAGTGTAACCTTTGGCGGCGATGAACCGCCACTTGGTTAAAATCATTGTGTTGAAGCTGACTGACATTTAGTTTTGTCCAATTAATAATCATTTCATACAAGATGTCCATAAGATAAAGGGTTCATTTTTATAGGGAAAAATCCCGTCCCCTAGGAATTGCCCCCAGCGCTATCCTCACCCAAAGCATTTCAGCACACACATTTGAATTGTAACAGATTGGAATTATTTTTAAAATCTGGACGAATAATCGCAATTCGAAAGTTTTCCGAAGTTGTCACAAGTTACGGTTATCACCCGGCGTCTCTTGAAAATATCAGAGAACTCCTCTGTTCTTCAGCGTTTTATCGCTTGAAAAGATGGTGTAAGTTGTATTATAGTATTTAATGCGATATGAA
>DATKWE010000089.1:0-18361 GCA_035529735.1 Desulfobacterales bacterium | reverse complement strand
TGAGCTCAAAGCCGGAAAATTCGATAGGGTCCGAAAGGACGCCGTCGCCCAATTACAGGCCGGCGCGGCCATCCTTGACATTAATTCCGGTCTCCCCAGGGCCGACGAACCCACACTTTTGGTACAGATGATTCAGGCGGTCCAGGAAGCTGCCGACGACCCCCCCATCTGTATCGACACGCCCAACCCGAAAGCTTTGGAAGCGGCCCTGAGATATTACTGTAAAGACGGTGCCAAGCCTCTGGTAAACTCCGTGACTGCGGAAGCCAAAAGTTTGACGAATATACTCCCCATGATCAAAGAGTATGGGGCGGCTGTTATCGGATTGTGCAGCAGTGATTCCGGCATCCCTGAAACCGCTGAAGACCGGCTGAGAAACACGGATATAATTATGGACGCGGCGGCCAAAGTGGGCATACCGGCGGAAGATGTCGTTATCGACTGTCTGGTCTTGACCCTGGGTGCAAAATGGGAGGCAGGAAAGATCGCCCTGGATGCCATCGCAATGATTGTAGAAAAATACGGTGTTAACATTACCATGGGTGCAAGCAATATATCATTTGGATTGCCGGACAGAGAGAATCTCACTTCATTTTTTATGGCCATCGCTGCATTCGTCGGATTGTCCTGCCCCATATGCAACCCCATGAAGAGTCAAGAAGTTATCAGTCTCCAGGCTGCGAATCTGATTATGGCCAGGGATCCCCACGGTATGAAATGGATAAAGGGGTTCAGAGCTCGACAGAGTGGATAAAGGCCAACGAGGAAACGGAATAAAAAACCATGGAAAAGGCCACCATTATTTTCCAGCCATCGGGTCACCGAGGCAAGATTTCTAAAGGGAAGAACGTTCTCGATGCTGCTCGAGAGCTCGGAGAGAATATTGAATCGCTATGCGGTGGAAAAGGGTCATGCGGAAAGTGCAAGGTGCTGATTGCCGAGGGGTACTATGCAAAATATGGCGTAACTTCCCACCTCAAAAACCTTTCCCGGTGGCGGAAAATAGAAGCGAATTTTATTAACACAAAACAGAGAAAAGAAGGATTGCGTCTGGCCTGCTGTGCTGCAATCAAAGATGACGCCCTGGTTTTCGTACCGGAAGAGTCCAGGGCTTCCAAACAGATCGTCTCCAAGCATCCCCGCCTGATCCCCGTAGATTACGATCCGGTTGTAAAAAAATACGATTTAATCATGGATCCACCATCGACAGGTGACGCCGGAGGGGATTTGGAACGCATCTTGAGTGCGTTAAACGTGCAATACGGTCTAAAAGATCTCGGCTGCGATATCGACAACTTGTACTCCTGCGATATCGATGTGTTAAGGCATCTCCCCATACGGCTCCGGGAGCAGAATTGGCATGTGACCGTCAGTGTCTGGATGGACCAAGAAATCATTCGCATCCTCCCCGGAAGGGTGCCGGACACGTATGGCATTGCCATCGACATCGGGACCACAACCGTTGTCGCTTCTTTGGTGCATTTGAATTCCGCGCGAATCCTCGACACCCAATATATCATGAATCCCCAGGTCAAGTACGGGGAGGACGTAATTTCTCGCATCAATTACCACCTGCAAAATAAAGAGGGCCTCCGGCAGATGAGTATGGACATGACCGAAGCGCTCAACCGTATGATCGAAGCGCTGTTGCGGTCCACATGGCCGGAGGATACTTATGAAGCATCCGATGCCCCTGACGTCCAAAAGCAGCGGGAAGAAACCGACGGCGAATTCTTATGTCTGGTTCCTGAAGATATTGAGGATGCCGTTATCGTCGGCAATACCATCATGCACCATATCTTGCTGCAGCTGGATCCCCGGCATGTTGCACGTTCACCTTTCCCGCCGGTTGTTCAGAAAAGCCTGAATATCAAGGCCAGAAATCTTGGCATCAGCGTTTGCCCTTCGGCCTATGTCCACATCCTTCCCAATGAGGCCGGATTTGTGGGCGCCGACAATGTTGCCGTTCTAACCGCTGAAGCCCCGTATAAAAGCGATCAGATTCAGTTGATTATCGACATCGGCACCAACGGCGAACTGGTTCTGGGAAACAGAGAACGTCTTCTGTCCACGTCCTGCGCCACAGGTCCGGCTTTTGAAGGCGCTGAAATCACCTGCGGGATGCGTGCCGCACCCGGTGCCGTCGAGCGTATCACCGTCGATCCTGAAACCCATGAGGTGATGTATAAGGTGGTGGGGAATGACGCCTGGTCTAATTATGTGAAGACCGGCGAGCTAAAAACCCGCGGCATCTGCGGATCGGGAATTATGGACATACTGGCCGAGCTTTACCGAACGGGAATTATCAACAAAAGCGGCGCTTTTCAAAAGAAGCAAAAATCGTCCCGCTATCGGGTCAATCCTGAGACCCGGCTGAAGGAATTTGTAATAGCATGGGCCGATGAGACCTCCATAGGCAGGGATATCACCATCACCCAAAAGGATATTCGTCATATCCAGCTTGCCAAGGCGGCCATTTATGCCGGTTGCAAACTGCTCATGCGGGAGTGGGGAACGGATCGCGTCGATGTGATCAAGATCGCCGGTGGTTTCGGGCTTCACATCGATCCTGTTAAAACGCTGATCATGGGAATGATCCCCGACTGTGATCCTGAACAGATCGTCCCCGTAGGGAATGCTGCCGGCACCGGCGCCCTTATCACCCTGTTGAACAGAGAAAAAAGATCCGAATCCGACTGGGTGGCGCGAATGGTCGAATATGTCGATCTGGCGTCATTGCAGGGGTTTAAAGATGAATTCATTGAAGCGCTGCATATCCCTCACAAGAAAGATTCTTTTCCGCATCTGGAGCCGATTGTACCGCCGGAAATTCTTTTCCAAGAGTAAAAGACCCTTCACGCAAGATTGAATCCGATCAGAATAGTGCCAAGATCTCGAGCTTCGGTGCTCCAACCGAACCGCTCCTTGAGATAGATGTCCACCGAACCGATGGGAGAGGCCGAAAGAACATCCCGGACGCCCGTAACCCCTTCGATCTCAGGAAAAGGAAGCCCCCGAATGACAAAGACCGGGACTTGGCCCCGAGTCGTTTTCATCCGGTCAAAATATAACACAAAGTTTTTTTTGAGAATTTTGATGTTATCCTGTTTGACGAGTGCCCGCAAATGTTCGGGATCCGTCACCTCTTCCCCGATGACGACATCGCCGGCGACCCAGAAAAGGGATGGCGAAGTGGCGTGTCTGAACGCATTATTGTTCAGCACCACACAGACGCATTCTCTATCAAGGACGTTTATAACACCTTCATTATAATAGCCCCCGCTTCCCGAAAGTACCTCGCTTTGAGCTCGATTCTCGATTTCAGCGACTTTAGTCCGGGCCTCCCGGTCCAGCCACTTCACATCCAGGATTCCTTTTGTAGTTCGCAGTATCGGTTCGACGGCTTCGACGGTGTGACTCATGTTTTCATCCGGATAAACCCTTATTGTAGGCTTTTTCAATACCGTTCAACAAATATTGATCTTCGGGTTTTAAAATAATTTTGCCGTCGTTGTCCCTGATGGTTTTATCAAGGATCTGATCGACCAGACTCTGTTCGACTCTTTCTTTCGATAGAAGCGCCGCCAGTTGAAGGGCGCACCAATTCTTTTCATATGCATCCTTGCCCTGGGAAATTCCGTGCTGAAGCAACGTTATAATTCCATCCAGCGGATAGGGAACCATCCAGTTTCTGAAACTTTTAATATGGGCCAGAAGGGGTTCGGCCTTGGTGCGAAATGACGCGGTTTCAAGTCCCACGATTCCCCATTCTTTTTCGGTTTCGGGATACTTTGCAATAAAGACCACGAAATCATCCCTGAATTCAGAGAGCAGGTCTTTGGACAGCGGATACAGTTCGGGATTGCTCAAATAAGCTCTATGAAGCAACGCTTTGGTTATGGGCAACAGGGTTTCGTAATCGATTCTGGATCTTGTGGATTCGATCAGAGAATAAAACGCCTCCTTGGTATCCGGAGCAATGGTCCAGTTTTCACACTGCTGATAAAACAGATATTCGTCAAGGTACGGGGTGGTTTCCGAGTTTAAAAAGTGTTTCAACGGCAGGTTCTTTCCCAAAAAGAAATCTTTCCCGGCCAGGTAATGGAGTTTTGGAAAATCCAGCGACTGAATGTCTGAATCGGAAAAATAATCAGAGATATACGAAGAAGTCCAGCGCTCCTTAATGAGAATGCTTGCCAGTGATGAAACGTTGATTTCCTGAAGCGACTGTTTCACTTTTTCGTTGTCTTTTAAAACAGCATCGGCCTGTATTAAATTACGGCATGACATCGGTTGGTTTGCAGCCATTATCAATAGGTCCGAACCTCCCAGAAATACGTAGGTGTGCTTAAATTCCTGTTGTACCGTATTAAGGATCATTTCAATCATGTGTGGACTGGCAACAATGGTATGCGCCCACTGCATCAGCACGCCGTTTTCGGTTAAGTGATTTTTGACCAGTCGGTAAAATTCCCGAGTGAAAAGCGAATCGACCCCTGTGACCCATGGATTGCTGGGTTCTGAGATGACGATGTCCCATTTCTCTTTGCTTCTTCCTATAATTCGAAAGGCGTCTCCCATGTGGATTTTGACTCTCGGATCCTTTTGAACATCGTGAGTGAACTCATGGAAAAAAGGCAGTGCCTTCACCACCGATGGAGAAATCTCCGCGACATCGATACGTTTTACATCCGGGTAGAGGGTGAGTTCACCGGCGGTAACGCCGGTTCCGAGGCCGACCACCATAACGTTGTTTCTCTTTTCTGCCAATAGGGCCGGGATGTGAGCGAGGAGTTTAATCGTGTAAATATCTCCTATGGTGGATGAGTCAGATTTGCCATTGACAAACAAGGCCATCGATTTTTTATCGAACAGGGGAAATTTTTTTCTGTCTTTTGTGACCGCCACAGTGGCGGTCGGCCCATCGTTGTAATATTTTACTTCAAACCCTTCATTCAATTTATTAAAAAAGTTATTTAAACCTGAAAAAGAAAAACTCAAAGGTGTTCTGAAGCGGAACGTACCGGCAACAAAATGGCTCTGGTCATATAAAGAAGAAAAGAATCCCATGTAACCGATAATGATAAGCAAGGGGACGGCCGGGAGAACCCATTTCCTGGAAAGGTGCCATCCGGCAAGGCATGCGGACAACGCTGCCAAAGAAGCGGCAGTTAAAAAGACGCCGCTGTTGTTCAAAAAGTGGTAAAGCGCAATTCCCCCGATCAGGCTTCCCATAAGGTTGCCGCCGGTATTCCACGAAAGGAGCATGCCCGAGTGCCTGCCGGTGCTGGTCAAATCCCGTTTCAATTCATGAAAGATTATCGGAACGGTAGCGCCCATAAGGCCGATGGGTAGAATCAAAATAGATGCCAGCCCTAAAAACACATAAATGTAATAGCCCCAGAAACCGGAAATATTCGACTGAAACGATATCCGTATCAGATGGGCCCAGTAGGGCCATCGATCCAGCGTGATAAAAATTATCAGCAGAAATATCGTTATAAAAATCTGATTGACATACAACAGCCATCTTGGAATTTGTTTAAGACCGACGACGACGAAGCTCCCGGCAGCGATGGAGAGTATAAAAACCGATACGATGATGGAAAAAGAATACGAGGAACTCCCCAGAGAGAGGTTGGTGATCCGAATCAAGACATTTTCCAAGCTCATGACATAGAAACCGCTCAAAAAGGCGATGGAATACAGGAAGACGGGGGGAAACCTGCCGACGTCTGAAGAACCTTCGGGCATCATTTCCTCGATGATTTCTTTGGATTCTTCGGGATGTTCGCCGCGTGTTAAGAACTTTGCCAAGATCAGAAAAAAGAAAAACGCGCCCAGATTCAGGTATGAAGTCTTGACCATGGTCGCCGGCAGCCCGTGGGTGGGAATCAGATAAAACCCGGCCAAAAGTGCTCCCACGAACGCGCCGGCGGTATTGACAGCATACACCAGCGCATGGACCCGGGTCGCTTCTCGAATGTTCTTTGAGATGCCACGGGTCAGAAAGGGGATGGTTCCACCCATACAAACGGTCGGCACGCCTATGAGCAAGGCGGAACAGAGTATTCCCTGGCTGATGATCAATAGCGGCGGAGAGAAACTCCAATATTTTGTCAAAAAATCTACGCCGTTGAAGAGATGAGGGAACAATAAACACCACACCCCGATGATACCTTCCAAGAGCGCATAACCCATAAAGTGTCTTTTAATTCTTGTGGTTAATTTCCCGCAAAGGTAATACCCCAACGATAAGCCTCCCAGGAAGGTAGCCAGTATGATTGCCGTGGCCACACTGTCGCTCCCCAGAAGTCTGCTAAGATATTTCTGCCAGGTTACCTGGTAAATTAAACCGGCGGCGCCGGTCAAGAATATGAAAAAATATATACAAATCGATACGAGTGTTTTTGGCATGATACTCCCTGCGATAATTTTTATAAACTTCATACTGTTAGATTTCCGGAATGTCAACCGTTCAGGAACGATGCCGATATAGCACGAAAGTTGCCGGCATATGTTTTTTGCCCGACTTGAAACGCGCGGTTTAGGGTGTCGTTAAACCGGTCTTTTCCATCCGTTCCGTTGGGCAGACACGGATGCCCACAATCGGCCAATCTCTCTTGTTGCAATATTTGGGCCAGCAGCATACAATAAGGGATCGCGATTTTTCATAGCAAAAGAACACAATCAGTCGTCGAAATAATGTTGCCTGGCAGCATGCAGATGCCCACAGGCTTAGGCCCGTGACACTTACAAAATGAATATGACCCGTTCAAGCATTTTTTTAATTGCCGTGTTGTTGGGCGCCGGAATGTTTCTCATGGGGTGCAGACCGGAATCTTCGCCGCCGCCAGGCCCGAAGCATACCCAAGAAGATCATCTCTTCGCTCAGTTTATTGAGAAAAACCTCGGTACCGACTGGTACGGAATTTATCTGCAGAAACGCAAGGTCGGTTATCTGAAAAGCACGGCCGACCGTGAAACCGGACCCGATGGAACCCTCTATAAAATTCAACTATCAGGGACCGTACAGATTCCCTCCCACGCTGAAATCGATGAGATAAAAATACAATCGATTGCGACATTCAGTGCACTGCCGCCATTTTCCCTGGTACTTTACGCAGATAGAATGATTCATAAAGATGATTTTTCCGAAGTCAAAATTACGCGCATCTCAGAAGGATATCAAGCCAAAATTACGCAAGGAAAAGATACGCAGTCCCGCTTTTTGGGTCCCTTTGATTACACCCTTAAAGATTATACCGCCCTACAAAGATGGATCACCCGGAATCCCGATGCCGGTGCCCACATCGAATATCCGCAACTCGTTTTGGAGACCCTCACATTGGAAGCGAACACATCCCGCATCATGGGGATTCATAAAGCCTTTACTGCCGGAGTAAAGACAACCTTTTACGACGTGCTCACAACCGGCGCCCATGGGCTCGAAGTGCAAGAAGTATTTGGTGCCGATGGAAGGGCCTATCGCATGGTCTTGGGCGGGCTGTTTGAATGCCGACTCGAACCCCAAGCCCTGGCAACCCGGATAGACAAAACCATCGATTTGTTCCTCAAAAATACGGTTTTCATCGATCGGCCCTTGGGCCATTCCGAAACGATAACCCTTTTAAAGCTGTCCCTGGACAATACCTCCGGAACGCTTCTCGGCAATGCCCCGGGTCAGTCGATTACACGGAACCGGGCCGATGGATCCATGGGGATAACCCTAAACGCCAAGGGGGTCCCTTTGGTCAAGGCCACCGAGGAAGAGATCAAAAAAAATCTGGCGGCCACCATCGATATCCCGGCAAACCATCCCGCAGTCATCGGTTTGGCCCAACATGCGGTGGACGGTGCTGACACGGTTTCCGAAAAGGTGTCCCGCTTGGTGGAATTCGTCGAACAGTATATCCAAGACGACTATACGGCCAACCCGTTGACCCTCATGGATATTATCGAAAAAAAGAAAGGCGACTGCAGTGAACATGCCAAATTGTTTACCGCAATGGCCCGGGCCTTGGAGATTCCCTGCCATACCGTCGGTGGATTGGTATACTTGGGGGATGCGTATCAGGCCTTCGGTCTGCACGCCTGGAATGAGGTGGTCATGGGGGGCGTATGGGTGCCGGTGGATCCCACCTGGGGACAAACCGCCATCGACGCAACGCACATCCGCTTTCCGGTTGAGATATCCAAGGAATGGCAGGTCATGGCCGCCATTCCTGAAATGAAGATGGCGGTTCTACACGTGGAGCATCAAAAATGAAACGCCCTGCCCCATCGGCGGGGCATTGAAAATCATAGTAAAGAATTCGGACCCATCTTAGATCCGGCCACGCGGGGAATGATGGAGTGCTGGAGTAGTGGAGTAATGGGTTGAAAAAATTTGTTTTCCCATTATTCCAATATTCCAGTTTGCTGATTAAGATGGCACAGCCGTTGTTTTAAATCTCGAAATGCGGGACAGGCATGGCCCATCGAAGATCCCGCATCGCGGGGGAGGACCCGGTTTTTCAAGATTAAATCAATCAGTCTTTTACACAGGCTTTCATTCGGGCAAGAAATTCATCGGGTTCGATATTCCATCCCACAAATGCCAGGCGCGTTTCGGATACCCCCTCCCAAGGTGCCCATTGGGTTTTACCGCCCACTGAATTGATCATCAGGGTCCGGTCGCCAAAATTCACCATCCCTTTCAGGCGAAAAAGCTCCCAGGGCATTTCCTCGACAAACCGGTTAAATGCGGTTTCATCCAGGGGAGAAGATTCTGAAAAAGAGAAGGTCACAAAGTTCCTATCCGCATATATTTTTTCCTGGTGGCGACCGGTTCCGGTTTTGCTGTCGAAATAGGGAAAAATTTCATGGTCATTGGGTTGAATTTCACGGCGATTTGGGTCAGATGGATTCTTGCCCCTATCCAAGGTCTCGGGTTTGAGCCATACAACTTCCGGTTCAATCCCGCATTTCACTGCAGGAATCACCTGTGAGCCGGGTATCACTTCGTGAATTTCTTTTAGATATCGCGGGATGTCATCTTTCTCAAGGAGATCTGTTTTGTTCAAAATAATGGTGTCGGCCTGCTTCAGCTGGCGGAAGAAAAGCGTTCCGAAAACATCCCGAACCGTCCAGCATTCCGCGTCCATCACCGTAAGGGTTTTATACAACTCGACACGGTCTTTAAAGTCGGCATCTGCAATCACCCTTGAAACCGACTCCGGGTCCGCGACCCCGGTGGCTTCGATTATAATATACCGCGGTCCGAACCGTTCTAATATTTCTTCAATGGACTCCTGTAAATCGTCGCTCATGGAACAGCAAATACAGCCGCTGGTGAGTTCCACAATATCCGTGCCCAGATTCTTGAGCAACATGCCGTCGATGCCCACCTCGCCGATTTCGTTCATAATAATGACGGTGTCCGACATGTCGATGTCAAAGGACATAATGTGTTTCAAAAGGGTGGTCTTGCCGGACCCCAAAAAACCCGACAGGAGAATGATTTTGGTTTTTTTATTCATATAAATTCCAAATGACCGCAGATGATTTCCGTATATGGTTCGTACAAAAAAACAACCTAAACTGATATCATAAATATCAAAGAGATCAAGACTGTTCTTAACTTTATTACCATATTGACATTCTTTGTCGTTTTCGTATTATATAAAAGGTTCCCAAAACCGACAGAAAACCTAACAGCTCTCTAAGGGAGGAAAAATATGAAAAAAGAAGTCTATAGCCTTTGTTTTATGTGTTCGGTACGCTGCCCGATTAAGGTCACGGTTGAAAATGATCAGGTAAAATTCATAGAGGGCAGCCCTCACGTGGCCGGGATAGAAGGCAGCATCTGTCCGAGGGGCGCTGCGGGTATCGGCCTGGTCAACGACCATGAACGGGTCCAGCATCCCATGATCCGCACCGGACCCCGGGGAGCCGGCCAGTGGCGCAAAGCCTCCTGGGAGGAGGCCCTGGATTATGTTGCCGACAAGCTGAAAGACATTGTCGACAAACACGGTCCCGAGAGTGTGGCCTTTGGCGAGCGCGTACAGCTCAGTACGCCGGTAGCCAAAACCCTGATGGCGGCGATCGGATCTCCCAACCACTTCTGCCATGACGCTCTTTGCCGGGGCTCCATTCGAACCGCCACCAACTCCGTGGTTGGATGTACGGTCACGGATATGAGCCCGGATTATCAGAATACCAAGCAGATTGTCTTCTACGGACGCAATTTTTTCGAGTCGATTGAGGTCAAAGGTGTCAAAAATCTTACCCAGGCCATGGAGAACGGCGCCAAGGTGACCTATATTGATCCCCGGGTCACGGTGACGGCCACCAAAGCGCACCGCTACTGGAGGATTCGACCGGGTACGGATCTGGCCCTGAACTATGCGTTGATCCATGTCATTTTAGCCGAGAGACTCTATGACATCGAGTACGTGGATCGCTGGGCCAAAGGCTTGACGGAGCTTCAGTCCTTTGTCCGGCCGTATACGCCGCAATGGGCCGAGAAGGAAACCGGCATTCCGGCTCAGGAGATTGTGGACTTTGCCCGGGAAGTCAGCCGGGACAAGCCCGCGGTCATCTTTCATTTTGGCTATCGGGGCGCCCACCACACCAACGAAGTATACATGCGCCGTTCCATCCTGATACTCAACGCCCTGATGGGGAGCTACGAATCTAAAGGGGGTCTTTATTTCAAAAAAGGCCCCGAAGCGGTCGGTGGAGTTCCCCCGCGCAAGCTGACCGATCTGGACCTGCCCAAGGTCGACATCCCGCGCTTCGACAAGGTGGGAACTCCGGAATTCCCCCTGCCGGAACTCAGATTCGGGGTTGCGCAAATGCTGCCCTACGCCATCTTAAACGAGGACCCGAACCCGCTGAAGGCCCTCTTTATCCACCGTTTCGAGCCCCTTTTGTCCATGCCGGACACCACCCTGACCCGCAAGGCCTTCGACAAGCTGGATCTGATTGTGACCATTGAAATCAATTACAGTGATACCGCCTGGTATTCGGATGTTATCCTGCCGGAACCGACGTATCTGGAACGGCTCGATCCGGTTCAACAGGCCAACGGACTCAAACCCCAGCTGTTTCTTTCCAGCCCTGCCGTGAAACCGCGCTACGACTCCCGAGAGGGGACCCTAATCTTGAAGCAAATCGGCGAACGTCTCGGCCTTGGAGAGTATTTTCCTTACGATTCCATGGAAGATTACGTTCGCTGGCAGCTGGAACCGACGGGTTTCAAGCTTGAGGACTTTGCGGCCAAAGGATTTGTGTCTTACACGGACAAGCAGATCATTTGGGACCGCAAAGACGGAATTAAATTCAAGACCCCCTCGGGCAAAATCGAATTTGTCTCGTCCATGTTCGAAGATGCCGGCTTCGAGTCTTTGCCGGAATACGAACCCATGCCGTCGCCGCCTGAGAATCAGTTCAGGCTGGTCGTCGGTCGCTGTGCACTGCATACCCATATTTCCACTCAGAACAATCCGTACCTGAACGAAATTGTGTCAAAAAACGTTCTCTGGATCAACACCGAAAAGGCGAACACGCTGAGAATCCGTGACGGTGACCTGGTCGAGGTTTCCTCCAAGTGCGGCTCCGGGAAAATCAAGGCATTTGTCACCGACCTTATTCACCCCGAAGCGGTTTTCATGCTGCACGGTTTCGGGCATCAAGCCTCACTGGCCACCCGATCATTAGATAAAGGCATGGCGGACAGTGTTCTGCAAGAAAATATCAGCGATATGGTGGGCGGCAGTCCGGCCCTGCATCATACCTTTGTAACGGTCAAGCCTGCTTAAAAATAACCATTTTTGGTTAAAAATGGAGAAAAATAATGAGCGTTTACTATTTGTATCAGGACAAGAAGAAATGTATCGGTTGTTACAGTTGCACGATTGCGTGTAAAACCAACAAAAATATCTTGGTCGGGCCCAGGCCGACGGAGATTATCGCCGTAGGACCCAGAATCAT
Source organism: Desulfobacterales bacterium (assembly GCA_035529735.1). GTDB lineage: Bacteria > Desulfobacterota > Desulfobacteria > Desulfobacterales > UBA11574 > JAAXQD01. Next base: position 6,385 of record DATKWE010000089.1, on the reverse strand, counting down.
CGATGGAATTCCCCGGGCATCGTATGTATTCATGCCCTGCTTTCATTGTGAAAATCCCTGGTGTGTTGCCGCATGTCCGACCGGGGCCATGCAAAAACGCTCCCAGGACGGTATTGTATATGTGGCCCCCGATCTCTGCGTGGGATGTAAAAGCTGTATGTCCGCCTGCCCCTGGGGCGCGCCCCAGTGGAATTCGGAAACCGGCAAGGTGATCAAGTGTGACTTCTGTATAAATCGGGTGGACGCCGGGTTGAAACCGGCCTGCGTTACGGTCTGTACGACCCATTGTTTACATTTTGAAAAGGCCGATGAAATGCCGAATATCCGGAGAGAACGTTACGCCAAGACCGTCGCCGATTTGTAGATTCTTACGAACATATCCGGGTTAGGCGTTCAATTCCAGGGCATACAGAGGCGCAAAATCAACTGCTTTTGGGAACTTTTTTGGGCGTCGGATAGGCCTGGCCGATGCTGTGCAACTTTGCCCTTCTTTTTCGTCTCACCATAAAGAAGGTCTTGTCCATTTCGTTCCAGACATCCGGTTCGAGGGTTCTAAGAAAATGCGGGGGTATGGGCCTTTCCGGCGAGAGTTCCATTTCCATATTTTCCCGGACAAAATCATAAAATTTGCGAGATTCGTGCGTCATCCATTCTGTTGCGGATCTACCTGAGAGGAGTTCTTTTGATGCCTGAACGATATCCGAAGGTTCCACCATTAGTATCCATCCCCTTCTATGAGGTGCCATACTGATAAGAGAAGGATTGTCTATGATATCGGGGTTGATATCAACTATTTTTCCGTCCAGGGGTGCATACAGATGGAGGGTCTTTCCGTTTGCGGATATTATACAAAGCGGGTCTCCCTGACTTATAAAAGAATTAACGGATGGGAGTTTTATATCGTTTATCTGACCGACGATTTGACGCGTAAAGTCGTCAATTCCCATTCTGACGGTTCCATTGATGCGCTTTACCCAGATATGCCCCTCATCATAGAGACGATCAGAAAGCATCTCGAACCCGCCGAACTTTTCTCTCTCCTTTGCCCGGGCCTCTCTCAACATAAAAACAGGATGGCTTGTGCTAAGATCCTCCATCCTCTGATCGACTTCACAATTCCAGCACTGGAAATCATTGGCACATACTTTGTAGGAAATGAAGCCCATACGCATGTACCGGCATTTCCGAAGCGGGCCGGGAAGCTTTCTCCATCTCAAAACATTTTCGTATTCCATTTTCATTGCGCCGGTAGGACATACGTAAGCACATGAGCCGCATCCAATGCAATCGTCTGATGGCATGTCAAAAGGTGTTGCCGGGCGCCGATTTCTTCCCCGGCCTACAAAATCTATGGCCCCCACTTTAGCCACATTCCGGCAGACTCTCACGCAGAGGCCACAAAGGACACAATCGCTGTCCGTCAGGCGAAAACGGGTTTTTTTGACGCCAAGAGAATCTGCGAGGTTTATAACGGAGTCGATATTCGGACAACGGGCGAGTAGCAGCTCGGCTAAGATTTTCCTGCCTTTGATCAGTCGCTCCGTGCTGGTTTTGACGATAATATCGTTCTTTACGGGATAAGCGCATGATGGTTGCAGCCGGGTGAAACCATTCTCAGTAACCTCTACCATGCACAAGCGACATCCTCCGTAAGGTTCCATCTCCTTGTGATAACAGAAATAGGGAATTTGAATTCCCACTTGCTGAGCTGCATTCAAAATGGTACTACCCGCCTCAGCTTCAACTCTTTTCCCGTCTATTTCCAAGGTGATCATGGCTGTATCTTCTCCTGTTTAAATACGTTTTACCTGACCTGGTTTAAAAAAGGATGCAATCTATTGTCGCCCTGTTGGCCCAGATCAGGCGCCGGCTTAAAAGGTCATTGTGGTTTGACAGGGGAAAATTAAAAGAATCAAGAGGACCAGGGGCATTTCCCGGTTGTGATATGAGCCTCAAAATCCTTTCTGAAGTCTTTTATGCCGTTTAGAATGATCAATGGGGCGCCTCCCCCAAGTGCACATAAAGCGAAGTCCTTTATCATTTCTCCGAGATCTTTCAAATCGGTTAGATCTTTCATTGTAGAGCGCCCTTCGCATATGGTCGTCATTATCTCTTTCATTTGGAAAACGCCCTCTCGACAGGGGGCGCATTTGCCACAGGATTCCTCCACGAAAAATGAGAGTGTATGAAGGAGAATATCCACAAGACATGTCTCCTGATCGAGGACTACAATTACTCCCGAACCAATCATTGAACCCATATCTCTCAGCGTCTCGGGGTCAAGAGATATGTCCAGTTTTTCCCTGGGCAAAAAACTGCCAAAAGGGCTGCCCACTTGTACCGCTCTTATTTGGCCTCCATTCAAAGGACCGCCGGCCATTTTGAATATTACATCCTCTAAGTTTGTTCCCAAAGGGACCTCATACAGACCGGGCTGTTTGACTTGGCCGATTACGGAGAAGATCTTTGTCCCCTTGGCCTTCTCTGTTCCGATGCCGGCATACCATTCGCCGCCATGCTCTATTATGAGGGGAATATTCGCCAAAGTTTCCACATTATTTACGATGGTCGGTTGCTCCCACAAACCCTTTTCAATCGGAAATGGCGGCCTCAGTCGAGGATCACCCACTTCCCCTTCGAGGGAATCCATAAGGGCGGTTTCTTCACCGCATACGTATGATCCGCCCCCTCGTATGACCTTTAAGGTGAAGTTGAAATTAGACCCTAAAACGTTTCTCCCTAAAAGACCGTAGCGTTTTGCAATATCGATAGCCTTGTTCAGGAACTGATAGGTATGGGGGTATTCCTCACGCAGATAAATGAGTCCCAGATGGCTGCCGATGGCATATCCGGCCAGAACAATTCCCTCAAACAGCTTGAACGGATTTCCCTCCATAATCGTTCTGTCTTTATAGGCGCCGGGATCTCCTTCATCCGCATTACATATAACAAATTTCTCTTCACTTGTAGTTTTCCGTGCCATATCCCATTTGATGCCGGTGGGGAACCAGGCGCCTCCCCTACCCCTTAGTCCGGATCGAATGACCTCCTCCACCACCTCCCCTGGACTCATTTGATAGAACGCTTTATACAACGCGGAATATCCTCCCATTGCCACATATTCCGGCACACTCAAAGGGTCTATGACACCACAATTTCCCAGAAGCAGTCGGTGCTGATCCTTAAAAGGAGGTGCTTCTTGATAGTCGGGAATCTCATTCAAGAGGGGATCCGGTCGTCCGGGTAAAGCGGGGCTTCCAATTTTGCAAAGCAATCCTTCCTGGGTAATCTTTTCTCGTTTGATATCCTGCATCATCCGTTTGATTTTTTTCACGGTCATTTGAGTATAAAGGAGGGGAGGTTTGCCGGGCATCCTGACAATCGCCATGGGTTCCAGATCACAGAACCCTGAACAGCCTGTCTGGCCTATGGTTATCTTCAGCGCATGCTTTTCTTTTTCTCGGTTCATCCTCTCAAATATATTATCTGCACCAAGGGACAATCCGCAGGTGGATAATCCTATGCTGATTTTGGGTCTTTTTGGAGCAAGAGATCGGATCCCCTTTTCCTCTAATTTATTCAAGTCCCAAATATTTTGGATCTTCATTCTGAATCCTCCATCCGTTCTTTAAGAATCTCGAGGATTCTATCTTCATCGAGATGGGCGTGGATTTTGCTGTTGAAAGAAGCGTTGGGACCTATAGAGCAGAGTCCCAAACATTGTACTTTCTCCAAAGAGAACTTTTCATCCCAGGTTGTTTCACCAATTTCAATATTTAAACGGGACTTCATGGCCCCCATAATTTTATCTGACCCCTTGATATAGCAAGAGATACCGGTACACACTCTAATCTCCGTGTTACCCTTTCTTCTGAGGCTAAAGGCACTGTAAAACGTAGCCAGCCCATAAACATTGGCAACCGGCATCTTCAACAGTTGTGCAATATAGTTGAGTGATTCCGTGTCCAATTGTTTGTCTTCTTCCTGAATCTCATGAAGAATTGCAAGTATAGCAGCCTTTTCATGCCGGTGCGTACTCACTATTTTTTTTATTTTCTCCCTTTCCATTTAACGCCCTTTCTATTTCACATAGAGCTATACCGAAACGGCTCCCTTGATATTCAGCGGTGCGAAAAAGGCACCCACTCCGACAATTCCGGTTTTAGCAGCAATCAGTAAACACAAAATTCACCAACGAGGTTTTTTGCCTCGATCTTTCTGGCACAGGTTGGACAGACATTGCCCGAAAATTTAGTCTTTTTATTGACCTCCAGGCGATTCTTGACAAAATCCAGCTGTTTCTCGGGTAAAAAAGAGTTGTCGCAGAAAATACATTTTATCAACGGATGTCGAGCCATCTCCGCACCGCACATGCGAAGCGTCCTTATCCCATTTTTTTCCTGGATAGTTATGGCAGCTGTGGGGCACGTAATAACGCAGGCGCCACAGCCGATACAATACTCGGCAGGGCGAAGGAAATCCGTTTCCGCAGTAGGGTTATTGTCTACATAAGAAAGATGAATAGCATCCACACCCATCTGGTCACGGCATACCTCAATGCACTGTCCGCAACTTATGCAAATATCACATCGCAGACATCTTTTTGCTTCCTGAATCGCGCTTTTGGCCGACATGCCGAGTTCCACTTCCTGAAAGCTGCCCGCTCTGGCTTCAAGATCGACCATGGGCATGACAGGCCTAAAGGGAAATGATTTTTCTTGGGATGAAATTTTCATGACCTGGACGTGTTGGCGTCTGACCGGTATCAGCGTATATTCGGGATTGGATATTCCTCTCAGAGAACGGTGAATGGCTTCTGCGGCTTTTTTGCCGGAGGCAACGGCCTCTATAACAGTGGCGGGTCCGGTGACCACATCTCCGCCCGCAAAAACTCCGGGAATGGAAGTCTCCATGGTCACCGGATCGACTTTAATCTGGTTTCTTCTTGTCAGGTCCAAATGGTTGACGGGTCTCAGGCTTTGAGTATCCACTTCCTGGCCGGTGGCACATATGACGGTATCTGCCGGCAGGATATGTTCAGTCCCTTCCAAAGGAATAGGACGTCTGCGACCGGTTGCATCGGGCTTGCTCAGTCTATTTCGAATGCACTCAAGCCCGGTCACCTTTTCATTTTCACCATGGATTCGAATCGGGGATAATAGAAAGTCCAAGATCGTTCCCTCTTCCTCGAGTTCCCGAACTTCTTTTGCACGGGCAGGCATTTCCCGTTTGGTTCGCCGATACACCAGGTGGACCTCGTCGATGTCCAACCTGAGGGCGGTGCGGGCGCAATCCACCGCTGCATTGCCTCCGCCTATGATCATCACCCGTTTGCCGACCTCTGCTTTTCCCTGACGGGCCTTATAGAGAAACGTCAGGCAGTCCTGGACTCCGGAAAAATCTTTTTCACCCGGAATGCGAAGATACATGGGGCTGTGGGTGCCAATCCCAAGAAAAATCGCCTTGAAACCTTGTTTTTTAAGAGATTCCAGAGTGATATCTTTTCCAAAAGTAATCCCCGTATGAATATCAACGCCCATTGCCTTGATATAATCAATTTCCAGCTCCAATATGTCAGAGGGCAGCCTGTAAGCGGGTATCCACCACCGGAGCATGCCGCCGGGTTGGGGCTCGGATTCAAAAATGGTAGGCCTATACCCCTTTTTGGCCAAAAAGTAACCCGTGGAAAGGCCTGACGGACCGCTACCGATGATAGCGATTTTTTCTCTGAATTGATGAAGCGCCGCCTTGGGAGGGGGCATTCCTTCTTCATACGCCTTGTCAAAGGCCACACGTTTGAGCTGGCAGATGGCGATGGATTCATCCATCGTTCCCCGCCGGCAAGCCTTCTCGCAAGGATGGATGCAGATTCGACTGAGCACACCGGGCAACGAAAGGTCCTCCCGTAACACTTCCAAGGCTTCTTTATATCGTCCTTTGCCCACAAGCGCCACATAGCTTGGTACGTCGACGCCGGCGGGGCATGCCAACTGGCATGGAGCGGCGGAAAGGGTAACGCATTCCCCAGTTGGGCAATAGTGGGATTCGATATGGCTAAGGAAGACGTCTGTGTGTTTTTCAAGAGCAGAGGAAATCACACGGCCTAAATCAGCGCAAACCTTATTCGCACCATCTTTCACAAGCAGCCCGGCAAGATCGTTTATGATCGTCAGGTGGTCTGTCTGCCCCTTTCCATTGCAGATATCGTCCAATAGCCCTAACAGCCTTTCGATCTGCGGTCTACACTGAGATTGGGTAATTTGGACGGGCGGAATTTCTGATATTGTTTTAAATAATTTCTTAACCGGGCATAATGGACTTGTCATATAAAATACTCAACGGCTGCGACTATATTTTTATGTTTTGGATAAAAACGCGGGCTCCA
>DATKWE010000088.1:0-11085 GCA_035529735.1 Desulfobacterales bacterium | reverse complement strand
TAAGTATAACCTTTGGAGGCTCTAAGCCATCACGTGGTTTTTTATTTAGGTGTTGAAGTTGAGTGGCACTTAATTGCGTTAATTCTGATTTCAACGCATGTTTTGATTTTTCTTTATTATGAAGCAGAAACCATGCCAAATCCTTAAGATAATTATATATGCAATAATTCTAAATATTTATCTTGCCCAACAATATTAACACTACCCAATATTATGAATAATATTTACCAATTCCTATGAAAGTTATTTCATAATCTTAAAATTTTTTCACACTTTGGAACAACACTAATTTTAGAAAAATAAGGTGGGAAGTAATGACTTAGTGCCAGAATCATCAATTCAAGAAATATGAAGATAGCTTACCAGAAGCACATCCTGAAATCAATTCATGTATAGTACATATATCATAGAAATGAAACGGGCAAACCTCCGAAAATGAATCTGCTCTTATTGAAAAAAATGATATTATAGTAATTTTGAAGACCTGATATTTATGGAATTATTGCAGGTATAAACAGCGATGAACAGTTTCCGAACAAAAATAAAATAGCCGTCTGCCTCAGAAACGAACGGCAGACGGCTATGGCGAATTTTATGGGTCGGCCGGCTTTATCCTTTCATTTCATTGATCCTGTCGGTAAGCTCGGGAATAAAATCGAGGATGTCGTCTACGATACCGACATCGGCAGCCTGGAAAATCGGCGCCTTGGGATTCTTGTTTATCGCAATGATAAACGGGGCGCCCTTGATGCCGCCCACGTGCTGAAACGCTCCGCTGATACCCAGGGCCATGTAGACCTTCGGCTTGACCGTCTGGCCTGAGGTCCCGACTTGGCGGGATTTTTCCAGCCATTTTGCATCCACAATCGGTCTGGAGCATGAAACATCTGCGCCCATGGCTTTCGCCAGATCGAATATCATCTCCAGGTTATCCTCATCTTCGATGCCCCTTCCCACCGATACCAGGACATCCGACTTGGTGATATCGACGTCGCCGACCTCGGCTTCCACAATTTCCAGAAAACGGCGTGCACCCCCCGGAAGGCCACCTTCCATGGCTTCGGCGGTTTTGTCGACAATCTTGCCCGCTGCGCTTTTACTTTCATCGGCTTTAAAAGATCCCGGACGCACGGTAATCACCGCACCTTGAGAAATATCGCAATGTACATGCGTGCTGACCTGTCCGCTGTATTCCTCACGCACAGCTTTGAGTTTTCCGTCTTCAACGCCTTCAAAATCGACGGCATCCGGAAGGTACGCTGCGTCAAGCTTTATGGAGAGGCCCGGTGCCAGATCCATACCAAAATGTTCATGGGGAACCAGAACGATGCCGTCTGTTGGCAGAATACGGACCAGCAAACTCCTCAGCACCTCTGCATTTACATACGCCAGCGCTTCGTTGTCGATCTTCCAAACCTCGCTAAAGGAAGACACAAGCTCGCTGCACACCGCATCGAGCTCGGCACCGGCACCGGCAATAACAGCCGCAACTGAAGCATCAGGATCGAGTTTCCGGGCTGCTGCAATCATTTCAAGGGCGGTATCGTCTGCAACACCATTTTTGTGTATAATATATGCGAAAACCTGTTGCGCCATTATTTGATCCCTCCTTTGGCTTTTAAGAGTTCAAGCAGTTTATCAATGATCTCTTCGGTACTCCCTTCCAGAATCTCTGCGCCTTCACCCAGATCCGGGACAAAATAATCGAGACGTTTTGTCCTGGCGCCGGATTCTCCGACAGACTCGGGAGCAATCCCGAGATCGCCGGCGGTGTGAACCGGAATTTCAAGTGATGCCACTTTCCTGATTCCACGAATGCCGACATATCGGGGTTCATTGATGCCGGTCTGAATGGAAAGAACACAGGGGAGATCGATTTCATGCATCTCCTGGTTTCCGCCCGCAATTTCACGGCCGACTTTTAATTTTTTGTCATCAACAACCTCTATAAAATTCACCAGAGACGCATAGGGCCAGTCGAGCATCGCCGCCAGCATCCCGCCAACCTGACCTGCCCCGTCATCGGCCTGGGCGCCGGTCAGAATCAGGTCATAATTTTTCTTCTCCACCTCGGCTTTTAAAATCGCTGAAATTCCTCTGCCATCGGATCCTTTAAACGTTTCATCCGAAAGGAGTATGCCGTGATTGGCCCCCATGGCCATTTCTCTCCGGATGACTTCTTCATCGTTCTCATCCCCGACGGTAACAACGGTAACCGAGCCACCCATCTTGTCTCGAATCTGAATGGCTTCTTCAACCGCATAATTGTCCCATTCGTTTACAGAGTATACCAGATCATCCCGCTCGATGTCCGTACCGTCTCTGTTGACCTCGATCTCATTTTCCGAGGTGTCCGGGGCCCTCTTAATACAGACCAAAATTTCCATGTCTTACCTCCAAAAATTTTAGTTGTTCGTTATCATTTTAGCTTTATGAATCGTTATTTATTATTTGACAAGCAATTAAGACACGTTACTTCAGGTGTCATCCATCACGGTTCAGTTATCATGTGCCGATCAATCAGCTCCACCAGGTCGATGGCGTCCATCTCGCCTTCCAAACCGCTGGTCTTGATGGCATCTTCAATATTGACCATACAGAAGGGGCAGGCCGTGACAATCACGTCTGCACCGGCGGCCTTGGCCATCTCAACCCTTACCTGCCCCATCCTTTTTTCCTCTATGGGCTCATAAAACAGCATCAGTCCGCCACCCCCGCAGCAAAAGGATCGGTCCCGGCAATTTGCGGCCATCTCCACCCGATGGATCCCTGAAATCGCATCGATAACCGCCCGCGGATCGTCGTAGATGTTATTATGCCGGCCGAGATAACACGGATCGTGATACGTATAAATTTTGTTCGGGTCCTCAACCGGTTTTAAACGGAGCTTTCCCGACTTGATGCACTGCGTCAGGGTCTGGCTGATATGCGACACCGGCGGGACATCTTTGTAGTCATGTTTCAACGCATTGAAGGCATGGGGATCCGCAGTGACAATATGGTCGACCCCTGTATTGACGATGGCATCCGTGTTTCGGTCTCTTAATTCTTGAAAAAGCATCTCCTCCCCGAATCGTCTCACCTCGTGGCCGCTGTCCCTTTCCGCCGGTCCCAGAATTCCGAAATCGATCCCCGCTGCCGTGAGGACGCGCGCGGTGGCCCTGCCGATTTCCTGTATCCGGTCATCGTAGGATGTAATGCTGTCAACAAAATAGAGGGTGTCTGCGGTCTCTTTTTTCTTGAGTATCTTGACAGTAACCTCTTCAGGCAGATCTTGGGTCCAGTCTGCACGCTTTTTCTCCATCTTGCCGTAAGGGTTGCCGCGTTTTTCCAGGGCATTCAGCGGCTTTTGAAGGGATTGCGGCACCACGCCATCATCCACCAATCCCCTTCTTACATCGACAATCTTGTCGATATACTCGATAAACAGCGGACACTCTTCTTCGCAGGCACCGCAGGTTGTGCACGACCAGACCTCATCTTCTTCGAGCACATTGCCGATAAACGGTCGGCCGTCGACCGGTTTACCCTTGAGGGGATTTGACATGAACGAATAGTCACGGCATTTTATGGATATAAACCTGGGTGAAAGGGGTCGGCCCACAGCATTGGCCGGACAGTTATCGGAGCATCGCCCGCAATCTGCACACGAGTAAAAATCGAGCATGTGTTTCCAGGTAAAATCCTCGAACTTTTTGACCCCAAACGACTCGAGTTCGTCAAGCCGGTCATCTTCAACACCCCATTGAACCGGTTTTATCGTACCTTTGTCGAGTTTCATTAAAAACACATTCGGCAAGGACGTAATCACATGAAAATGTTTCCCCAACGGCAAAAAACAGAGGAAAAAGAAGAAGATCAGCTCATGTGAAAAATACGCTCCCAGATGTAAATTCTGCAGCAGATCCACCGGTGCGAATCTTAGCGTATGGGCGGCAAGCCATGTTCCGGTCATCGGGGCCATAATCTCCGGCTTCAATCCACTCTGGATCTGAGCTGCAGCCAAACTCCCTTCAAAAACCATATCACACGTCACCAGTCCCATAATCAGCATCAGCACCAGCAAAGCTTCCCAGGTATGTTCCTTGCCGTATTTGGCCGGCACCGCGTATCGTTCGGGTTTGATGATTATCCGTCGATACATTGCGGCCAGACAAGCGGCCAGAACAAGGGTTCCGGCAAAATCTTTGAGAATCGCGTAAATATGCCCTAGGGTGCCGTCCATGCCTGGCAATAGATAGCCATCTGAAATTCCCAACAAAACGAGAGTTGTCGAGCGCAGGGAAAGAACCATGAAACCGGCGAACAAAAGAATATGGATAATTCCGGCATCCTTATATCTGGGATGACGGTACTGCCCGACGGCAAACTTTAACATCTTTAAAAATCGATCCGGCAAGCGATCCAACCTTGGGTCTGGAGAAGCTTTAACCAGTGGTTTCAGCCGAAGTGCAATGATGTACGTAAATATCCCGATACCAACCAGCGGTATGAGCAATGAAAAGATCACGGTGGGAATCCCAAGAACGGCGGCCTTGGCCGGAGAAATCAACGCTGCTTCCATTTTTTATTTTTTACTCCCTAATCCGGATAAATTTATTTCGAGATTATTTTAAAAATTTTGACCCAATGCGCATAAAATCATCGCCCAACAATGAATGAGCGCTCATTCATTGTTAACAGACGAATTTCTCGAATGTCAAGAAAAACGTTCAGTTTGTCGTTTTCAATACATGCCAAGATGGATTTAAGTATCCTGAACCAGCATAAATTACAAGCTTTCTTGACAAATCTCCATTTTCATCCTAACAGATATAAACAAAAAAATACTATTGATCTCAGGTTTATATAAAAGTTTCCGCAAAATCACCGTAACCGACCAAAAATGGGGGGTGGGACATGGCAGCAGAAATAAAATATGAAGATAAGCCCTGGTTGACCAGTTATGAAAAGGGTGTACCTGAAAAAATCGAATACGAAGAAATATGCCTTCCGGAAATTCTTGAAAGAACCGCCGGCAAATTCCCGGATAAAATGGCACTGCTGTTTCAAGGATATAAAATTACCTATCGTGAACTCAATGAAATGGTGAACCGTTTTGCATCCTGTCTTCACGGTTTTGGCATCAACAAAGGAGACAGCGTCGCCATCCTCCTGCCGAACCTCATACCGTGTGTTGCGGCCTATTATGCAATATTAAGAATCGGCGGAATAGCGGTGATGAACAATCCTTTGTATTCAGATCGAGAGCTTGAACATCAATTCAACGATTCAGGCGCAAAAGTACTCGTTACCATAGATCTTTTAGGTAATCGGATGATCGATCTAAGGTCGAAGACAAACATAAAACAGATCATTTATACGTCCATTGGCGATTACCTTCCTTTTCCGAAGAACCTTTTGTTTCCCCTGGTGGCCAAAAAGAAAAATCTTGCCGCCGATGTGAAATCCGCCGGAAATGTCTTTAAATGGAAGACGGTTCTGGAAAAAAGCTCTCCCAATCCCCCCGATGTTGAACTGTCGTTTGATGATGTTGCCATGTATCAGTACACCGGGGGTACCACCGGTGTTTCCAAAGGTGTTATGCTTACCCACTGCAACCTGAGCAAACAGGTTCAGCAGATCGGCGCATGGTTCCCCACATTCAACAGCAACGAAATCATGCTGGGAGCGCTGCCCTTTTTCCACGTATTTGGTCTCACCACCGCAATGAATCTGTCCATTTATTTGGGATGGGGTGATATCCTCGTCCCGAAGCCCCAGCCGGAGCCTTTGCTCGAGGCCATTCGGAAATTCAAACCGACATTTGCCCCATTGGTCCCCACCATGTACATTGGGATACTCAATCATCCAAACATTGACAAAATCGATCTGACATCCATAAACGGATGCTTCTCAGGAAGTGCGCCGCTGCCTGTGGAAGTTATCAGAGATTTTGAAAGAAAAACAGGCGCTGTAATCGTTGAAGGATTCGGTTTGACGGAATCATCGCCGGTCACACATATAAACCCGTATGCCGGTGGAAAGCGGAAAGTTGGAAGTATCGGGATCCCCATTTCTGATACCGACTGCCGAATCGTAGACCTCAATGACGGAGAGACAGAGGTTCCCGTCGGGGAATCCGGTGAACTCCTTGTTAAAGGCCCCCAGGTCATGAAAGGCTACTGGAACAAGACAGATGAGACCGCCGACACCCTTAAGGACGGCTGGCTCTACACCGGAGATATCGGCAAAATGGATGAAGAGGGGTACTTTTATATTGTTGACCGCAAGAAGGATATGGTTATTTCCGGCGGCTACAACGTCTATCCCCGCGATATCGAAGAAGTGCTATATGAAAACCCCAAGGTTAAAGAAGCCGCCGTTATCGGAATTCCACACCCGACCCGGGGTGAATCCATCAAAGTGTTTGTTGTCCTCAAAAAAGGAAAAACTGCCACTCAGGAATCGCTTATTGAATATTGCTCGGAAAAGCTGGCCAGATACAAGCTTCCGACCGAAATTGAATTCAGGACCGAACTTCCAAAGACAAATGTCGGCAAAATTTTAAAAAAGGACCTGAGGACAGAGGAGATGGCGAAACGAAAATAAAAGTGGATAAGGGATGACCGAAGACATCACCGGAAAGATAATGCGCTTTAGGTGGCTGGTTTTTTTAGTACTTGCCCTGGCCTATTTTTTTGTTTATTTCCACCGCCTCTCGCTGTCCGTCGTGGCGGACGATCTGATAAAAGACTACCAGACAACCGCCAGTGTAATGGGACTGCTGGGATCGACATACTTTTACTGCTATGCCCTCATGCAATTTCCTGCAGGACTCCTTTCAGATTCATTGGGCCCCAGAAAATCTGTGACGTTTTTTTTAATTATCGCTTCCGCAGGCAGTATTGTCTTCGGGCTTGCGCCGACCATAAAAATTGCCTTTGTGGGAAGGGTGATGGTGGGCCTCGGTGTTTCCATGGTTTTCATCCCCACCATGAAAATCTTATCCCAATGGTTTCGCCCTCACGAATTTGCTTTCATGACAGGCATTCTAAATGCAATCGGCGGAATGGGGGTTTTTGCAGCCACATGGCTGCTTGCTTTGATGACGCTGGTTTTCGGATGGCGCTTCTCTTTTGAGGTGATTGGCGGCTGCACGTTCATCATCGTCGTGCTGGTATGGTTGATTGTAAGGGATCGGCCTGAAGATAAAGGCTGGCCTTCCATCGATGAATTATTCGACGAAGAAAATGGAAAAACCTCCCGGACGTTTAAGCAGATACCCCTGCTGGAAGGGGCTCGGCGAGTCGTTTCTGAAAAATACTTCTGGCCGGTTGCGATTTGGTTCTTTTTCGATTGCGGGATATTTTTCGGTTTTGGCGCGCTGTGGGGCGGACCTTACCTGATGCATGTTTACGGCATGACCCGGGCGGAAGCCGGCACGGTTCTCAGTATGATTGCATGGGGCATGATCATCGGAAGTCCCCCCCTTGGATTTTTATCGGACAAATTAATGAAAAGTCGAAAAAAACCTTTTATTTTATGCAACATCGTGCTGGTCATCGAGCTCGTCTTTCTGAGCATTTACCCCATCGGCCTTCCACGAATCGCTCTGTATATTCTATTTTTTGTTTTTTCCATATGTGCTTCATCGGTTGTGGTATTGGGATTTACCATTATCAAAGAGCTTTTTCCCACGGAAATTGCCGGGACCTCAACCGGCTTGGTCAATCTCTTCCCTTTCCTGGGGGGTGCCGTCTTTATGCCGCTTTTAGGCCGGGTTTTAGATGCTTATCCCAAGTCCAGCACCGGGGAATATACCCTTGAAGCCTACTCGATGCTCATTCTTATTCTCCTCGGCGCTTCCATTGTATCCCTTGTGTGTACGATGCTTACCAAAGAGACGTTTAAACCGAAGGCCCCATGAACGATACCCATTTGAAATGAAGCTCCCCGCCGAAAGCCGCGGAGTATCAAAGGGTACAATTTTTTATATGCAGACAAATTTATCCGCCAAATGATTTTTCATCCATCTCCACAGCAGCGCCGTTGGTCGCCAGAATGGCTTTCATTTTGCCAAAAGTAATCGGAAGGATCGTGCAGAGGAAAAATTCGGCACTTTTAATCTGGCCATCGTAGAAGGGGATATCCTTTCTCTTGGCGCCGTTATCCAGTTTTACGGCAGCAATCGTTGCCCGCCACAGGAGCATCCACGACATGATCACATCACCGCATACTTCCATGAAAGGATATGCAAAGGCGAAAGCATTCATCACTTTGGGCGACATGGCCGTTGTTCCCATATGCAGTGCAACCTCACCCAATTTATTGACCGCTCCTTCCAACCTGGCTGCAAAGTCTTCCAGTCCAGCGGTCTCTTTCGCCTTTGCAATGGTTTTTTGAATCTCACCCAAAAGATCCATGACCGGTTTTCCTTTATTCAATCCCAGCTTTCTTCCCAGAAGATCCATGGCCTGAATCCCATTTGTACCTTCATAGATCATCGTTATCCGACAATCCCGGAGGAGTTGTTCCATGGGATAATCCTGAATATACCCGTAGCCGCCGTAGATCTGGATACCGTGGCTGCAAACCTCGAAGCACCGGTCGGTGACATAACCTTTGGCAATCGGTATGAGGACATCGACGATGCCTTGATATTTGGTTTTTTCTTCCATGTCTTCCGTAATTTTTATCCGATCTTCACACATTCCGATATAATAGAGAAGACTTCGTATCCCTTCAACATACACCTTCATGGTCATCAACTGGCGCCGTATATCCGGATGCTGTATGATCGGAACCGATGGCGCATTCTTATCGAGTATCTGCAGGAGATTTTTACCCTGTATCCGCTCCCGGGCGTAATTAACGGCATACATGTAAGCTGACGACGCACAGCCGAAACCCTGAAGGCCTACAAGCAGACGCGCTTCATTCATCATCAAAAACATGGCCCGCATGCCTTTGTTCTCATCTCCCAGCAGAGTTCCCCTGCATTTGCCCTTGCCGCCAAGCGTCAGGGAGCAGGTTGCATTGCCATGGATCCCCATTTTCTCTTCGATGCCGGTACAGACCACGTCATTGAACTCACCCAGACTCCCGTCATCGTTTACCCAAAATTTGGGGACAAGGAAGAGTGAAATACCCTTGCTCCCTTCAGGGGCGCCTTCGATACGGGCCAAAACAGGATGAACGATATTTTCGGACAGATCGTGGTCCCCTCCGGAGATGAAGATCTTGTTCCCGGTAATGGAATATGTCCCGTCATCATTCTTGACCGCAGAAGTTGTGAGGGCCCCCACATCCGATCCTGCTTCAGGTTCCGTAAGCAGCATCGTACCTGTCCATTCACCGGTGTACATCTTTTCAAGAAAGAGCTGTTTCTGTTTGTCGGTCCCAAAGGCTTCAACAAGTTTTCCTGCACCGTGGGTCAGCCCCTGATATATCATAAACGCGTAGTTCGCACCCACGAGATAATCACTGACCGCCAACGCAACGGTCGTCGGCATTCCCTGCCCCCCCCACTCGGGGTCTTCAGTCATGGCCCCCCATTCACCTTCCTTTAAGAGTTCATAAGCCCTGTGAAAAGACTCCGGGACCGTCACCTTCCCGTTGTCAAACTTACATCCTTCCCGGTCACCCAATATTTGGGTGGGAAGAATCTCTTTAATCGCAAGGTTGCGAGCTTCGGATACAATCATATCCACCGTTTTTTTATTAAACTCAGCAAACGTTTCATGTTGACTCAGATTTTCAACCTGCAACTGCTCGTGAAGGACAAAATCTACGTCCCTTCTATCTGCAATATATTGTGCCATTTTCCAATCCCTCCTTTTTGTTTTTTATGTCAACTCGATCTGCTCAAGGGAAATAACGCTGTAAAACACCGCCGGCATCTTTATACGCCGATTCCCCTTATAAAAAGATCTACAAGTGGATCTGCCATGGTAACAAGGTCGTATTTTCCATCCGAATGGATCCAGGTATTAATGACCTCATCAACGGCACCCAGAATAAAACGCTTAACAAGGCTCAGGTATAAATCTCTCCGGATTACCCCTTCTTTCTGGCCCTGTTCGACAATTTCTGAAACTATATCAAGATACATCTTGGACATCTCTTTTATCTGCGCTTCGACCAGGCGGCTGTTCTGATGGGTTTCAGCCCGATAGACCATTGCCATATTCCTGTCATTCTGAAATTCCTCGAGATGTCGACGAACAAGATTGCGAAGTTTATCAACGGCATTGTCGGCGCCGTCAACTTCCGCTCTGAAGCGAGCAAAAACCTGTCTGGTTTTATAGCTGAAAAACTGAACCAGGATATCATCTTTGTTTTTGAAATAAAGATAGATAGTACCGTCAGCGACCCCTGCTTCCCTGGCGATCTGCGAAACTGTTGACTGGAAAAAGCCTTGCTCCGCAAATACTTTGACCGCTGCTTCAAGGATGCGATCATATTTGTCATTTATTTTTTCTTTGGTACGAATAACGGACCTCCTCAACCCGAATGTTTCATGGGAAAAATGAACATTATTTATGAATGAATACTCATTCATTATCAACGGCATTGAAAAATGTCAAGGAAAATTAAAAAGAATTCTTCGAATGAATAACTTTCAGATATCAAATAAAATACGGGGTTTACGAACGGAAAGGCTGAGAGTTACGGGTGTCTTTGGTCTTGAAATTTTTATTCAACCGAATGAGTCCACATTCATTTTCTTTGAATTCAATGGGCATATTAGGTCTCTAGGGTTGAAAGAAATTTTCTGATTTCTTCAAGGAAACGGGAAACAGAAATACGAATCGGTTTTCGGTCTTTTTATTTTATAATACGTTATTCTATTCCATCAAAATGTAATCTTCAATTTTTATAATTTCAATATGTTTCATATGACGCAACAGGACCCTTCAACCCCCTGCATCACGTGAATATACACCCTGCGGCCTTTAACGATGCAACCGCTGGGTCTGTTTTTTCCGTATCGGGCAAGGTTCCAGAAAAATTCCGTTTTAAACCAGATTCTCTGGCAAATATTCCTCTCGCACAGGTGAAAAGACTTCTACGGCGACCGAATCCATCAGAATTTCCGCACCA
>DATKWE010000087.1:0-2109 GCA_035529735.1 Desulfobacterales bacterium | reverse complement strand
GCACCTTTATCAAGGGGAAATTAAAATTTCAACGTTATTTTTCTTTTATCAGGAGATGGGTGTATTGGGCGGAGGAGGGTTTTACCGGGCCTGTTGGGCAGGTGCTCGCTCTGTCGCGGTTGTATTTTTTCCCATCATTCTGTGCGCCCCTTTTTCCCGGGTTTTTCACACTGGGCTGGTAGGAGAGTCCATTCGCAACACAAAACGCGATACCATAAACAGACTAAATTTTACTGCTGATATGTTTGAAATCTTCCTCATGGAATGTTATACTGTTGAATAATTAGGGTAATATTTAACGTCAGCCTAAAGATCTTATGGGGGTGCGCTTGAACATCATCTATTTTAGTTTTGCTGTGGCAATTTGTTTCATTGCCGGTTCCATCCACGGAATGGCGGCAGAAAAAAAACCGTTCGAAAGTGTCACCCAAATCATCTCCGCAGAATCAAACCCGATCCGCTGTTATCCATCACCAAGGTACTTGGTGGTGGAGAAAGGCGGTAAAGATGGTATGGGCACGGACTTCTTGGTTAAATACAAAGCAAAGGCAGAGGAAAAGCTGCCCTGCACGTATGTTTTTGGAACTAACGATTTCGAGATCAAAAATGAGTGGGCCGAATATTTCGCCGGGTTGAAGGATGATCTTCTTATTCTTGACAGCACCACCGGCCCGGGTCCGAGTGGTCTCATAATCTGGGATTTAAAGAAGCGAAAGAAAGTATATGAAGGATCTTGGTCGGATCCAATCATTCGGGACGATTCGATTCTCTATTGGCTGGAGACGGAAAAAGCGACCCATGATAATTGTCCGGAGCTTGCTGAGTGGGAATCGCATGGGTTGGGAGCGGCAATCGAGACACGGGTTTTACTTAACCTGTCTGATTTTTCGATTTCAAAAACAAAAGAAACACGGTGCAGCCCAAGACAATAAAAATAGCAGCCCGACAATTCAATGGCCCAACTCATTCCCGCGCTACCCAAAGTTTGCTTTCGGCTATAAAACGGGCCTATCATGCCCAAAATTTCGCGATTATCATTAGAGGCAAATCCATTTGACAGATAGACAGAGAAATTAGAAAAGGGCACAATGAATAACTCACTAAAGGGAGCTTTCTGGTCAGGTTTGGTATTTCCAGGCCTGGGTCAGGTTGTTTTGAAACACTACAAACGGGGTGCTGTTATAATGCTGGCGGTTCTGGCCGGTCTGTCCGTAATTGTAGTACAAGCAGTACAAAAAGCCTTTATCATCCTCGAAAAGATTGAGTCGGACGGTGGGACGATTGATATGAATACGATTTTAGACGCAGCCTCACAGGCATCCACCCATTCTGACAGCCTCATATTTAGTTTTGCTGTGTTATTGATAACTCTCTGCTGGATAATTGGGGTTGTTGACGCTTATAAAATCGGAAAGAAAAAGGACATAGAAGAAGATTCAGCCGGTCAAACTTCAAGTGACAATAACCGTTGATCCCATAACCACAGGATGGACTTGGCTGAGTTTGCCATTTTTGATTCTTTGTCGATGGGATGCGATGCCGGCAAGCTGTTTTTTTGAATTGAAAATTTAAGTATGAAATCAAGCATCAACGATTCAACAAGCCCACCAAACACTAAAGGTCTTTCCCAATTAGAAACCCTGCAAAACCTGTTGTACGGCAAACAATTGTTGCAATATCTTAACGCCTTGAATCGATAAGGTTTTAGTTGATGCCAAGAAAATTCCGTCAATATGTTCCGCACCCTTTGGAAATCACATTCCTGCCGTATAACTGATTGATTTTCGAAAAGATCGGCTTTTTACAAAAAATTGGATCCCTTCTCGCTGCAGGTCGCTGACTTAAGGAGGACTTTATGTCTGAGAAGGATCGATTCAAAGGGAATCGCCATCGGCAACTCCATGAGAATCAATACAAAATTCTACGTCGCTGCGCTGAAAAATGGGACATTACCGAATGGAATGAATGGCGAAAAGCGAATATGGGGACAAATATCCATTTAAAAGGCGCTGGTAAGAAATCTGTAACACCAGTGATCCAAATAAATTTTTATATATTGTAATGTTTCAGACAAATCAACCTAAATTAAGATTCTGATAATACTTGTAA
>DATKWE010000086.1:0-8788 GCA_035529735.1 Desulfobacterales bacterium | reverse complement strand
GCTGTTGAAGGGAGTCTGCAACCCGGTGATCAAGTGGTCATCCGTGGAAACGAGCGCCTCAGGCCCGGACAACCGGTAGCCGTACAAAAATGATGAACGATACAGGGATCGAAGATCAGGGGCCCGGCCGTTGCAAACCTGTTTCGTTTGATACCTTGAACCCTGAAACCTGAACCCTGAACCCTGAACCTTAAACCCTGAACCTTCTATGAAACTTGTCGATACCGCCATAAAAAAACCGGTGACCGTTACGGTGGGAGTCCTCCTTCTGGTTCTGTTCGGCTCCATATCACTTTTCAGGATTCCGATTCAGCTGACGCCCAATGTCGATCTTCCGGAGATTTCCATCACGACCACCTGGCGCGGCGCAAGTCCTGTTGAAGTGGAACGCGAAATCGTCGATGCCCAGGAAGAAGAACTCAAAAACCTCGAAGGTCTGGTAGAGATTAAAAGTGAAAGCCAGGACAGCAGCGCCTATATCAATCTGATGTTCGAAATCGGCACGAATACCGATGAAGCCCTGCTCAGGGTATCCAACAGTCTCGAACGGGTAAAAAAATATCCGGACGATGTGGATAAGCCGATCATAAAGTCCGGAGGAAGACGCGAAAAGGCAATCGCCTGGATGGTATTGCAAGCGCTGGACGGATATGAGGGGGTTTTACAGGAGGAATACGATTTTATCGATGAGTATGTGAAGCCCCGGTTTGAGCGGATTTCCGGGATATCGTCTTCCAACATCTACGGAGGCCGGGAACGAGAGATTCAGGTCATTGTGGATATCGACGCCCTCTCGGCCCGGAAGGTGACCATTCCTGAACTCGTTCGAACCCTCGATATAGAGAACAAAAACATCAGCGCCGGTGACTTTGACGAGGGCAAGCGTCGCTATATCGCCCGAACCGTCGGCGAATATAAGAGTGCTGAGGACATCTCCAATGTTATCATCAAAAGAGTCAACGGCATCCCTGTTACCGTCAGCGACATTGCCGTCGTCGAATTCGGTTTTAAAGATTCGGAATATGTCGTCCGGCATACCGGTACCCCGACCATCGTTTTTAACGCGGTTCGCGAACCCGGTTCCAATGTCCTGGTGGTGGTAAAGAAACTCCAAGAAGCCATCATCGAATTGAATGACGGGCTGTTAAAAGAAAAGAAGTTAAAGATTGCAAAGGTCTATGATGAAACCGGCTACATTTATAGTGCCATAAATCTGGTCAGGAAGAATATTTTTGTGGGTGGATCTCTGGCGATTTTGGTGCTGTTGATATTTTTACGGAATTTTGCCAGCACGGTCATCGTGGCCATCGCCATTCCCATCAGCGCCATCGGAACGTTCCTTGTCATGACCTTAATGGGACGGAATATCAACGTCGTCAGCTTGGCCGGCCTTTCCTTTGCCATCGGTATGATCGTGGATAATTCCATTGTGGTATTTGAAAATATCTTCCGCCACCGTGAGATGGGTAAAACCCGCATCCAAGCAGCCTATGACGGTACCGTTGAAGTCTGGGGAGCGGTTCTGGCCAGCACATTGACCACCGTGGCGGTATTTCTTCCCATTGTTTTCGTTCAGGAGGAGGCCGGGCAGCTTTTCCGTGACATTGCCATCGCCATCAGTAGTGCCGTGATATTGAGCCTCATCATCTCCATTACGGTGATTCCGACATTGTCTTCCAAAATCCTGGGAAAGGTTCAAAAAAATAAAAACACGGCATTCAAAACAACGGGGTCTGTTGCGCGAATCTGGAAACCCGTCAATTTCATCATGCGAGGGCTCACCGCTGTCGCCGGCGGCTTTATAGACTACACCACCCGGTTTGTTTACTGGATGTGCGGATTGTTTACGGCACGTATAGGGCTTGCCGTTATCATGCCCCTTCTGGCCATGGGTCTGGCATATTTTTTGATGCCGAAAACAGAATATCTGCCTGAAGGCAACCGAGAGATATTGTTCGGAATTCTGTTGCCGCCCCCGGGTTACAATCTGGCTGAGCTCGAGAATATCGGGAAGACCGTAGAAAAAGACATTCTACCGCTGGTTGAACATGATCAGAAAAGCGAACTGGCCGAAAAGCTGAATCTTCCGCCGGTCAGCAATTTTTTCTATGTTGCACGGGGGCAATCGGTTTTCATGGGGATTGTTTCAAAAGTCCAGGAAAGGACTCGGGAACTTTTGCCCTATGTTTACGGTATACTGAGAAAAATTCCCGGCATGATTGCCATTGTTCAGCAGCCCAGTCTCTTTTCACGCAATATCGGTGAGGGCCGATCCATCGAGATAGAGATCAAGGGACCCGATCTAGTGGAACTCATCAATATGGGCAGACAGATATACGGATTGTCGGCCCAGGCGCTGCCCGGCGCACAGATTCGACCGATACCCGGCCTGGACTTGGGCAATCCGGAGATGCGTATTGTTCCCAATCGCGAACGCCTGACCCGCCTGGGTATGACCACGGCGGATCTCGGCTTGATCGTGGACACCATGGTGGATGAGGCCAAAGCCAGCACGTACCGGCTGCACGGGGATGAAATCGATCTCGTGGTAAAAAGTCGGGAAGGACGGCTCGAACGCACCCAGGACCTGCCCCAATTCCCGGTGGTGGCACCGTCGGGAGAAAAAGTGACCTTAAACTCCCTCGCTGAAGTAAAGCTTGAAGAAGGACCCATCCAGATCAATCATATCGATTCTCAGCGGGCCATTACGATCCAGGTGATTCCACCCATGGATGTGCCCCTTGAAACCGCCATGGCCATCGTAGAAGAAAAGGTGGTGGGTCCGATCAAGGCCAAAAGCGCCCTTTCAAGCCTGTACAGTATCAATCTCGGCGGCACGGCCGACGACTTGACCCGAACCCGAGCGGCCCTGATGTGGAACTTTATTCTGGCCATCGTCATCAGCTATTTACTGATGTCGGCGTTATTCGAAAATTTCTTCTATCCATTCATTATTATGTTCAGTGTCCCCCTGGCCGCCGCCGGAGGCTTTGTGGGCTTAGCACTGGTGAATCTATTTATTGCCTATCAGGCGTTAGACATTATTACCATGCTCGGATTCGTTATCCTGGTGGGTATCGTGGTAAATAACGCCATCCTGATTGTCCACCAAAGTCTGAACAATATCCGGGACCACAACATGCCGCCCCGGGATGCCATCACCGAATCGGTCCGAACCCGTATCCGACCGATTTACATGAGCAGCATCACCACCGTATCCGCCATGCTTCCTTTGGTCCTTGCTCCGGGAGCAGGTTCTGAGTTTTACCGCGGGCTTGGAAGTGTTGTGGTGGGCGGCCTGCTGATTTCAACGGTGTTTACCATATTTCTGATTCCGGCCCTGCTGAGCTTGACCTTCGATGCAGCCAATGCATTGAAAAAGCGTTTTTCAAAGACATAGATATTTTTTCGCCCTTTCCGCTATGCGCTTTGCCCTATGCCCTTCGCCTGACACCCTGATCCCCGATAACCGACAACCGATAACTTTTCACCTTTCATTTTTCACGTTATTCTTGATCCCTACCCCATAATAACCTATAACAGATAATCGATAACCCATTTTTTGACCCTATACCGATGCTTTTTACCTTAAGCCTTTCACTTTTCACATATTATCTATGAACAATGAACCATCAAAATTAAAGCGCCCTTCCATTCTGGCGCCGGCCGGAAACAAAGAATCTTTTCTGGCGGCCATTGCCGCCGGAGCGGATGAAATCTATTGCGGGCTGAGGCAATTTTCAGCCCGCA
Organism: Desulfobacterales bacterium; assembly: GCA_035529735.1. Taxonomy (GTDB): domain Bacteria; phylum Desulfobacterota; class Desulfobacteria; order Desulfobacterales; family UBA11574; genus JAAXQD01. The sequence goes on along the minus strand of DATKWE010000086.1, from coordinate 5,038 downwards.
TGAAGGCCAAGAATTTTTCCATCGAGGAGCTTGCGCCGCTAACACAGCTGGCCCACGATAAGGGCGTCAAAGTGTATGTGACCTTGAACTCCCTGTTAAAGCCCGATGATCTGGACATGGCAGGGGGGCTTCTTCAGCAGCTTAACAGGCATGTGAAGCCTGACGGCATCATCGTTCAGGACCTTTCCTTTATCCAGCTGGCCGGGCAGACCGGTTTCCCCGGCGAGCTGCACCTGTCGACCCTAGCAAATGTCAGCTTTCCGGAAGCCCTTAAACTGGCGAGAAACACCCTCGGTGTCCACCGGATCGTTCTGCCCCGAGAGCTTAACATCGACGAGATCAAAGCCATGGCCTTGGGCTGTCCCAAGGATCTGGGCCTGGAAGTGTTCGTTCACGGGGCCCTGTGTTACGGTGTTTCCGGCAGATGCTACTGGAGCAGCTATTTCGGCGGCAAAAGCGGCCTCAGGGGAAGATGCGTCCAGCCCTGCCGCCGCGTTTACACCCAAAAAGAACAGAGCAAAAGATTCTTTTCCTGCCAGGACCTCAGCCTGGATGTGCTGGCCAAAGTCCTTCTTTCCATTCCCGAAATACGGACCTGGAAAATCGAAGGCCGCAAAAAAGGGGCACATTATGTTTTTTACACGGTCAAAGCCTACAGGATTTTAAGGGACCAGGGAACCGATCCTAAAATGAAGAAAGCGGCCCTTGAGCTGTTGGCCTATGCTCTGGGCAGAACCGGAACCCATTATAATTTCTTGCCCCAAAGGCCGCAGAATCCGGTCAATCTTGAAAGCCAAACCGGGTCCGGGCTTTTTGTGGGAGGCGTAAAGAGTTCGAAGCAAACGTTTTTTTTAAATCCCAGGGAAGAACTGCTGCCGGGGGATCTGCTTCGCCTTGGATATGAAGACGAGTCATGGCACACAACCCGCAAAGTGGGGAAATACGTCCCAAAAGGCGGACGTCTCTATCTAAAGCCCCTGTCGAAACAGCGCCTTGAAAAAGGAATCCCGGTTTTCCTCATCGACCGTCAGGAAAAAGAGCTTGAAGAGATTTTGGCTGACCTCGAATCAGAACCTGCCAACGCACCGGTCTTAAAATCAACGGTTTCGAATTTTGTCGCCCGGCAGCCCAAAAGATCCGGAAAAAACAAAGGCGCGGCTTCAGAGCTTCATGTTTATCGTCAGCTCGGCAAGACCAACCACCTCGGCCTTTCAGGCCTCTGGCTGTCGAACCCGGCCATAAAAAATCTGCCCAAGGGACTTGGGTCACGGCTTTGGTGGTGGCTTCCGCCGGTTGTCTGGCCGGAAGATGCCCAAAACCAAAAGGAACAGGTGGATGCTGTCCTTAAAAAAGGTGCCCAAAATTTCGTGCTGAACGCGCCATGGCAAACCGAATTTTTTAACGATTTAAAAACACTGAATCTCTGGGCCGGACCTTTTTGCAATATCGCCAATGCACTGGCACTGAAAACCTTGGAATCACTGGGGTTTAAAGGCGCCATCGTCAGCCCGGAGCTAGGCCGAAAAGATTATCTTCTGCTGCCGAAGCACAGCCCTTTACCCCTGGGAATGGTCATTTCAGGCAGCTGGCCCCTTTGTGTTTCCCGGGTTCTTTCGGATCAATTGGAAATTGAAACATCTTTTGCCAGCCCCAAGGGTGAAAAGGCCTGGGCAAGAAAATTCGGGTCCGACTATTGGGTATATCCCAACTGGACACTCGATCTTAAGGCCGAACAGCGTGCCTTGGAACAGGCCGGATACAGCCTGTTCGTGCATCTTGTGGAACCGATCCCCAAAGATGTGGATCTGAAAAAAAGGCCCGGGCTGTGGAATTGGGACCTGGAACTGCTTTAATATTCTAATCTGTATTCATTGACATATGTTATGTTAGGATGTTTTTCCTCGATTTCAGGAGACATTTATTTCAAGAAATGCCTAAAGTTTTAAGTGAACTAAAGTGAGCTAAAGCCCGCCCTGGTGCGCATTGCTCATATTTTGATATGACCTATGCACCATTACAAACATGCCTTTTGAGTATAGAGTGTTGGTGACCGGTCTGGGCCAGGGTTAAGGAATATGCTTTCAGCACAGACAAATTATAAAATGCTGGGAACCATAACTTATTAGGAATGGGATCAATCCTGATGAAATATTCGTAGCATTTTATTGAGTGTTCATATCTTGGAAATAACTTTAGGCACTTTAGATCACTTTAGGCATTTTAAACTCCCAATTGGAGGATAATTATGCAATCCGTATCCATGTTTTACGAATCCATCGAGGTCAAATTGCAAACCGGTCCGGACATTTGCGACATTACGCCGGATCTCGATCAATTGGTGAGGAAATCCGATATTGAAAGCGGAAGTCTTTACGCTACAATGGTGGGATCAACCGGGTCGATCACCACCATTGAATACGAACCCGGCGTGGTTGAAGACCTGAAAAGAGCCATAAACAGGCTGGCGCCTCCCGGTCTTGAATACGAACATGAAAAGGCCTGGCATGACGGCAACGGGCACAGCCATGTCCAGGCTGCTCTTCTGGGACCTTCGATTGCCTTGCCGATTCGAAACCGGCAGCTCAGACTGGGAACCTGGCAGCAGGTGGTGGCCATCAATCATGACAACGGTCCAAGGGCACGAACCGTTGAAGTAACCCTCATCGGCATTAAACAGGACTGAGTATTGAAGGCTCTTCGCAGCAAGATGCGGGGAATCTTCCCGATAAGGTATTCTGTCAATTTATATCTCCCTCGCTATGCGGGTTCAATCGACAATCGTCAACAGGCAATTTCTTAGGTCGCTTGGATCTAATCATTCGTATTAATTCCGGCGAAATTCCAAAACTTTAGACATTTTAGGCATTTTAGGCATTTTATACTGGCGATTACCCTTGACAAATGGCTTTTTCCTTACTAATTATTCATCTTTTATGAAAATCGAAATTGTGCAGAAAAAACCATTTATTTTAATAAAAAAGCGAAAGGAGAGGTAACAAATGGCAAAACTAATTCCACCACACGGCGGTAAGGGGTTAACCTGCTGCTTGCTTGAAGGCGCTGAGCTTGATGCAGAAAAGAAAAAGGCTGAGGGCCTGAAAAAGATCACCATGTCTCACCGTGAAGTCGGCGATCTCATCATGATGGGAATCGGCGGCTTCAGCCCGCTGACCGGTTTTATGACCAAGGCGGACTGGAAAGGGGTTTGTGAAAATTTTCAGCTTGCCGATGGAACCTTCTGGCCCATTCCGGTGACCTTGTCTGCGTCAAAAGAAGATGCGAACAGCATCAACAAAGGTGATGAAATAGCGCTTTGTGATCCCGATACCGGTGAAATAATGGGAAGCATAAAGGTCACGGAAAAACATGAAATGACCGAAGCCGACAAAAAGTTCGAATGTGAAAAGATTTACATGGGAGAAGGCACCCCGACCGTCGAGGAATTCTGGAAGATTGCCGGTGAAGATCATCCCGGCGTCCAGATGGTCATGGCCCAAAAGGAATTCAGCCTTGCCGGCCCGGTCAAAGTTTTTAGCGAGGGTGAGTATCCGACCAAATATGCCGGCGTCTATATGAGGCCGGAAGAATCTCGCAGAATTTTTGAAGAAAAAGGTTGGAGTGAAATCGCCGCCCTTCAGCTCAGGAATCCCATGCACCGATCCCATGAATATCTTTGCAAGATCGCAGTGGAAGTTTGTGACGGCGTATTCATTCACTCTCTGGTCGGGAACCTGAAACCCGGTGACATCCCTGCCGAAGTTCGCGTTGAATGTATCGACTCCCTTGTGAAGAACTACTTTGTGGAGAAAAACGTGGTCCAGGGCGGTTACCCCCTGGACATGCGTTACGCCGGACCCAGAGAAGGCCTGCTGCACGCAACCTTCCGTCAGAATTACGGCTGCTCCCGCATGATTATCGGCCGAGACCATGCAGGCGTGGGCGACTTCTACGGCATGTTCGAAGCCCAGACCATATTTGACAAGATCCCGACTTCCGACGATCCGGGAAAAATGTTGCTCTGCCAGCCCTTAAAAATCGACTGGACATTCTACTGCCACAAATGTGACGGCATGGCCTCACTCAGAACCTGTCCCCACGGCAAGGACGACCGGGTCCTCCTATCCGGGACCATGTTGCGGAAGATGCTTTCAGAGGGCGGAGACCTTCCCGATCATTTTGGACGTGATGAAGTTGTTGCAATCCTTAGGAAATACTACGAAGGGCTGACCGAAAAAGTCGAAATCAAGATGCACGGCGCCGCCACCGGCGATACCAAAAAATAGTCGAGCAATTGAAAACGCGTTAGTGTTGCCCGTTAATTGAAAAAGGGGAGACGATTTGTCTCCCCTTTTTTTATTATTTTTTTTGGTTCTTCTCCAATTTAGTTGGAGAAGAGGGTTCAAGGATTCAAGGATTCAAGGGGTCAAGGGTTTGTTTTCTAAAGACTTTATCAGCGCTTTTAACATCCTTTCGATTTCCGCTAAGTCTTTTTTCAGTGTACCCAATTAACCTTTTTCAATTCAATCTAAATCCCCTGCTAATGATATCTGTGTTTCCAACTCCCAAACAGAACCATAAGATATGAAAAGCATCCTAATGTAATCCATGTTTGTCTTTCTTCCTTTGGGAATTATGCTGTTATTTAGTATATCTCTAAATAGTGTTCGTATGACTTTTGCCAGACCTTCAAATCTTTGTAATTCTTTAGCATTTCCCTTGAACCCTTGAATCCTTGACCCCTTATACCCTCTGGGATAACACCTGCCCAATTGGAAATAACCCATTTATTTTGCCTTAATTAACTACAACTAATCGGGAGATGATCCATCTTTTATATTTTGCTTTTCGATGAATGAAAAAATATTTTATCATAGATTTGGATTGCTTTCTTGGTGTGCTTTGTGGGTTCTGTGTGAGATTGTGTTCTTAGGGACGTGCTCGGATTAATTATTTGGCGATATAACGAACTCTAACGGACAGTCGGTTCGACCGAAGTCTTCAGCCAGATCAACAAGGTCGTTCTGGTCAAGCAGACCGG
>DATKWE010000085.1:0-6647 GCA_035529735.1 Desulfobacterales bacterium | reverse complement strand
CGCCTGGGAAGCGGAAGCCGCTGCCGATACACGCTCCCTGGATGCCCTTTTTAGAGAAAAATCGATTCCGGCCTGGGTCGATTTCTGGGGCTACGACGTGAATCACGACTGGCCCTGGTGGTACAAACAGATGAATTATTTCTTACAGCGCCTTTATGGATAAAAACGGGCACTGAAGCGGCACGCCAATGGAGAGCCTTCCGCTAGGAGGGTGGTAGGTTGCTCAAGAGGGCCGCAATATCCAGCTGATTGATCAAGTCGGCATACATCTCGCTCACCGTGGTACCGGAATCATCCACACCCGGGACATCGAGGCGTTCCGCTTGTCCATCGAATGTTTTCTTCACCAGGACATTCCCGTCTTTTATCAGGCTGGCGGCATAGTTCATCCGGAAGTGCCATTTGTAATCTTTAAGATCGAGCTGAAAGCGCGTAATCGCCACTTTAAGTTCCGGAATTTGCCGGGAGCTGGAATCGGCCACCCGGATTCCCATCTGATTCAGGCGCTTTTGGAACACCGTTTCGAACAAGGTGCTGAGACCGTAAACCCCCTCCATGGGGGCGTTTTCACCTTTGGGCGCCATGATCAGCATATAGTTTCCCTGAAAATTTTTGAGCTTATCCCGGGCGCTGGCGGTTAACGGGTCCGGAGTGTCCCGCTGATCCACCACGCTCAAACGGATCTCTGTTACCGCCGGCGTATCCGGAATTTTATCCGGCAACTGGTAATTGACCTTCATGTAAGAGCGGGATGCGCAGGCGGACAAGGTAAAGAGGATTAAAACGAACATCGACAGGTGTTTTGTCGCGTTTTTGACAAATGGTAAAAAGCGTTTCATTGTAGGCTCCTTGTAACAGTTGAGTCCTTTGCCGGGATTTAGATTTAATTGAAAAAGGTGAATTGGGACCACTAAAAAAAACATGTCAGAAATCGAAAGAATGTTAAAAGCGCTGATAAAATTTATAGAAAACAAACCCTTGCCCCCTTGAGTCATCAAATCCTTGACCCCTGCCTGCCCTGTTAAATTTATATACCATTTAACCGGGGAATCCTTGGACCCTCTTCTCCAACTAAAGATGAAGTAGGGCATAGATGCATACGGTAATGTTTGTAAACGTCCTGCACTATAGACATTATCATTCAACCTGAGGATTTTCACCCCAAGCTTTTTTACTCCGCAGGATCTTTTTCTGAACCGTTGCCCAAGTCTTTGTGGTTAGAAAAGATTCACCAAAGCGATTGAGCATCTCCCTAAACATCTGAAAAGGGACCGTGAACGAGAGCTCATCGGTTTTAAAAAACTTTCTGGCAGAAGGGTCCCAGCCGCCGATCACCGCCTTGTTTTGTCCCCTTGATAAATAGTGCAACGGCCACACCGCAACACTCCCGCATCCGGCGCTCCATGGCGACACGACCACTTCGGGATCATGGGTCACAAAAGCCGCCAGCTGGTGCAGCCCGGACAGAGATTCCGGACGTGTGAAAAATGCGACCAGTTCCGGCACTTCGTCATCTGAAAATTTGCTGATGGGTTTTACAATACAAAATTTATGGGGTGCCGGCCGAGGGTCGACATATTCGAAAATTCGTCTGAGCGCGTCCGGTGAATCACAATACAACTCGCCCTCGGTCCAGTTTGGAATGCCGGTGGAAACGTAATTGATAATGGTTTCGGTCTGCGGCTTGTTAAACCCCAGCCAGAACGCCCCTCCGGGACATCCGAACAGTTCCTCGGAAAAATACGCCGTAGCCTTTTTTTTGCGAGCGCGCCAGATATGGCCCATCACGCAGGAAAATTGACCGAACACCTTCTGCCAGTCAATTTCGTTTTTTATTTCTTTTTCCCGGGTGGGCAAATCGATGCGCTTGGGTGCAAAGCCTTCGGCCGGTTTTTTATCCGTATAAAAAAGCCCCATAGGTTCCTCGTCAAGACCCAATACCTCGAGAAAATCCGGCAATGATTTCAGCATATGACCATTCATCGTATCCTCCTAAATATATGAGAAAAGTTTTTCAGTATTTCACTTGAATCCTTGAATCTTTTCAGGCACCCACCCGCGGAAAAATATTTTCCTTAATCCAGGCGACAACCGAATCGGCCAGTTGGCGGGCCCGTTGAGCGGTTTCCCGGCTGACGGAGATGATCAGGGGCGCCGGTTCCGAAAGTTTTAGGTTTTTCCCCAGCAAGTGCCGGTGCTTGCTGATAAAGTCGTCCGGCAGGTCGTCGGACAGCTCAACCCCTTTCATGATCGCCCAGGCCGAGGTCCACGCCCGTGCAACGTTCATTATGTTATATCCGCCGCCGCCCAGTGCAACCCAACAAAATCCCCAGGACTTGATCTCTCGAATCAGCTTGCAAAAACCTTCGGTCGTAAGGTTCAGCGAAGCGATGGGATCGGTTGTAAAGGTGTCCACCCCCAGCTGGGTTACCAGTACATCAGGGTCAAAGGCACGCACCAAGGGCGGAACCGTTTCATTAAACACCCAAAGATACAAATCATCATCGGTGCCGGGCGCCAGAGGTACGTTGACGGCAAAACCACGGCCCGGCCCTTGCCCCATTTCTTCGGGGAATCCGGTGCCCGGGAAAAGGGTGTGACCGTGTTGATGAAGGGAAATGGTCAACACCTGGTCCGTGTTATAAAAAACCGCTTCAACGCCGTCACCGTGATGGACGTCTAAATCCAGGTAAACAACGCGCAAACCATCCTGAATCATTCGGGCAATTCCGATGGCCGGATCATTTAAGTAACAGAACCCGGAAGATCGGGCGGATCGGGCATGATGCAGCCCACCGGCAATATTGAATGCGATCCGGCGATTTTCATATCTTACCTGGCGAATGCATTCCAACGTCGCTCCGGTGACCAGCAGGGACCAGTCATATAATCCTGAAAATACCGGGTTGTCGCTGCTCCCCAGGCCATAGTGCGCTGCTTGTGCCGGCGCCTGGCCGGTATTGGCCTGACGGAGGACTTCTATGTATTCGGAATCGTGGACCAGACGCACGTCATGTTCATCCGCCTCCCGGGCTTCCACCCAGGGTATCTCGGGGTGATCGAACAACCCATAGGCTTCGATTAAATCCATGGTTAACCGGAGCCTTTCCACCTTCAAGGGGTGATTGGGTCCATAACTGTGACGGCCGAATCGTTCGCTGAAGACAAGAACTTCATTGCTGTGTCCGCTCATATCTTAATCCTATTCATGGGGATGTTCGGCGGCGTCTGTTTTTACGTTCTGCAATACCCGTGCTCAATGGAATAACCAAAAAGAACAAGCAAAAATATATCACAGCACGCCAACCGCCCTGTTTATAAGCAAATCCGGACAAGGTAATTCCAAGCCACCCCCCCATGTAGTAAAACAACACATAAAGAGCATTCGCACGCCCTTGGCCGCTGGAAAGCTTACGGTTAAGGGCACCAACAGCCGCGGCATGGATGGTGAAAAACCCGGCACAAACACCTAAAAGCGCAAGTATGACCGCAGTAATGGAAGGCAGTAGGATAAGCGTCAATGAAACCCCTAAAACGGCGACACCCCCCAGTAAAGTGTTCCCGGTTCCAAAGCGGTTACTGGCTCGACCGGCTGTGGGCCCCATAAAGATTCCCACGATATACACGAGATAAAGGAGCGTCGTTAGTTCGGTGGAGTAACCAAAAGGCGGCGCAGTCATCCGAAATGGCAAGTAATTGAAAACCGACGAGAAAATTAAAAAGCTTCCTGTGGCACAGAAATAAATAAGTAACAGCTCCCAGCGCTTTAGTAACGCCCAATAACTGAGGGTAATATACTGCCGTTTGTTTTCAATTGAAGTGCGCGGAAGCCACCGAAAGGCCGTGAATGTTGCAATGAGGATGAGAATCGAAGCAGATACGAAAGCATGGCGCCAGTGCAACGGCGGGTGTATCCAACCACCCAGCAAGCGACCCCCCAATCCACCGAGCACCGTAGCGGAAACATATGAGCCCATTACGACGTTTAGCCGCGCTACCGGAAGAACCCTTGCCAGATAGGCTGCAAGACAGGTTGTCAAGGCAGGGATGAAGAGGCCTTGGAGAAACCGTGCTGCAATTAAAACCCAAAGGTCTTTGGTCACCGCACAAACCAAACCGCCAAAAGCCACCAAAACACCGCCCGTTAAAATAATGGGATGGATCGGCAACCGATCTGCCAAAAAACCGAAGGGAAGATTGGATATTGCTATGCCAAGGATAACCGCCGATACGCTGAAAGAAACCAATACCATGTCCGCTGCGAACTCATCCTGCAACACAGGCAATACGGGTTGAGTGATATAAATGTTCGTGAAGGAGGCGGCCACCAGGGCAAAGACAATAAATTGAAGGCGGAAATAGGAAGTGTCAGCCATGTCTACACATCACAGAGGAATGTTTCATGATATACCGGCTTCCGATTATGCAGAACATGTTAATTCCCTCATCTAAATTAACAGTTTTATTTCAGAGACATTTGTTAATAGCAGATCTTGCCATAACATCCAGTCAACGTCAATTCTAACCGATTACATATATCTAAAATCCATAAAAAAGCAAAAAGACACGCCCCCGAATAAGGACCCTTATTGGAAAACGATATCACAAAATTCCCAAAGAAAGACACGGTGATCAATAGCAGTGATCGAAGATTCACGAAAATGCTATGTATGTTGGGAGGTTGCCCAAAAAGCCATTTTTGAGCATGCCGTCATTTAGCATATGTTATTTTTTCCAAATATCCACCTGTTTTAAAGGAAAACCTATATTTTTAGCTGGGAATTCTCCTTGTTATCTCTTAGCCGTATATTATCCAATTAAAACCGTTCTATGCACATAACCTCTAAAATTATGTTAATGATAACGTGGTTTTTTACCACAACATATTGTATTATTTTTTACTTGACACACAATATGTTTCATAATATGGCTTAGAGAACTTAGATCTTTTTCACATATTAACCTTTGAACGGTAATATATCATGATGAAAGAGGTCCTAAAATGTCCACATGAAGCCTCCATAGGAGTTCTATATCCTTTTGGAGGCTTTATTAATTCATCGGCAAAGCCAAACCTGTCTTGAAAGAAGAAACCGTTTTGGTGATAACGAGAGCAGTATAATGGTTATGCTGGTTCGTGAATAAGTGGTGGCTGACCGACTCATTTCCAATTTTATAGCGATGAAATGCTTTTTTTAACATTTGAAGCGTAGACGCACCTTCAGAAATCTCACTTGAAATACCTCCTCCAGAACCACACCTAACGGTTTTCTTCAAGATCATCAAAGCTATACAAATTGAATGATTATGTCGGCACCATGATGTAAAGCGTTTTTTGACAGCTCAAATGATATTATTGGGAAAAAGGAGGTAATGGTGAGGATTGTCTCGATTGCCAACCAAAAAGGAGGATGCGGAAAGACAACATCCTCAATTAACTTATCTGCATGCTTGGCCCATAAAGGTCGAAAGGTACTTCTCATCGATATGGATCCTCAGGGGCATTCTGCGATAGGTTTAAATATCAATATCAGGGAGTTGAAAAAAACAGTTTTCGACACGCTTTGCTATTCGAATGACGCGAAAGTAGTTCTCAATGACGTGACGATTAAGGTTGACGACAATTTCGATATCGCACCATCAAATATTTCTTTGAGTACGTTTGAGCAGCATCTTTCCATGGTGCAAGGCAGGGAGACCAAACTTAAAGAAGCAATTGACGGTTTAAATCAAATTTATGATTACATCATCATTGACTGTCCCCCTAGCCTCGGATTGCTGACGTTTAATTCGCTCATTGCTTCGACGGAGGTGATTGTTCCTATTGAGATGAGCTTGTTTTCACTACAGGGGATTAGCAGGCTGCTGGAAATAATAACACTGGTTCGGGAAAAAACAGGGCATGAAATTCGGATAAAAGTCATTGCTACGATGTACGATAAACGGACTAGAATCTCAAAAGAAGTTTTACAGGATATCAAAAATCATTTTAAGGAATTTATGTTTAGAACAGTCGTAAATACCAACGTTAAGTTGAAGGAAGCCGCAAGTTTTGGCAGATCCATTGTTGATTATGATCAAAAAGCCAAGGGCTTCAGCGACTATATGGCTCTTGCGAAGGAAGTGATCGCAGAGGAAAAAGTTCTTGGAATAGGACTTGTCGAACAAACAAAACCTTCTCCTTTACTAACAATGGTTGAAAGGCAATTTTTCTACCATGCGCCTAAAGCAAATCGCGTCAAAATAGTCGGGACCTTTAACAATTGGAACACATCCAAAGAATCTCTCATGGAACGCAAAAAAGATGGGACATGGTCAAAACGTATCTATCTTGCACCGGGTACATACCAATACAGGTTTCTAATAGATGATGTATGGATTGAAGATCAAAACAGTTCCTACCAAGTCGATAATTCATTTGGAGGCAAAAACTCCGTAGTCGAGATCTGAGGGGGAAAATGGGAAAAAAGCGCCTGGGTCGGGGACTCGATGACATTTCGGACATATTTTTATCAACCCGGAAGGACAAAAAGAAGCTTGAAGAATTCTCTTCAGAAAAATTAAGGGATGCAACCTGTGAATCTTGTGCTCGCATTATCAGTGATTCAAACAAAGCGCCGAAATGCAAAATTTTCACTTTTGAAAAT
>DATKWE010000084.1:0-5603 GCA_035529735.1 Desulfobacterales bacterium | reverse complement strand
ATCGTTCACACTCCATGCAGGAGATTCGCCAACTTTATTACCCATCATGTTTGCAACATCAGTGATCAACCGCAACTAAGGAAACGACGCTACGATCTCAGATCCGACCAAACCCGAAATACTGAAGTGTCTCACAAATCGCGATTATGATACATAAGTGTTATTCGTTTGGCGATGTTTCTTATAAATAACAATCAGTTGTTAAATGGCACGATATTGGCGTGTTTGTTGCTTTATAGCGATTCAATTGCTTAACTATTGAAACCATCCGGAGTTTAGGAATCAAACTTGGTGGGCAAACAATCAACACGAAAGGAGGAGAAAAATGTTTAAAGAATTTAAAGAATTTGCCATGAAGGGGAATGTCGTTGACATGGCGGTTGGAATCATAATTGGTGCTGCTTTTGGTACCATCGTAAAATCACTTGTTGATGATGTTATTATGCCGCCGATCGGTTTGCTTCTTGGCAACGTCGATTTTTCGAACCTTTTCCTCGTTATCAAACAGGGGGCCGTTGCCGGCACATTTGCGACTGTAGCCGAGGCTCAGAAGGCCGGTGCGGTCACAATCAATTACGGCATGTTTTTTAACACGGTAATCAGCTTTTTAATCGTTGCTTTTGCCGTTTTTATGCTGATTCGCGGTATTAATAAGCTCAAAAGAGAAGAGGAAGCACCTCCGGAGGTGCCAACGACCAAAGAGTGTCCCAAATGTTTCTCGACCGTATCAATCAATGCATCACGTTGTGCGTTTTGCACTTCCGAGTTGTAGACAGCCCGGAGAGATTAATGATATTCTAACCCTCTCCCCAAAGAGAGGGAATAACCAAGTTTAAACAATCCTAGCGTGGAGGTGATTATCATGTACACAAATTTCCTGAAACTTTTAACGCATCGATTTATAATTATTGTTGGCATGGTTTTTATCACGATTTTTTTAATATTCGGCGGGGCAGAAGCCGGGAGTAATTGGTTGGATAAAGGCACGGATCTCCTTAAGACTTACGGGGGAAGCAGCGAAAAATCCGGTATCACGGTTGAGGAAATCGGGGCCGGGCTTAAAGATGCGCTTCGTGTCGGCTCGGAGAATGTGGTCGCCCAGTTAGGCCATGTGGACGGATTCAATACAGATCCCGCCGTTCATATACCGTTGCCGAAACAATTAGACACCGTAAAATCTGTGCTGGATAAAGTAGGTATGTCCAGTCAGCTCAAAGACCTCGAGGTGAAACTCAACCGGGCTGCGGAAGTCGCCACTCCAAAGGCAAAGGAACTTTTCTCACAGGCGATCACTGAAATGAGTTTTGATGATGTAAAGAAGATATATGAAGGCCCCGAAGATGCTGCTACCCAATATTTTCGAAGTAAAATGTCTCCCTCTCTTGCAAAAGAAATGGAACCCGTTGTTAATAACAGCCTTTCCGAAGTGGGAGCTGTTAAGGCGTATGATAACGTTATGAAAGAATATCGATCCGTTCCTTTTGTCCCGGACGTGAAAGCCGACTTGACAAATCATGTGGTTGAGAAAGGGATGGACGGAATCTTCTATTACATGGCCAAGGAAGAAGCTGCTATCCGCACGAATCCCGCCAAGCGAACGACTGATTTGTTGAAACGTGTATTCGGCGCGCATTAGAAAATTAAGGCGTGGGGGTTCAATAGGGGATGGGGGACAAACCTTCACCATTCAAGAATCATGCACGTATCATGAGACCACAAACCTTGCCATACGGAGCCGTCTCTGACATTGTTCGCATAACATTTCGTTTTTGCACGTTTAAATGCGTATTTCCATTTATTTAAAAATAACAAAAATTAGCTTGCTTTCTTTCTGAATAACGATTATTATACCTCTAATCAATTAAGTCCTGTTTAATCTACGGGACAGTTTCTTTCTGAAGGAATAATCCATTTGTCAAAGTGGCACCCTCCAGTTTGTGACGTTGAAAATTTTTAAGAAAGGAGGATGTTATCATGACCAATGGAACTGTTAAGTGGTTTAGCGACCAAAAAGGGTTCGGATTCATTGAGCAGGAAGACGGAGCGGATGTTTTTGTTCATCATTCAGCAATCAATGCAAGCGGTTTTAAATCCCTCAATGAAGGCGATCGAGTTTCCTTTGATATAGAGCAAGGACAAAAAGGTCCTGCTGCTGCAAATGTCACTGTGATTTAACCTTATGTTCTGAGTAAAAAGGGCATTCCTTTTAATATTGAGGGGATGCCTTTTTGTTTGGTTTGAATTTATACCTTCACAATTCGCTATCATCAGACCTTAAACCTCAAAAAAATCCGCTCATAGATCCTTTTCTTGTTGTCATTATCAAAATTAACAGCCAAGAAGGTATCAAATTGGCAAGATCAAATTATTCATTAGAGAATCCAATCAGTTCCAGAATGAAGAAGAGAATCTATACGTATTGAAACCGGATGAAAAGGAGCAAAGATATGCATCCAAAAGATGTGATTTCTCGAGATGGTGTCAAAAATAAACTCAAAATCAGGAAATATGCAAACAGATTAACTGATTTATTTCTGAGGTTTCAAACAAAGGGGTTTATGGCCATTGAAATCCCAGGACTCATCAAAGATGTTTTTAATATTTTCGGTAATGGTGGATATTGCTCTATAACCGCTGTTAACCAAGAGATGGAGGACCTGGGCTGGGGGATAGAAATCATTGATAATGTTACATATGAATCCATAAACTCCTTGTTCAATAAAAAATGGCAAACATCCTTATCATACGGGGATGCCGCGCTAATTATCCCGGCCATATCCTGACGTTGACCGATTGCCCTATTTTCACCCCGGACAAAACCAGATTTTGGCCGGCACCGGAAGAAAATTTACCAATCAAATTAAATATTTTGCTTAAATCTTTTGCCACCTCCTGCGACACGGTATTTCGGAGCAGAATTCCCTTGCCAAAACGCATATCATGTCATATGTTACGGCCCGATGTGTTCCGTTCGGCATGAATACGGAAATCGGATTCCCATCGCCAGGCGCTTGCCGGCCGGTTCTTTTTCCCGCTTTATTTGGCACTACTCACGTTATCCCACGCATCATCTATCTGGATGGTGCAGTGCAACTATTTTTACGGTGCACGACGCCTGTCCGTTACTAGACGGCTGCCGCCGTCGTATTGATACCAGAGACCGATTCATGCGAAACCGCTAACAAAAAAAAGAAGGATTTTAATGGACGACGCAAAACGAAAAGAGATTGAAACCATGTTGTGCCGGCTGATCAACGCCGCTGACCGAGACATGAAGAAACCTGAACGGAACACCCCCCGCCCGCTCGGAAACATACAGGTGATTCGCCGGCGAAAGGGCAGCCCGGACCTGCACATTGCCTGAAGCCGGCACGGCCACGCCCCGGTCGGCAATCGATTTTGGATGATCTGCGCCTTTTCATCCGAAGTAACATCGGGGTCGCATCTTAACGGGCTGCTGCCTTGTAAATGAACGCTCCAAACCCGTGCAATTTCCGGGCTGATACGTCAATGTTTTACTTAGGAGGAAAAAAATGGGAAAGGCAAGAGACGCGAAAAAGGATGTGAAAAAGAAGTCGGAAAAAACCATTAAAGAAAAACGCAAGGAGAAGCAGGAAAAGAAAAAGAATCAATAAAAAATGTGTACTGTTTCATTGTCGACCGGTTAAATTTTTTAATAACCTTTTTTATGGGATAAAAAGACATCCCGTACTCCCGCCGCCAACCCTATCGTTGCATAAATAACATGGCAAAATGAGTTTAATAACTATAATGATCCGCATTCCCAGACTTTTTCTCTGCTCGAATGGAATTCACCCCAAATAACATCCTCGACTTTCGCTCAATTAGGGTGATACGATTGTCGGCACCTCCGGATACAGCGGGTGCCTGGCGGATAAGCAATGAAACGGCATTTGCCGTCGTGTTCTTCCGTTGTAAAACGTGAACAACTTGTGCTAAAGGGCCTTTAATTATGATTGCACTTAATTCCGTCATCAAAAAATTCGGTACATTTACGGCGGTCGACAACATAACGTATCGCATCGAGAAAGGCGAATATTTCGCTTTGCTCGGTCCGAACGGCGCCGGCAAAACAACGGTCGTTCGCATGCTCCTCGACTTTATCAAACCGACTTCGGGCAGCATCTTGATCGACGGAATACCCGTTTCCAACCCCGAAGCACGCAGACGGGTCGGATATCTGGCCGAACATCACATGATCCCCTCGCATCTTTCCGGGCTTGAATATCTGCGGCGGCACGCTTCTTTGATTGGATTGGCCGGAAAAGATGCGCCAATGGAAGTGGACCGGCTTTTGGAGGTGGTTTCCATGAAAGGCAGGGAAAAAGAAAAATCGGCTGCTTATTCCAAGGGTATGAAACAGCGAATCGGCCTGGCAGCAGCGCTGCTCGGACAGCCCAAATTGTTGATACTCGATGAACCGGTAACAGGCCTCGATCCGATCGGTATCCGGGATGTGAGAAAAATTCTCGAGTGCCTGCGCGACAACGGTATTACCGTGTTCTTGAATTCCCATTTCCTTTCGGAAGTGGAAAAGACATGCCAGACGCTGGCAATAATGAACAACGGGAAAATCCTCGTCAAGGATTCGATTCGTTCAATAATAGAGGACGACGAGACGTTGGAGGATGTTTTTATAAAATACCTGAGCTGAACGTTTCAAATCAAGACAGAATTAATATAATCGTTATCCTAAGGAAAATGAATAATTTTTTAAAAATTACCGGCTACACTCTTCGCGACCAGATGCGGCACAAAAGCTTTTATGTTCTGCTGGGGCTTTCCATTCTGTTCGTGCTGATGATTCGCGGATGTTACAGCGGCCAATATGTCGTCAACGGGAAACAGTTGGCCAACATTACGATTGCGTGGCATATTTCAAAAATTGTTTTCCAGGTCATAGCGTCCGGCATGTTCCTGATCGTCATCCTGCTGTCGATGAAAATTTTCAGCAGAGACCACGCAGACGGAAGCCTGGTATTGTTTCTTTCCAGGCCGGTTTTCAGGCGGCAATACATTCTCGGCAGGATCGCCGGCACATGGCTTTTGTGCCTGGTTTTCATGTTTATTCTTCACGCAACGATTTTTCTGACGGTGTGGGTAAAAACCGGCGCCGCCATTCCCGGGTATTTAACCGCATCGCTGGTATGTTCGATCAATCTTCTCTTTATTGCGGTTTCGGTGTGCTTTTTGTCTCTTTATCTGCCGGATTTCATCAGCGCGGTTTTTACTGTGGGGATTTTATTCGTCGGCTATATTTCCGACGGTGGTCATCAGATCTTAAACAGCGAAATTTTTAAGACGGCGGTTTCTTCGGCTGCAGCCTCGCCTCCTGCCCTGTGGAGAATTTTATACCCGAAAGTTTACATGGTGCAGGCCTACGCCGATTCGATCATCGGTCAAAGCAGTTTTAACAACATGGGACCCCTTCACCCGATTCTGAATGTCTCCTGTTTCATCATCCTGATAACCACGTTAATGCTGGTCTTTTTTAACAAAAAAGAAATTTAGCCCGAATATTAAATCGTTACGAAAACAACGGGGTCATTCTTGACAGAAATTAGCGGGGAGTGAAGAATGAA